>CANHFG010000044.1 GCA_947459875.1 Ignavibacteria bacterium
CATTGAGGACTTCCTCATGCGTTGTGGCCATGAACCGGTTGACAGTGATATAGCCGACGTCGGTGCCTTCGATCATGAAGTATGCATCGACGGAATTGACGGGAATCTTGTCACGGATAACGTCAAACACCAGGAGATCCTTTTCACCTGACCGCTTGATGTGCAGCTTGACGACCGTACCCTTGGGTCCACGCAGTTTCTTCGGAACCTGTTCACGCGTGGTCTTGACGGAAGACGTGTCATTGATCTTCACGATCTTGTCACCGGCCATGATTCCCAGCGCCTCGCTGGGTCCACCAATGATGGGAGTTACCACGGTGATCGTATCGTTGATTACGTCAAACTCGACACCAATGCCTTCGAAGGAACCGCGGAAGTCTTCTTCGACCTTGACCATCTCCTTGGCTGTGATATAGACCGAATGCGGGTCGAGCTCTTTAAGCATACCGCGGATAGCCGCTTCGGTCAGCTTCTGGGTGTCGACGTCTTCGACGTAATTCTTGGCGGCCATCGACAGCACGTCGGAGAACTTCCGCGTCTGATCCATGACCGAGTCGCCCGACAGTACGGGCTGGACGACGAAGCCGAGACCGATGCCGAAGAGGATGGCAACAGCGGTGATGATTGAGAATCTGACGGCGGGTTTCTTCATGTGCATCGAGAGCGTGCGGGACGCAAAACTACGGAAAGGAATTCCGACATTTGACGAATAGGGTGCTTTTGGAGTGTGCTATCAGCGGGATATTAGAACCGACACGACCTGCATGCGTGACGTGACGATCTGGCATGCATAGAGTCCGACCGGGACATCCGAGCAGTCGACCTGCACCGCTGAGGTCGGCTCACCGGACCACGAGCGCTCCCATCGGACCACGCCGGTAAGGTCGACCAACCGGATGGTGGCCGAACGCACATCCGGCTCGGTAAACGTGACGGTGAACCGGTCCTGTGCCGGCTGCGGGGTCACCAGAGCGCCCAAGAGCTTTCGTACGGAAGTCCCTACCGGTACGTCGCACCGCGATAGTCCGGACAGGGTGTTTCTGCGTCCAACACCGTTGAGGATTAGACGCCGCAGGCGGCAATTGATCTCAAAATCAACGGTGTCGCTGAGCACTTTTGATGTGTCGCCCACAATCGGGCTGAAGCAGACAACAAGAGCCCCCTTCCCACCGTTGGAGGCGAGGCTGATGCCGAACTGACCCTGAGGAGCGCTGAAGATCGTATTGCTGCGCAGATAGGCGTTCGGGATGTTCAGTCCAAGAATGCCGAAGTTCTCCAGAGGCAGCGTGTCGCATGCCATCGAACCAATGACGGTTGTATCAAAGGCATGGCGAACCACCGAGTCGATCACCCCGTCAATGGACATGCGAAATCCCGGGATGGTATCGATGATCCTGGATACATTACCGATCGAATCGACCGCCTCGAAGCCGTAGATGACATCGGCATACCTGTCAAACGGTTTGACCGCGTACTTGCGGATCAGCACCTCGCCGGCATCGCTGATGATGTTCACCGAGCAGTTCAGCAGAACCGAATCCAGGATGGTTACCGATCGCAGTCCCAGATCCGATGAGCGCTCGTCAGAGATCGTGACGATGGTGACACTGTCGCACACATCGACGTCGCGTTCCACCTGTGGACCCTTTTCGTCAAGGCGCTCTTCAAAGGTCATCACGGCAACCGGCCGCTGAAGACAGGAATCACTGAAGACCAGCGTGTCGATCGTGACCTGCTCGGCGGTACCGGCCCGACAATAGCGAAGCATGCGACGCTCGCCCGCGGCAAGGGTCATGGGCTGGAGCGCGTCAACGCGCGTTGCGCCTCTGAACGAGGCCGTGAAGGTGCGAGAAAACTTGCCATAGTTCTCGATCTCGATCGAGTCGCAGCGCTCGCGGCCGACGGCCACAACGGAGGACCTCTGCGTGAGTGTTGCGCTTGATCCTGCGGACGCGATGGCCACGGTAAATCCGGGGATCTGCACACGGCGGCGTTCTCTTTGTTTCACACCGTCAACGGCGATAAACTCCAGAGATCCGTCCTCATATGGATTCACGAGTCGGACGGCATACTTGACCACGCCCTGCGGCGGATTAAACCCGTCAAGTTCAAGAACCGCATTGACGGCTCCGGGCTGGACGTTTACTTCGCGCACCTTGGTGTCGGCGATCACCGTGTCGACCACCGCTCCGCGGTACACATTACACTCCAGTGCTCCGGAGATCACGGGCGGATAGACGTCGAGGGGGCGGAAGGCCATGCCGCCGATATAGCCGTACGAAACGGCCTCGCCGTAACCATAGACGTAGATACCGAACAGTGTATCGGCCTTGATCTCATGCACGCCGTCAGACATGCGCACCTGTGCGTAGCTGAATCCCGACGATCCTATCGGTCGAAAAAGACCCGGGTCCACCGGCGATCCATCGAGCACGAGCGTGCCAATACGATCAGAGGGGATGACGACGTTCATCCACTGTTCCAGATATACCGAGTCGATGATCTCTGCTCTGGTTCCGACAACATTGTACTCGTATGACTGGAGATTGATGAACCGATATGAACTCATGAACTGTTCAGCCGGGGGAACAAGCATCATGAACGGATCACCGAACTCACGCACATCCGGATCATTCTGCTGTGGAGGATCGCCGCTTGTGGCCTTGTATTGTGCCGTCAGCGACGGACGTGACGTCGTGATCTCATACGCGCCCAAAAGTCTTCCCTCGTAGAACTCCCCTGCCATGAGGATGCGGCGTGATTGACCATCAACGAATACCTCGGTCGAGTCAAAGCCCGCCACAACGCGGAAGATGTCGTATCCGATACCAAGTTCCGTTGAAGGCAGAGCCATCGGCGTAACGAAGGCACTCTTCCCCCACGTTCGGACCGGGTTCATCTGTTCGATCAGACAGTCACGGGAGGCAAGGTCTCCGCGCAGTTCAATCGGCAGGAGTGCACGGTTATGTCCGGCAAACACGGCAACTGGCTTGGTGGAGCGAACACGCGAGCCCGTCAGGTCTCCCCGGGGGTTGGCTCGTGGGTCGGCCTGAACAAGAAATGACTCTCCCTTCTGGAGGGTAACAGTGAAGGGCTCTGCTGAGGGGTTCCGCGGGGTTGGTGCGGTTGGATCGATCGTTACAACGGTACTGTCTTCGGTAGCAACGACGGCGAACTGCGACGGCGTTGTTGCCGGATTCACTGTGTTGCTCAAAGAATTCGCGATGTCGGTTGTGTACGACATCACCACATAGTCGTTCGCCACCGCGTCAGTCGGGAGTACGAGAAATGCCTCGCTCGTCAGTGGAGCCTGATTCAGTGCATAGACGGTCACATCATCGTCGGCAACAACATGAAAGTGCTGTTGGGCGACACGCTCATTCTGTGAGTTCAGAAAGTCGAGCGACGCCCCACTGCCGGATATTCCCTTCAGTTCAATACCACCGTAGAAGATGGCGAACCGATAGAGAACTGCGGGATCCGTGATGGTAAAAGCTGCCGAGCGGGTGACCCCGGTCTGCGTACGCCAGAAGATTGTTCCCTTCGTGGGACGTTCAGCGCCGATATAGATCTGCAGCTCATGCTCGAGTCTCTCGGCCGGATCGTTCAGACCCTGTTGCTCGCCGTTATGAAAGTTCGGCAGGAAGGTGAACCAGAAATCGCGACCCTTGCTGTCGGGTACGTCCTGCGCTAAGGCGTGCACGCCCCCTGACAGGAGCGTTGCAACGATGATGAGTGTTAACAGAATGTGGTGCATCACAATTCGTAGCGTCCCCGGGAAACCCCATAAGAATCGAACATTTCGACGGAAAGTTCCGCACCTCGTGCGCGCATCAGGGCAAATCCCCCGCCAGTAAAGGAAAGCTTTGTGTTGGGTCCCGGCCGAGATGGCCTCTCCCCGCCGCCGCCGCCGGAGACAAGACAGGCAAAGCGATCACCCGGGTCGCGGATGAGCTGCATGTCGTGCTCGTGCCCACACAAATAGGCGTTAACCGAGTGCTTGTCGAGAAGGGGCTTGAGATTCTTCACAAGGGTCTGCGTATCGCCGTAATGTCCGTAGCTGCGCAGCGGGTGATGTCCAACAACAACCCGCAGCGAAGCGGGCTCCTGCGTGAGCGACCGATCCAGCCACGTAAGCTGGTCTCGCCACTGGGAAGCCCCCTGCACTATGGGGGTAGTATCAAGAGCCAGAATGGCCAGTTTGGTTACAGCGTCAACATTCACATTCTGTCGCCACGTGCGGCCGGGCATGTTCCACAGGGGGTTGACCTTGGCATAGGCGATCTGCGCGTCGGGCTCGCCGCGATGGTCATGATTGCCCAGTGCAGCCCACCATGGAAGGCCGAGATCAGCGTAGATCTTCTCAAACTTGGTCTTCCATTGCGGGTCGGCCGCCGAGGTGACCCCGTCGGGATAGATGTTGTCACCCGTGCTAAGCACAAACGTTGCATTGCTCTTGCGCGCCACCTTCGTCATGGAGGCAGCCACCCGACGTTGCAGAGCGCCGCCCGTTCCCCAGTCGCCGACGACCAGAAACGCGATCTCCTGCGGGTCTAGCACAGAGGCCCATGCCCGGGAAGAAAGGGGCACGGCAGCAAGTGCGGTTGCAAGGAAATGTCGACGGTTCATGCCGTGGCAAAGTACGATATTCGCATGTGCGTAAGCTCACCTACGAAGAACTGGTAACGCGTCGACTCTCTCCGGAGCAGGCCTCGTCGGCAACCCGACATCCCATCGGCGTGCTCCTGCACGACATTCGGAGTCTCTACAACGTTGGGTCCATCTTCCGCACCTGTGACGCGTTTCGCGTCGACCACGTGTATCTGACCGGATTTACGCCCCGTCCGCCCCGGACGGAGATCTCCAAGACGGCCCTGGGCGCCGAACTCGTCGTGCCCCACTCTTACCATCCATCAGCCGCAGAGCTCATCGGATCACTTCGTGATAAGGGGCATTGCATTGCCGCCGCCGAGATCACCGATGATTCCCGCGCAGCCGACAGCCTGGTTGCTGCGGACTTCCCGATGGTCATCATCCTCGGCAATGAGCTGACGGGGGTACCCGACGAGCTTCTCCGGCTCTGTCACATGGCCATCGAGATACCGATGTACGGGACCAAACACTCCCTGAACGTTTCTGTCGCCGCCGGCGTTCTGCTGGCGGCCATCACCGCACGCTACCGCGAGGAATTTGCATGACCATCGCCATACCGAACCACGAACTGTTCGGTCCACTGATCCCATCCATCGATGCTGCCTGCCAGGCGCGTGGCATTGGCGTGCGCCGCTGCTCGCTTGATGAATGTGGTGAATTGCTGCTGGCCAACATGGTCGAGGCCGCCCTGGTCTCGCCCCTTGGCTACGGCGCCGGCGTCGGACGCGTCGACTATCGGATCGTCAGCGGTCCGTGCCTGTCTGTTCAGAACTACACCCATGTGTATGGCGCCGACTTCAGCCCCGGCAGCTCCGAACTGTCGACCTTCCACGCCGATGAGCCCTCGTCGTACCTGTCGACGATGATGCGCCTGACCATGTCTGAGAAGTTCGACGTGGAGCTCCGCCCGGTGGATGCCTCGCAACCGGCCGATTGCCGGATCGGGCAGCCCCCTGCCTCTTCTGCACAGGCACTGGATCTGGGCGAAGAATGGTTTGATCTGGCCGAGGCCCCGCTGCCGATCGCGCTGTGGGTTATCCGAGTCGATGCCGAGCTGCCGGATTTCGATGCTCTGGTGCGCGAGGCTGCCGGCCAGGACGCCGAACGGCCCGTTAGTGAGATCGTGCCGATGCACGCCGACCATGCTCCTCGGGAGGGGGCGATCCTCTACCGCTGGTCGGAGTCCGTTGAAGAAGGACTTGTTGCCGTGCTGAACGCTCTGTACTTCCACCAGCTGCTTCGGGAGATCCCGGCCGTCAAGCTCTACGGTCGCGACTGACTCCAGCTGACGTTCCTCCCGTATTTTTGTCCCTACATCACAAAGGAGATCACCACCTATGCAGATCTACGTCGACAGTGCAAACCTGAAAGAGATCCAGCATGCCGCCTCGATGGGCTTCATCAGCGGCGTTACTACCAACCCATCACTGCTGGCCAAGGAGGATCCTTCGACGAACATCAAGGATCTGATCCTGAAGATTCACGAGTCCGTCGGCGGACATACCAGTGTCGAGGTCATCAGCACCGACACCGAAGGGATGCTACGCGAGGCCGACGAGATCCTCTCGTGGTTTCCGGAAGCCACCATCAAGATCCCGTTCATCCCGGCCGGTCTGGCCGCTGTGCGAAATCTGAGCGATCGGGGAATTCCGACAAATGTGACATTGCTGTTCACGGCCAACCAGGCGCTGATCGCTGCAAATGCCGGCGCTACGTATGTGAGCCTGTTCATGGGTCGACTCGATGATATCGGTACCGACAGTCTTATTGCGCTGCAGGACACCTGCGAGATATGGGATGCCCAGGGTCTGGACTCGCAGATCATCGCCGCTTCGATCCGCACGCCGATCCACCTTCTTGAATGCGCCAAGGCCGGAGCACACATCGCAACGGTTCCATACAAGGTTCTGATGCAGTCAATGAAGCACCCTCTGACTGATGCAGGTCTGGAAGCGTTCCTTAAGGACGCGGCCAAGATCTCGATGTAACGTCATGCGCCTTCTGATCATCACGGCAGTCGTCGCCGTCATTACTGCTGCCGCGGTCGCCGTATCGGGTGACCATGCCATCGGCAAGAAAGCCAAGGAGTTTGTGCTCCTCGATCAGTTCGAAAAGGAATGGTCGTGGACGAAGAACTGCAAGGGTCGACCCACCGTCATGGTCCTGAGCGACTGGAAGGGCAGTGACTATACGGCGGCCTGGACGGACCCACTCGTTGCCCGCTTTAAGGACCGCGTGCAGTTTGTTGCTCTTGCCGATGTCTCCATGGCTCCGGGCTTTCTTGAAGGGTATCTCCGATCACGTTTTCGTGACGCGTACAAGACGCCGATCCTTCTGGACTTCGACGGCGAGATCTTCGAGTACTATAAGTTCGTCAGCGGCGTTCCGAATGTTCTCTTCATTGATGCCTCCGGCACGGTGCGCCTGCATACCTGGGGTAAGGGCTCGAACGAAAGCGTCACAACGCTCATCGAGAGCATCTCCAAGATTCTCTAAGCCCCCTGCCAGAGCCACATGCCAGCGATCGTAGATAAGGCAGCCAAACGCGCACAGATCGTGCTGCATGCCGCCGAAGTGTTCTCGCAGACGGGATACCATGCCACGAAGATGGCCGATATCGCCCAGGCTGCCGGCATCGGCAAGGGAACGATCTATGAGTACTTCGCAACAAAGGAGCAGCTCTTTCTTGCAGTGTACGATGCGTGGATGAGTCAGTACGAGTCGATCGTGCGCCAACGTGTCGACGAGGCACCGGATGCCCTCTCCAAGGTGGACGCTGTGCGCGACAGTGCGGTGGAGTTCTACGAGTCCCGTGCTGCACAGGCCCCGCTTCTGCTGGAATTCTGGGCACACGCCCTGCGCACAGACAACCCTGCTTTTCTTGAGCGCATCAATGCCACGCGCGAATTCCTGCGTGCCATCGGACGTCAGCTCACCCGTGAATTGGTGCGCGCTGAGTGGTTCCGCGAGGTCGACGTGAACGCATTCACAGATCTCGAGGCCGCCATGTCCGACGGCGTGTTCCTGACGTGGGTGCTGGAGGGAAGGGGCTTCCCTCTCGATAAGGCATTCACCTTCCGCCAGAGTGTGATTGGCCTGGGTCTGCTCGCACCCGAGTCGCGAGCGCTTCTGGAAGAACGTCTCTCGGCAAAGCTCCGCAAGGGCTTCGGTGCTACCACGCGATCGAAAACACCACGATAAGCATGCCGACCATCACGGCGCGCAAACGTCGACGTGTCGATTCGGCTATAGACGCGTGCTGATACTTATCGATCAGCCAAGCCAGTGCAAGCGTGGCAGCGAGGATAACCAGTAGCGCGGCAAGCCCCTTCCCCAGCGTCATCGACTTCGCCTGTGTGCGCCCGATACCATCCCACCAGGGCGTGCCGAAGAGCAACACGACATGAATGACGTAGATGTAGAGTGACTTTGATCCGAAGAGAATGTAGGACGAGCGCAGACGCCATGTCAGCCTCAAAAGCTTTACTGCTCCGGCGAAGATCACCAGCACGGCTCCGAACCGCGCAGCAACGAGAAGGACACTGTCGGCATTATCGATCGACTTCTGCGACACTCCCATTGCCACAAGCCCATAGAGCAGTCCATATCCCAGAATCGCCAATGGAATACCAAACCGTACGCCCATCTGCACAAGCCGGGCATCGCGCTCTTCGGACGGTAGCGCATGCAGGCGTGCTCCGATGACCACGCCAAGGAACAGATAGGTGGCAAAAGGAAAGAATGGAAACAGCGAGCCGTACTGCGACGTCAGGTAAGGTTGCAGCCATATCGGCAGCATCGCGTGCACAACGTCAAGATGGGCAAGGGGCGAGCACGCCAGGATCAACGCGGCGGCCAGTGCCGCTCGACGCCCCATGTCGGCAACCGAGCGCGTGCTCTGCATTACGGCAACAAAAACGATCATTGCCGCACCGACCAATTGAAGAATGTTCACCGCAAAGAACGTATGCCATCCCTCGGATGTCACATACGGCAGGTCGATCACGCGCTTACCCGGAAACACCAACAGATAACCGATCACCAGGATCGTTACCGCCCATCTCATGCGGCGCTCAAGCGTGGAGTCAAGTATGTGCCCCTCGGCGTTACGCTTGGCAGCAAACACGTGAACAGCGCCCGAAACGGTCAGAAACACAGGAGCTGTCAGCCCCCTGATCCAACTCCAGATGTTCCACGGTGGCTGAGTGACGTCGATCACGCTCGGCATCACCAGCGCATCGAGCACATGTCCCTGGATCATCAGGAGCATCGCAACGAAGCGGGCAAGATCAAGAGCGTACAAACGTGACATCCGGCAAAAATCGGTCTTTCCAACGGAACCCTCTGTGGCTACCCGTATGTTTGTGCCCTACGTTGAACATCCATTAGGACATCTGCCGTGAAGGTCATCGTCATCGGAAGTGGTTTTGGCGGTCTCACGGCCGCTATTCGCCTACGCGCCAAAGGCTACGAGGTAGAGATCGTTGAAAAGCGCGACAAGCCCGGCGGCAGAGCGTATGTGTACGAGCAGGATGGGTTTGTGTTCGACGGCGGACCGACGATCATCACGGCTCCCTGGCTGATCCACGAGCTGTTTGAGCTGTGTGGCAAGAAGACGGATGACTATGTGAAGATCGTCCCGATCGATCCGTTTTACAATGTCCGGTTCCAGGACGGAACGGTGTTCCGGTACAACGGCAAGCGCGAAGAGGTCATCGAGCAGATTCGCTCCTTCAACCCGGACGACGTCAAAGGCTACGAGCGTTTCTATGCCAAGACAGCCGCGATTTTCAAGGCCGGATTCAATCTCATCGATCAGCCGTTCACGCACCTGACCGACATGCTGAAGGTACTGCCGGATCTCATCAGATTACGGTCCGACAGGAGTGTTGCCGCATTCGTTAACTCTCACATCAAAGACCCTCGGCTGCGTCAGGTGTTTTCGTTTCATCCGTTGTTGGTCGGTGGCAACCCATTCCAGACGACCAGTATCTATGCGCTCATTCACAAGCTTGAGCAGGAATGGGGCGTCTGGTTCGCCATGGGTGGAACAGGTGCGCTGGTGAAGGCTCTGGTTAAGCTCTTTCAGGACATTGGTGGCACGATCCGCTACAACAGCGAGGTCGGACAGATGCTGATCGAGAAGATCGAAGGCAAGCCCCATGCCCGCGGTGTCCGCCTTGCCTCGGGTGAGGAGATCCCCGCCGATATTGTCGTATGCAACGCCGACGTGGCGCAGGCCTATCTGTCGCTGATCCCACCGGTCTATCGTAAGCACAACACCAACGAAAAGATCTCGAAGATGCGCTACTCGATGTCGCTCTTTGTGATGTACTTCGGCACCAACAGGCAGTACCACGATATTGCCCACCACGAGATCCTGATGGGGCCACGCTATCGCGAACTCGTCGAGGACATCTTTACGCGCAAACATCTGGCCGACGACTTCTCGCTGTATCTGCATCGTCCCACGGCAACCGATCCATCGCTCGCTCCGGAGGGATGCGACTCGTGGTACGTGCTTTCGCCTGTGCCGCATCTTGAGTCGGGCACGGACTGGAATCAGATGCGAACGGTCTATCGCGACCGGATCGTGGCCGAACTGGAGCGTCGCTACATGCCAGATCTGTCCAAGCATATTGTCAGCGAACACATCATCGATCCGCTGCACTTTCGCGACACGCTCAACTCCTACCTGGGAAGCGCTTTTTCTGTTGAGCCGATCCTGCTGCAAAGCGCCTGGTGGCGTCCGCACAACAAAAGCGAAGACATCGAAGATCTCTTCTTTGTTGGCGCCGGCACGCACCCCGGAGCAGGGCTTCCGGGAGTGATGAGCAGCGGAACGATCGCCTCAAGAATGATCTCAGCCTAATCGGTCCAGACAGCTTCAAACAGTAGACTGCCAACGGCGGTGATGATCCCAACGTGGGCGGTCATCAGACCCAGGTCACCCGATACATCCGTCCAGCCCAAACCGGCCAGGGCGATGAGTGTAGCCTGCACGCCCGGCATGATCAGCGGCAGCAGCACGGGAAAGGCAAGGATGGGCAGCAGGGCCTGTTTCGAGCCGGCCTTGGCAACGATGGCCGACGTGATGGTCGTCACCGAAGCCAGACCGATGCTGGCAAGCACGACGACGGTGATCAGCAACGGTACGGCCCCGATGGTGAGCGAGGGCACAAGAAGTGCCATCAGCATCACGACGAGCAGATTTGAGGCAACGGCAAGGATGGTGTTGGCCATGAGTTTGCCGATGTAGATCGACGACGGCGTGGCACTCAGCTGCAGGTAGAGGGCCGTTCCACGTTCCTCTTCGCTGATAAAGCCCCTTGCCAGACCCGTCATTGCCGTAAAGAACATCACGACCCAGAGTACGGCCGAGATGATAGGTCGAGGTACTGCCTCGTCGGCCGTTGAGATGGCAACGAGGATGACGGCGGTGACGACGAAGAGCGATAGCGAGGTAATGCCGTAGCGAGTGCGGATCTCCGATCGAAGATCCTTCTCAAGAACGGCAAGCCAGCCAGCCCTGACCATGACGTCTGTTAGAATCGGTAGCGAGCGCCGGCGATCAGACCGAAGGTCTGCAGCGTCCACGGTGACTCGCTGGCCATCTGCGTTAGCGACGTCGTGTATCGCGATTCGGCAAAGACCGAAATGCGATAGCTGACCGGATAGAGGAAGCCAACGCTACCATATGCGGAGACAACCGTGCCGCTGAGCGAGGGCAGACTCGTCACGTCACGTGTCTGAACCGTGGAGCCATCTGGATAGGTCCAACCCGACGGACGCATGATGAAGCGTTCTGAAACGACGGCGTTCGAAAGCAGCAGCGATAGCTGAAGGCCTGCACCGATGTAGAAGTGTTTCCGCGGGAAGTATTCCAGGCCGACGTGGGCGTGGAGGTACTTCAGAGAAAGATCCAGACGGTCGGCTTCCTGATACTGACGGTAGACCTTGGCTGCGGAATCCAGCACCTGAAACGCAACCGTATCGGGCGCAAGCAGCTGTCCACCTACAGATGTATACGAGAGGCCACCCTGCAGGATCAATGCTTCGCTCTGACGATATCCGACCATGCCACCAATGCCAAGATTACTACCCTGGGCATCGCTGTTAAACGTCCCCTGCGTTGCAACAGCCGCAAACCGTGTATTCAGCGAGTGGAATGCACTGCCTGTATTGATGAAGGCACCTGCATGCCATGCGCCACCGCTGACGCATTGCTGGTCTGGGCCATTGGCCAGGTTGTAGGCGTACTTGGACGAGACGTTGTCGAAGAGATGACACACCGAAAAAAGACTCGTGTTGCCCGCAGCATCGGTTGCCTTGAGCACGAGCTTTGAGATCTCGGCACCGGCAATGCGCTTAATCCTGACAACGATCTGCGGAGCCCCCTCATCGATAAACGGAATGGTTGCCTCAAGTCCCGTTGCCTGAACGACGCTCACAGAGCGAATACCAAGATCCATTATCCGATCATCGCGGATGATCACCTGGTATTCTCCCTTGACGTATCGGTCATCGGCATCCGGAGGTATCGAGTCGACGAACCTCGTAGCGTCATAGAAGGACTGGCCGGCCATGTTTCCATAGGCATCGAAGGCCGCCTTGAGAAACCCGAAACCGTAGGAGTACAAACCGAACGGCACGTTGCCCTTGATCACGTGCGTGCCGAATGGCACCTGCACCTGACCGATAGCGTAACGGCTCTCGCCAAAGAGTCGGAAGAGTGTTGAGTCCAGGGGGCGACCATTGAGTCGGATGTCCTTGATGCTCTCACGTGGGGCGATCACATTCACGTAGTGATGCCAGTCGCCATTGATCGGAGTCGCGAATCGGTACTCAGAGCGGAACTGCTGCGTTGGCGTGACGACGATCATCATCGGATCGCCCACACTATCGCCATTCTTGAAGCCCTGAGCAAACTGAGCCACAAGCACCGGCTTGCTGGCCGTGATCTGCGTGTTCTTCATGGCGTTGAGATTCTCGTAAAACTCTCCGGCCTTGAGAATGGCGATCAGCTTCGAGTCTTCGAACACCTTCGTACTATCGGCCGAAGCAACCACGCGGTATGTGTAGCGCGAGCGCTCCTTGAGCATGCCGATGTAGTAGTGCTTGCCCCATGCCGAGATCGGAGGGATCTGTTCGATCAGGTGGTTACAGGCCTCAACCTTTGGAGGGATGTAGGCGCAGGCATGGCCGCTGAAGACCGAGATCTTCTTGTTGGACTTGATGTATGTTCCCGTCAGGTCGCATCCACCGGCCACCTCCCATTTGGCAACGACAGAATAGACGTCGCCCTTTCTCAGACGCACGACATACGGCACCCCGGCCGGACGTCCGGTCGAGGTGATCGCACGCGGTACGATCGTCACCTCGGTGCCATCTTCTGTTGCAACGATGGACAGCTCGGAGAGCATCTCGGGGGAGTTCTGGATCTTGGTATAACCCATCACACGGTATTCCGTGCCCAGGATGTTTACCGGAAGACCGAGATAGGTATCGGTTGTCTGGAACCGGCTGCTCAGTCCGTACACACTGACCGGCTTGTCGGAGGTGATGTGCACGGCCAGACGCTCCGGACTTTCCTGTGCGCTGGCCTGGGCCATTGCGGGGATCGAGACGTTGACCACCGTGTTGGCCTTCACCGTTACGGTATTGTCGAACTGAATGCCTTCCACACGGATACGCACTTCAGCATCATAGCTACTTGTGATGAACAGCTGAAGGCGCAGGCCTCCCTGACGTCCCGACTGATCTGTTAGACCCGCCTCACGGAAGTTCTTCATAAAGCAAAGCCAGAACTCCGTACCCTCAGAGCTGGTCTTTTCAACGTCGACCTGTGCCGAAGAGCAGGTGATGCCCAGCAGAAGCGTCAGCAATACCAACAGTCGCATCACGGTTGTATCCTTACGCTGTGGTAGGCCGTACCGGCGATCGACCGGAGTTCGAGAATGTACATGCCCGATGCGGCCTCGGCCGGAAGGATGGTCAGTTCATAGCTGTTTTCGCCGGCGACGGCATCAACCGACCATGCGCGAATAAGACGTCCCTGTATCGTGCGCAGCGTCATTCGAACGGGCTCAGCGATCGGAACGCGAAACACGATCCGTGTTCGCTCGGCAAACGGGTTGGGGTAGTTGCCGGTGATGGCCACTTCGCCACGTTGACCGCCAATGATCGGGCCCGTGCGATTGACTAGGCCGCCGGCAGATCGACTAACGGGAAAGTCGATATCTGATGCTGAGATCGACACGATGGTGATCTGTCCGATCCGGTCGGGTCCGCCAATACCTTCAAGAGTTAGAAAGCACACCGTGTCACCTATGGCCGGTCTGCTAAATGGGCATGTCAGAACGGCAATGGCTTCGGTGCCCGAGATGATGCTGTCGCGAACAGTGATCTGCTCACAGTACTGACTGGTAAGATCACCGCCGCGCGCAGAAACGATCCGAACCACTCCCGGCGTGTACCTGATGCGGATCGTTGTAGCCCCACCAACTTCGATCACTCCCGTCAGCGCAACCTCGCGGCGCTCTCCTGGGGCAATAGAAATCGTATCTGGCAGGGCAAACTCGGCTGCGACCGAAGGAAGGCAGACGGCCATCAGCACGATGGCAAGAAGCAATCCTCGTGCAGCCGGTAGAATTGTCAGGGGGCTCAGGAACATACGGCGCAAATATACCGCTTCGGGCCGCCACACAGTCTGTGTGCTGTGGGCCTTCGGGCCGACCTTTCCAAGGAAGCGAACGGTCATATCTCCTGCATCACGATGACGTCATATCCGCGTGAACGCTCACCGATCACGATCAGCGTGAAGTTGTTTCCAAGAGTGGCCAGCTGCACCGGTAGAGTGTAAAGCTTGATGCGAGCATCCGAGTCGAAGAAGTAGTACGTCCCGCGGCGGTCCTGGGTGCTGACCATGGGTTCGGAGATCTGTCCGATCGGAACGTCACGCGCCAGTACAACGGCCGTTTCGCTCGTCGCGATCGAGTCTACCGACACTGTCAGCTTCTGAATGTCCTGTGTGGCATTGACCACGCGACGTATGGTCTTGCCGGCCGTGGGAATCAGAGGCAGTGTGCGAAACTGCAGCACCTCGGGCTTTCCATTCGGCAGGCTGTACACCATGAGTGTACGGTCGGCGTTGCGTAGGACGATCGAGCCCCCTAGCCCATCGATAGCGAACTGATTGTCAGATTGTTCGAGGCACGTCGCAATGGTGTTCCCAAAGAACAGACGTCCGCCGGTAATGGCCGATCCGAGCTGCACAGGAATCTGATCCTTGCCAACAGCACCGTTAACGAGGGTCACCAGCGAGGCATCCTGCATGAGCGTGACCGGACTTGATGATGCCTCCTGCTCGATCACGGCTACCTGAAGTTCACCAAGCCGTTCGTGAAGCACCAGATCATAGGATCTGTCGGCCTCCACGTTCACCGTCGCCACGCGCAGCAGCTGCGTCGGGGTCGACTCCGAGGTGATCGTTATCGGCATCTGTCCTGGATCGATCGCAACGGGAGCCGAGATACTCTGACGGGCAAATCTCTGAGCCAGCGTGATGGCCGGATGCACGCCGCTGATCGAGGCGGCAGAGGTGCGGGAGCTGGTCGATACCCGCACGTTAGGAGTTGTCGCCGCCGCATGGACCACGCGCACGACGGCCTTACCCGCAGAGCCGATCGGACGTTGGATCGAAGGAGCCACGACCATCAGGCCGGACGCACCAGAGTCTGCCGTGATCACACTGAAAACCGTACGCACGACCAGCGAGGTGCTGTCGAACAACTCTGCTCCCGAGGCCAATCGTGCTCGGATCTTATCGGGAAGCGCCGATTCACATGTTGTGACCGCAACACGATCGCCAATGCGACGCCCATCAAGCCCCTTGGCGATTGTCACCGAAAGGGCAGGTATGTCTACGTCCACCGGACTCGACGAAAGGTTCACGACCCGCATGTCTGCCGTGCGGCTAGCCACGGGTGTAAAGGGGCGGGTCGACGAAGAAGAACGATCGGATTCCTCCACAAAGATCATGCGAGGCGCATCGCCCGACTCTGCTGTGTGAACAACGAGCGAGTAGGTGCGACGCTCGCCAAGCAGCGACTCGAAGGTTCCAATAACGGTTGAGGTGCCAGCTCGATGCTCGATCAACGACAGGACGGTATTCGAAGGAAACACTTCGGTGAACTGTGACGTCTGGCGATGCGTCACCGGAAATGGTGTAAGAGCCAGTCCACTGGGACATCCCAGCCGCAGCTCGTAACTACGCGAAGCGTCGGCGTGCATGTTCAAAAGGCGCACCTGTGCAAAGCCCCTTGCCGAGCCCGGCGTGGTCGCATTGGCAAAGAGTACCGTATCGAACGCTGTTGGCTTGTCCCGTCCGGACACGGCATAGAAGTTATAGGCCGTGTTCGGGATGAACGGAACGCGCCGCGGAGAGCGGAACTCCACTTCGCCAGCGCGAAGGATCTCGATCAGCGTAGAGTCGCCCGGCGACTGGACGGTATCGCTGAAGGCGAACATCGGGACTTGCCCCGAGGCAAACCCCTCTTCCATCACCAGCCGTCGCTGCTCTCCGTCGGGTACGAGGTTGTAGAGCCGCATCGTGATGCGACGTCCGCCCGGCACCGGATTGACGATGTTGGGGTCTTCCTCGGCACAGCCCGACAAGACGATGGCCGAGCAGAAAAGACTTAGGAAGATTGAGCGACAAGACATGACGGCAAGTTGCGATATTTTTGTCTGTGGAAGAACGACTGCACAGCCTTATCGACCGTTTTGCCGAGGTAGAACAGTCGCTCAATGACCCTTATACCGTCAACAACCCGACCCTGCTGCGCGAGGCGAGTCGCGAGTACAAGAGTCTGCTTCCGATCATCTCGGTCGGACGCGAGTACCTGGATGTTGTCGGCCAGATCCGTGCGAATCGCGCGCTGATCGATGACGCATCGACGGACCCGGAATTGCGGGACATGGCGTATGAGGATACCCATGCTCTGGAGGAGCAACTGCAAGGCCTTGAAGAGCAGCTGACCGTGCTGCTGATTCCACGTGACCCGAACGACCTGAAAGACTGCATCATGGAGCTGCGCGCCGGAACAGGTGGCGATGAAGCGGCACTGTTCGTTGGTGACCTCTACCGGATGTATCAACGGTTCTGCGAACGTCGGGGTTGGACGATCGAGACGATCGATATCACAGAGAGTGAGCGAGGGGGCTTCAAGGAGATCACCTTCGAGGTCCATGGCGACGAGGCCTACGGCCTGCTCAAATACGAAAGCGGCGTCCACCGTGTGCAGCGCGTTCCGGAAACGGAAGCTCAGGGTCGCATCCACACATCTGCCGCTACCGTTGCGGTCCTGCCCGAGGCCGAAGAAGTGGACGTGCAGATCAACGAAACAGATCTGCGGATCGACATCTTCAGGTCAGGGGGCAAGGGCGGACAGAACGTCAACAAGGTCGAAACAGCCGTACGCCTCGTTCACATCCCCACCGGCATTGTCGTGCAATGTCAGGACGAACGCTCTCAGTTGAAGAACAAGGACAAGGCCATGAAGGTACTTCGTGCCCGCCTGTACGACCTCGAACTCGAACGCCAGCAGTCGGCCATCGCCGGTGCGCGCAAAGACATGGTCCGCAGTGGTGACCGATCGGAAAAGATCCGCACCTACAACTGGCCGCAGAACCGCGTCACCGACCACCGTCTTGAAGGCGATGTCAAGAACTACCCGCTTCAATCCATCGTCGACGGGGATCTTGAGAACATCATCACTGCCCTGCGCGTCGCTGAGAAGGAAGCATAAAGCATGGCACTCAAAGACCGACTCAAACAGCAGAAGTTCGCATCAGCACAGCAGGAGGCCATTCTTGGCGTTCTCTCCTGTGCCGATATCATCAACCGTCATATGGATGAGTTGGTAGCCCCCTTCAACATCACACTGCCACAGTACAACGTCCTGCGCATCCTGAGAGGTGTTCACCCGAATGGACATCCCCGCGGAGAGATTACCTCGCGCATGATCCAGAAAGCGCCCGACGTCACACGCCTTATCGACCGTCTGGAAAAGCAAGGCCTGGTCGCACGCGGTAAAAGCCCCGAAGATGGTCGTCTGTCGATGAGCTTTATAACGAGCAAGGGGCTTGCCCTGCTCTCGGAGCTCGACCCTATCCTGCGCCGCTTTGACCGTCAACTTCGAGCAGCTCTTCCTGATGACGACGCCAGTAAAATCGCAACGATCATCGATCGCCTGGTGGATGGGCTGGGGTAGGTTTCAGGTTTCGGGTTTCAGGTTTCAGGTGTGGGACGACGCACGTGTAGGGGCGAGACGCAGTCTCGCCCGGTGCCCGTCTTTCCTGCTCGCCCGGTGCCCGTCTTTCCTGCTCGCCCGGTGCCCGTCTTTCCTGCTCGCCCGGTGCCCGTCTTTCCTGCTCGCCCGG
>CANHFG010000045.1 GCA_947459875.1 Ignavibacteria bacterium
ATCGGTATCGACGGATTCTTCCAGATGCTCGAAGAGAAATCGTACAAAACACACTACCGCGTGATGATCTCACGTTACCGCGGTTTCACGACCTGTTCCGGCTGTCAGGGGTCGCGCCTGCGCACGGCGGCACGGCAGGTGTTTGTTGGTGACTGTAACTTGCCAACCGTGGTGGCCATGACGCTTCAGCAGGCGCGGTGCCACTTTGATGAACTGCGCCTGACGGATCAGGAGATGGCCATCGCCGGTCAGGTGCTTTCAGAGATCCGCCGTCGTCTCAGGCTGCTGTGTGAGATCGGCCTTGAATACCTCACGCTCGACCGGTTATCGCATACTCTCTCAGGGGGCGAGTCCCAGCGCATCAATCTGGCATCATCACTCGGCAGTGCACTGGTTGGCACGCTGTACGTGCTTGACGAGCCGAGCATCGGTCTGCACCCGCGCGACACGGGAAGGCTGCTGAGCATCCTTCAACGTCTGAAGGGTCTTGGCAATACGGTCATCGTTGTCGAACATGATCTTGATGTCATCCGTACGGCAGATCACGTCATCGACATCGGGCCGCACGCCGGAGAACACGGCGGCAGCGTAATGTTTAGCGGAACTCTCGAACAGATGCTCCACAGCGGTGAGTCTCTCACAGCGCAGTACTTGCGCGGAAGCAGATCGGTTGTTCCGAAGTCAACATTCCGCAAAGGCACCGGCTCGGAGATCGTTGTCGTCAAGCCCCTTCACAACAATCTCAAGGGCGACACCGTGACTGTGCCGCTGGGCACGATGTGTGTGGTGACGGGCGTTTCCGGATCGGGCAAGAGCTCTCTGGTTCACGACGTGATCTATGCCGGTATTCAAAGGTCCTTCGGGTCGTATGCCGGCGAGGCCGGATCGTGTCTCAGGATCGACGGACTCGAGAATATCACAGGCGTGGAGATGGTCGACCAGAGTCCGATCGGGCGCTCAACGCGCTCGACACCGGCCACCTATATCAAGGTTTTCGATCTGATCCGCGACGTGTTTGCGTCGACACAGACTGCCAAGCAGCTCGGCTGGAAGGCGGGATACTTTTCGTTCAACGTTTCCGGCGGACGTTGCGAATCATGCGAGGGGGCTGGCTCGGTGGAGATCGAAATGCAGTTTCTTCCCGATATCACCCTGCCCTGCGAGGCCTGCAACGGGACGCGCTACAAGCGCGATGCGCGCACGATCGCCTACAACGGCAAGTCGATCATCGACGTGCTGAATATGACGGTAGACGATGCCATCCTTCATTTTAGCGAGTATCCGCGCATCGTTAACAAGCTGCGTATCCTGAGTGATGTGGGGCTTGGCTATGTGCGCCTTGGACAGCCCTCGACGCAGCTCAGCGGCGGTGAAGCGCAGCGCGTAAAACTTGCCGGACATCTGGAGTCGCAGTCAGACGGTGCCAGGCTGTTCATCTTCGATGAGCCGACTACAGGTTTGCATGTCGATGATGTTGCCAAGCTTCTTCTGTCCTTTGATCGCCTGGTCGACCAGGGCAATACGCTGCTGATCATTGAGCACAACCTTCATGTGATCAGCTCGGCCGACTGGGTGATCGACGTTGGGCCGGAGGGCGGAGAGCACGGCGGACACATTGTTGCCGCCGGCACGCCATATGAGGTTTCTCAGCATGCGACATCGCACACCGGTGCGGCGCTGCGCAGCTTTTACGAGCAGCACAATGCAACGCCAGTCAAGAAAGCCGTCCGCGCGAAGAAGGTAAGCAGGAGCTGACATGCCGAAGGTTCTGCGTCTTCTGCTTACGTATCTCCTTCCGCTGGCGCTCCTTGTGCTGACGTCGATGTTTCTCATCAGCGGGATGGGGACGATCGACCTGCCGACGTTCGTGAACGATATGCTTGCCGTGAATCCGTTCTGGATCATCGGTGCCACGATAACCGGGCTGCTTGCACACGTAAGCCGCGCCATTCGCTGGCAGATCCTGCTGCGTCCCAACGGCGTTGATGTGCCGCTTGGCACATCGTTCAGCGCGGTGATGATCGGGTACGCGGCCAACGCCCTCGTGCCCCGATCAGGTGAGGTGGCTCGCCCTCTGGTACTTGCGCAGCGCGTGGGTCTTCCGGCCGAGACCGCTATCGGCAGCGTCGTAGTCGAACGCGTCCTGGATGTTCTGTCGCTTCTGGTGGCCCTTCTGTTGGTGATGACCTACGGCCAGAGCGAGCTGGCAACAACCATCATGCGTCTGCAGGGTAGTTCTCCGTCGACATTTGCCTCGGCCGACGCACGGTCAACCATTCTTAGTCTTTCTACGATGTTCGGGTTTCTTGCGGCGCTGATCGGTCTGGTGCTCTTTACCCGCTGGGGAGAGGTCCTGGTCGAGCAGACGCTTGGCCGCCTGCATGCGCGCCTTGCCGGTGCGATCGTGAGCATGGTACAGAAGCTCCGACGAGGACTCGAAGCCGTGCGCCGGCCCAGGCTTATGGTGCTGATCCTCTGGCACACGGTGCTGATCTGGGCACTTTATACGCTCACGACATGGCTTGTGCTAAAGGCCATGCCGTATGCCTCGACATCCGATCCAGGAGTTGCTGCAGCGCTATTGCTGTTGGTGATCCTTGCGGTGGCGGTGACCATCGCACCCACTCCCGGTGCGATCGGCGTGTATCACCTGGCCGGACAGGTCGGCTTGGTCTCACTGTTCGATGCAACTCCTTATGAGGGGTTTGTGTTTGCCATGGTCTCGTGGGTCTCCAACCAGGGTGTAGCGCTTGTCGTCGGCGGCGTTGCATGGATCGCGGTCATGCGATCGGGCGTGCGAGTACGGTTATTTTCGCAATCATCAGATACGGAGAAATCGACGTTATGACGTCACAGGAAACACAGGCAAACGTCCACCATACCGATGTAATCGTCATCGGCGCCGGGCCGTGCGGTTTGTTCACGGTCTTTGAGGCCGGGCTCCTCAAATGGAAATGTCACCTTATTGACTATCTGCCGATCCCCGGCGGGCAGTGTGCGGAGATCTACCCGAAGAAGCCGATCTACGACATTCCGGGTTTTCCATCCGTGCTGGCCGGCGACCTGATCGATAATCTCATCAAGCAGGGAGCCCCTTTTCAGCCCTCCTTTACGCTGGGCGAACGGGCCGAGGAGCTCGTCAAGCTTGATGACGGAACGTTCCGTATCACTACCACACGTGGCACGGTGATCCACGGTAAGACGGTCTTTCTGGCAGGGGGCTTGGGGTGCTTTGAGCCGCGCAAGCCGGTGATCGAATCGCTGGCTCAGTTCGAAGACAAGGGTGTTGAGTACATTATCAAGGACCCGGAGTACTACCGTGGCAAGCGTGTCATCCTCGGCGGTGGGGGAGACTCGGCGCTGGATTGGACCATTGTGCTGGCTGATATTGCCGAGCATGTAACGCTTATTCACCGCAGCGCCCAGTTTCGGGCTGCACCGGATAGCGTGTCCAAGGCGCAGCAACTGGCAGATCAGGGCCGCATCAGCATGATCACCGATGCGCAGGTAACGGCACTTGCAGGAGAAGGGGCTCTTCAAACCGTCACGATCACGCATAATGATGGGTCGACAGAGGACCTACGCGTTGACCATTTTGTTCCGTTGTTTGGCCTTTCACCGAAGCTGGGACCGATCGCGCAATGGGGTCTGGCCCTTGACAAGAATGCTGTCGTGGTCGATCCGACGAACTACATGACGACAGTCGAAGGCATGTATGCCGTTGGTGATATCTGCGAGTATCCGAACAAGCTCAAACTCATCCTTTCGGGCTTTCACGAGGCGGCTGTGGCTCTCAACCACGAGTACCAGCGTCAGCATCCCGAAAAGAAGCACGTGATCAAGTACACAACGGTCACGGGCGTGCCGTCCTGACGATTCACTTTGCCCTTTAAGAAAGCAAAAGCCGGTGCACCCCGAACGGTGCACCGGCTTTGTTTTTTCGGTCAAGTGTCGGCTGCCTTACGGCACGTCGAACCACACGCGGTCGAAGATGGTCGTTCCGGTTGGCATCTTCGAGTTGTACAGGCGCTCGGCCTGTGCATACGGGAAGCGGCGAGGGATGTTCGAGCCGGTCACAGGAGCCAGCTTCGGGAAGCCGCTGCGACGCCAGTCCGTCCACGATTCAGCCTGCGTGTACATCGCGATGTACTTCTGCGTCATGATGTTCTCCAGCGTCAGCTTGTCAGCACCGGGATCAACTGCCGGTTGGGCAAGGTAAGCGGTGATGCTTGCAGCCGAAACGCCTGAGCGCTGAAGCGAAGCCGTGACAGCAGCAAGGTATGCCGTGTGAGCGGCGGCACTGTTGCCGAGACGGTTGTTGGCTTCGGCTTCGATGAACTTCATTTCAGTGAAGGTCAGGAACGGAACCGGCGAAGCGATACCGGCATAGAACTCATTCATGCGTGATGTACCGTTGACGGCACCTGTCGAATCGGCCACAGCGAAGATCGGTCCGCGTGGATCCTTCAGCGTCGTTATGATCTCCGAAAGCTTCACACCAAATGTGAGGTCGCCATCACGCTGAGTGATGAACTGGTACCATGGGTTGGCTTCCGTTTCCAGCGAGCCAAACGTAAACTGGAAGTCCTCGGCGTTCGACGCAATACCGGCTGCTGCTGCGACAAGTGCAGCCGAAGAGGCAGCGGCGCTGCGCTCAGCCAGGTGAATGGCCATGCGGGCCTTGAGCGAGTTTGCTGCCTTGACCCAGCTGGTGACCTTGCCACCGTACATCAGGTCATCGCTGCCGGGCTTGAGGTTGCTCGTAGCCGCCGTAAGATTCTTGATCGCATCGTCGAGCAGCGCATTGATGGCGATGTAGATGCTCTCCTGTGAATCATACTTTGGCTCGGTGGCCTTCGCCCCCTGAAGAGCCTCTGAATACGGTACATCACCCCAGAGGTCTGTTGTCGTGATAACGCCATAGGCCATCAGTACCTGAAACACCCCTTGGTAGTGCGGTGCACCGTCGTTCTTAGCTCGCTCGATCATGATGGCCAGATCGTTCAGAGGCCCGGTGTACATGGTATTCCATGCGTTGTTGATGTCGCTCTCGGTGAACTGATAGTTGTAGATACCGAGATGCTGACGGTCGACGCCTGTATTCTGCTGGTTCAGCACACTGGTGTAGCGACCGAAGTCACCACCCATGACGTATGCCATGCCGGCCTGAACCGTCGGTAGCACTACGGTATAGGCTGCCGTTTCGGGCGTATTCGGGTTGACGTTGATTTTTGGGTCGATCCAGTTGTCGCACGCCGTAAGGACGATGAGCAACGCACTGCAAAACCCAATGAGATATCGTTTCATAATCGTTGGTTTCCTTGATTGTGGCATCGATATGTTGGGTTAGAAGTTCAGGCTGAACGAGAACACATAGCTCTTGGTACTCGGCATGTTGAAGTAGTCCAAGCCCTGGCCGCTGCTGGCGCCGAGAAGGCTTGTTTCTGGATCAACGCCCGTGTAGGCCGTACTGAGCCACAGGTTACGTCCCGTGAACGAAACGGTCAGTCCGCTAAACGGAGTGGCTTCCATCATGCTGGCAGGGATGACATAGGACAGCGTCAGTTCGCGCAGACGAACCCAGCTTGCATCTTCGATGAAGTCTTCGGTGTTGCTGCCAAAGAATCCGTTACCGTTGCCGAGCGAGAGCCAGCTCTCGCCGTAGTCAGCTTCGATATCATTGGTAGCACCGTTAGAGGCCTTTACTCCGTCGAACACCTTCGTGCCTGTGCGATTTTCGGTTTCCTTGTGGGTTCCGAAGAAGTACAGCGCGCCACGTGTGCCGTTCCACATCACGCCGCCCTGACGGATGTCGAGCTGAGCAGAGAGGGTGAGCCCCTTCCATGTGAACGAGTTACGGATACCCATGAGCCAGTCCGGGTTGAAGCTTCCGAAGGCCTTTTCG
Source organism: Ignavibacteria bacterium (assembly GCA_947459875.1). GTDB lineage: Bacteria > Bacteroidota > Ignavibacteria > Kapaibacteriales > Kapaibacteriaceae > UBA10438. The sequence goes on from CANHFG010000045.1 coordinate 5,906, forward strand.
GCGTCGTCGAGGATCGGATATCCGAAGTTGTCCGACGTTGTGTCGTCGTCAATCAGAACCCGGCCGGTTGCCGAATCACGTGCCCAGCCGAAACCGAAGATCGAGCCGTAGGGCAGACCCTTCACAGCGCGGACCGATGAACCGACGAATCCGCCGAGGAAGATGTTATCTACGCCCGGAGCGAGTTCGACGACCTCGACGGTGTTCTTCGTGAAGTTGACGGTGACGTCCCATCGGAAGTCGGCGGTCATGATCGGCGTGCCGGAAAGCACGAGTTCGATGCCGCTGTTGCTGATAGAGCCTGCATTCTTAAGCTGCGAGTTGTATCCTGTTGACGTTGCGATCGGCACCGAGAAGATCTGGTCTTCGCCTGTTTGATTGTAGTACGTGAAGTCCAAAGAGAGGCGATTATCAAACAACGCAATGTCGAAACCGAATTCCGTTGACGTTGTGCTCTCTGGACGAAGGTCCGGAGCAGCAAGATTGTCAGCAAGAGAGTAACCGATACGACCACCGAATGGGAAGGTTACACCACTGGTCCAGCCATCATTGTATGAGGCAGAAACGAAGCCGGTGTTCGTGCCGTAGATCGGTGCATCCTTACCGACGGAGGCGTAGTTGGCGCGGACCTTCATGAAGCTGATCACATCGTTCTGGAGCTCAGGCAGCAGTTCGGTCAGAACGGCAGAGACGGAAAGCGAAGGGTAGAAGAACGAGTTGTTCGCCTCCGGGAGGGTTGTCGACCACTCGTTACGACCTGTGAAGTTGAAGAACAGAGCATTCTTGTAGTCAAAGCGCAGGTCAGTATAGTAGGCCATTGTGCGCTTGCGGGAAATACCCTGATTGGCAATACGACCGGCGTAGTTGTTGATCGCTCCGGGGTTTGTCGGGTCGCCGACTCCATCAGCCTGAGCATAGTCAAAGTTGAAGTTCGACGAGTAGAGGTTCTGACCCACAAGTGCCTGAAGATGAATGTCATCCGTCAGGTCCGTATTCCACGTCACAATAAGGTCTGAGGTGAGATCACTGAGCGTGTTGTTGTCCGTGAACAAACGTCCCGATGGATACGCACGTGAGTTCTTGACGAAGGTCTGCTTGCGGTTGTCGTTGTAGTAGTCAAGACCGAGGCGGTACATCACGTCCAGACCCGGCGTGATCGACCAGTCAACCTGTGCGTTGCCGAACAGGCGGTTGACCTCGTCGGTAAAGACGTTCTCATTGACGGTCCAGAACGGATTGTCATAGCCAACACCCGCGCGGTATGTGCGCTGGGTACCATCGGGGAAGCGGTACGCTTCTGGCGTGGTTACGGCATCCTGACCATAGCCGTTGGCATTGTCAAACGTAGGAGGAGTACGAAGCAAGCTCAACATCACACCGGAAATGTTCGAACCCTGCTGGATACGACGGCCACCGGAGTTCACGTAATTGATGTTGGCAGACGCCGTGACGTTCTTCGCTACGGATGAACTGCTGCTGACCTTGAGGTTCTTCTTTGCCCATGACGAGTTTGGAACAACGCCATCGGAGTTCAGGTTAGAGAACGAAACAAGGTACTTGGCTGCCTGGCTGCCACCGGACATCGTGACGGTTTGATTCTGGGTGAGTCCCGTACGGAAAAATGCATCGGCAGGGTTGACGGCCGTCACTGGCTGATCCTGCTTTGCAGCAGGGTTGCTTTGACCGACAATGGCCCCGCGGCGATCCCACTTGTAGGCAGAGTTGCCATCGAAGCGCAGCGTGTCGATCAGAGCGCCCCATGAACGTGAGGCCCCCGACGAGAACGCATAGCGTCCGCCGGCACCCTGCGACCACTTTGACTGAAGCTCAGGAAGCTTGTTCACTTCGTCAAAAGCCCAGGAACCGTCAACACTGATGTTGACCTTACCATCAGATGCACGGCCCTTCTTGGTCGTGATAATGATAGCGCCGCCGGCAGCACGGATACCGTAGAGAGCCGTCGCTGCTGGACCCTTCAGAACCGTCATGCTCTCGATCGAGTTCGGATCAAGATCCATAGCGCGGTTAGAATAGGCAACGCTACCAACGGTGTTCTCAGACGCGAGTTGAGAGTTGTCGATCGGAATACCGTCAACAACAAACAGCGGCTGGTTGTCGCCCGTAAGCGATGAAGATCCGCGGATGCGGATGTACGACGAGGCGCCCGGAACGCCCGTCGAGTTGTTGACCTGAACGCCCGCCACGCGCGAGGCCAGAGAGTTGACGACGTTGCTCTCACGGGAGGCAACGATCTGATCACCACCGAGTTCCTGCGTCGAATAGCCAAGCGACTTTTTCGAACGCTCGAGACCGATCGCGGTGACGACGACTTCGGACTGACGTGCATCATCGTTTTCAAGAACAACGTTTATGACGTTGTTCTCACCAACGCTGACCTCACGGGTCTTCTTGCCGACAAGTTTGAAGACCAGGGTCGCACCATCGGCGGCCTTGATCGAATACGTGCCATTGTTTCGAGAGAACGATCCCGTCTTCGTTCCCTTGACCTGAATGACAGCTCCCGAAAGCGCCATACCGTCGTTATCGGTGACGGTACCGGTTATTGTTCGGTCCTGTGCCGTTGCTACGAAAACAGTAGCAAGGATGACCGCAAAGAGGTAGAAAACTCGTTTCATACTCCTGCACAGAAATGTGAGAGAAATGGTTGACTGTCCGATGTATTCGCCATTAGAATCAGCGTCATGCCACGCATGGCTCACGCACACGCGTCGCGTCATCGACATCCCATTCCGAATTCCGTCCCCATCCACGAGTGGCGCACACGCGCGCGTCCTCGGCCCCTGTTTTTGTCTTGATTGTCCCCAGATTCAGAGGTGCGGTCCCAGATGCACCAATGATAACGTTGGTTAATGTAACTAAAACATATAACCGCTGCTCACCAGGATGGTGGCAGCGGTTTCAAAAGTTATCCACGGTGATGCCCCCTGTGCAGCTAAAACAAGCTGTAGGGTGGCAGGGGAGTCTCAGGCCGTCTGACGCTCCGAAAAGCGATGAAGAGCGGCGTGGCAGGCGGTGATAACGCTGGCAAAAAGCCACGTTGAGACGATGCCGTTGAGGAGGAAGTTGCCCGAGTCGCGGTAAAAGGCCAGGCCGGCCCCATAACAGGCCAGAAGACCCTCGATCGTGTGCGGGTACATCGATCCATGCAGCCAGACGGCCGCATTGGTGACCAGAAAGAAACCCACGCCCGATATCAGACCACCAAGCCCAACGGCGGAGGTGATTTTCATGGATGACATGGAGCGACCCAGAAAGGCCGTTGCCGCTACGCATGCGTACACGTAGAGCTGCGTCGAATGCAGCGCATAGTCGATGCCGAACGCAAAGCCCATAGCCGCATCGCTGAGGATCATGGCCATTAGGGGCACGAGATAGCTTCGGCGATCCGAGTACAGCATTCCACCACACAGTGCCACAGCCATTACGGGCGTGAAGTTTGGCCAATGCGGCAAGAGCCGGGTGAAGGCCACGCTGACGATCACCGCCATGGTAGCTAGGTCGAGGAAGCGATTCTTTGACATTGGTCGTGAAAGGGGCTAGGTGTGGAATCCGTTTAGTTTACATAATGCAGATTATGTTGCAGATGCCGTAGTGCCGAGGGCCTCTGTAACACGGTCTGCTGCGTCCTGCAACGTGGCTGCCACCAAGAAGTTAAGTCCGGAGCTCTGAAGAATCTCGCGAGCTTCGACGGCGTTCGTGCCATCGAGGCGTACGATGACCGGAACCTTGACCTCGACCTGTTGTAAGGCCTGAAGAATTCCGTTGGCCACGCGGTCACAACGCACGATACCGCCAAAGATGTTAATCAGAACAGCTTCAACATGGGGATCGCTCATCATGATCCGGAAGGCATTGGCAATGCGCTCAACATTGGCACCACCGCCAACATCCAGGAAGTTCGCAGGGCGTCCACCGGCCAGCTGAATGATGTCCATCGTGCCCATGGCAAGCCCTGCACCGTTGACCATGCAGCCGACGTTTCCGTCGAGCTTGATATAGTTGAGACTGTATTTGCCGGCCTCAACCTCCAGCGGATCTTCTTCCGAAACGTCACGCAGATCTGCCCAGGCAGAATGACGAAACTCCGCGTTGTCGTCAAACGTCACCTTTGCATCCAGTGCAATGAACTCACCGTCGGTCGTTGCAACCATCGGGTTGATCTCGAGCATGGCGCAATCCATGGCAACATACGCGTGGTAGAGCTTGGTAATGAACGAAAGGAAGCTCTTGAAAGCACTGCCACTTAGGCCGAGGCCAAAGGCCAGCTCGCGGGCCAGGTACGGCTGAAAACCGGTGGCCGGGTCGACATGGACCTTGATGATCTTCTCAGGGGTATGCTCGGCTACTTCCTCAATGTCCATGCCCCCTTCGGTCGAGACCATGATCAGGTTCTGCCCACGTCCGCGGTCGAGCAGGATCGAGCAGTAGTACTCGTGACCGATGCTGCAGCCTTCTTCGATGAAGACGCGGCGAACGATCTTGCCCTCGGCACCCGTCTGAATAGTCACGAGCTTGTTGCCGAGAAGTCCTTCAGCAACCTGAAAAGCGCGGTCCGCCAGGTTGCCGCTCGTCAGGACGGAGACGCCGCGAAGGGGCTTACCATCGATCTCGATCGGTTCGTTGGTCTCCGGATTGTGGACCGTTCCTTTGCCACGTCCGCCGGCATGGATCTGTGCCTTGACGACGATGGCCTTGGCACCCTGGGAGACGAAGTCCGTGAAGGCTACGGCACCGGCGTCAACGGATGAAAAGACGGCCTTGCCCTTCAGTACGGGCACGCCGTATGAACGGAGAAGCTCTTTGGCCTGATACTCATGGATGTTCATGCGTTCCTCAATGTCCTCTGTCGAGAGATGGAGTCGTAACTTAGAAGCCGCGAAGTTACGGAACACCCACCGTATAGCGTATGGACGGAAATCCACAGGAACCACCATTCTTTTAAGCATGCGACCAGCACCGGTTTATCTTTTTGCGACCCTCGCCATTCTGATATGGCTTTCGGTGCGTCCCCTGTTGCGAGGAGAAGAGCCCCTTGGCTCTGAGTCGAATCCAGTCCGGATCATGCTCACCCCTTCCACCGATGCGCAGGCGATCATCCGCGACGGAGACGTACTGGCCAGATACATCACGGCCAAGACGGGGCTGGCTGTAACGGTTGCCGTACCGAACTTCTATATCACCGTCGTCGAGGCCTTTGGGACGAACCGGGCTGATATGGCCATCATGAATACGTTCTCGTATCTGCTGGCGCACAAGAAGTATGGCGCTAGCGCTGTCATGCGTGTAGCCCGGCGCTACGGCGAGCTCTCCTACCGAGGCGAGTTCATCGTCCACGCCGAAAGCGGGATCACCTCGATCGAGCAGCTCCGCGGTAAGACCATCGCCTATGTTGATCCCTCAAGCACATCGGGATACATCTACCCGAAGGACATGCTGCGTCGACGCGGTATTGTCCCCCGCCAGGAGATGTTTGCCTATGGACATAATCAGGTGGTGACCAAGGTCTACACGCGCGACATTGATGCCGGGGCGGTGTTCTATTCCCGGCCGGATACCATAACCGGCGAGCAGCTCGACGCGCGAACGAAGATTAAGACCGAGCACCCTGATGTTTTCGAGAAGGTACGCGTGCTTGCTCTGACCGATGAGATCCCGAATGATCCCGTTGTGGCACGCAAGGGGCTGGATAGGTCCATTGTCAGCCGGATCTGCGACGCGTTGCTGTCCTTTCAGCGCACCGAAGAAGGCAAGAAGGCGCTCTTGACCATCGCCAGCGTTGAAGGATTTCAGCGCACTTCCGATGCTGCGTACGACGACGTCCGCACGCTTGTCGCGTCGTACGGGGTCGACGTTGAAAAACAACTCCGCAAGGGAAAGAAGTAAGCGCTAGGAGAAGGTGCGCGTCAGCCGCTTTGCCAGCGACGTGACGCCGCCGACCACTCCGCTGAGGAATGAAGCCAGCTCCTCGATCGACGGACGGACCGTCGAAATCAGCAGATGCTCAAGAGCACGCACATCATCGGCGATAAGCTTAAAGGTGTCGGCACCGGCCGATAGCTTCTTTAGGTCTTCGTCGACACGCGCGATGGTGCGCTGCGTCTGATCGAGCACGGCGGCAGACTTTTCCAGGACGGGCTTGAGCGACTGTTTAACGTCGCGCATGTCGGCCTGCATGCCTTCGACCGAGTTGGTCATACGGTCGACATTCCGCAGAAGGCGCAGTATGCCAATCGAAGCAATGATGCACAGCGCTGTGGCGGAGATAAGTGCGATCGTGGCGGAGATCACCAGTACGGTATTGTCCATTGTCAGGACTCCGAAGAATGCGATTCGACTCCCCCGCCGTGTGCCGGGCGGTGGGCACGGCTCTTGGCGTCACGCAGCACTTGCTCTGCACTCGAAAGGATGTTCTCTGCCTGCGAGCGGGCCGATGTGACGATGCGTTCGGCGCGCAGACGGCCTTCGTTGATCACGTCGTCAAACTCGCGTGGTGCCTCATCCTTGTTGAAGTACTTCTGCGCCTTGTCGTAGACCTCCTCGGTCTTGTCGGCAATGTCACGCCGAAGGTCGCGACCGCTCTTCGGAGCAAACAGAAGGGCCACGATGCCACCGATGGCTCCGCCCACCAGGGCACCCATCAGAAAGCCCCGCGAATATGAACCGTTGTTGTTGGTGGTGTCTTCCATATTGACCTCCATTTACCAGCGCTCAGGAATAGTGACGTCTTTGTCCTGAGCCGTAAGAATGAACTCGACGAATTCCCGAACCGCACCGTTACCGCCGGGCAATGAACATACGACGTGGGCGACGTTTCGGATCGCGGCCACCGCATCAGAGGGACATCCGCTCAGGCCGCACAGTTGCATCACATGCAGGTCATTGACGTCGTCGCCAATATACGCAATGCTTTCAGCGTCGAGCTCGAGACGACGACACATGTCGTGGAATGTTGTCGTCTTGTCGTGGCTGCCCATCATAACCTCTGTAATGCCGAGCTTCTGGGCCCTGCGCAGAACGATCTCGGTGTTCTCGCTGGTGATTATTGCCGTGGCGATGCCTGCCTTGTGCAGCAGTGTTACGCCCATGCCATCCCGCGTTGAAAAGCGTTTAAGCTCTTCACCGCGTGCCGAGTAATACATGGCTCCATCGGTGAGTGTTCCGTCAACATCCATGATGACGAGTTTGATACCGGCCGCTCGTTCTTGATTGGTCATTCAGGGGACTCCATGGCAACTCACCGGTGGTCGAGAGTGCTGTGTCGGTTCACAGCGTAGTTTCGCACTGCAAAATTACAGCGAGAGGTCATGCCGACACGATATGTCATGCTTACACTGAGCATCCACGATGAGGATTCCGACGTTGCCGTCGGCGTCCTGAGCGGGTACCCGATCGTGGGGATCGAACAAGGTATGGATACGATGACGGTGTGCTTTGATCAGAACGACTGGCAGGCAGATTATCTATCGGCCATCGCCGAAGAGCTCGCCGGCGTCAATGTCAGGCTTCACGGGGCTCACGTGCAGGTTCTCGACGACCGCAACTGGAATGCCGAATGGGAATCGAGCATCGAGCCGGTGGTGGTCAATGAACGCATCGTGATCGTTCCCGAATGGCACGTCGAGCCGATGTCGCAGAGCATGCGACTGGTGATCACCCCGAAGATGTCCTTCGGCACGGGGCATCACTCGACAACGCGGATGATGTGCCGGCTGGTTGAGAAACATGTCACGCCGGGCAGCTCGTGGATCGACGTCGGCACGGGAACCGGCGTACTGGCGATTCTCGCCGCTCGCATGGGTGCATCGTCGGTGTATGCCTTTGATAACGACGAATGGTCATTCTCCAACGCCCTCGAGAACATCGTCCGCAACGGTGTCCAAGAGACCGTCAGACTTGAACACGCCGAGCTCCAGAAGGTCAGCCTCCCGAAGAGCACCGGACTGGCTGCAAATCTTTACCGGCACCTGGTGATCCCCTACGCCGACTCGTTTGTCGAGGCCGTAGAACCCGGCGGAATGATCCTGTTGTCGGGAATCCTCCGCTATGACGCCGACGACGTCTGCGCCCCCTTCATGGCCTCTGGCTGTGTGATCGATGAGATCATGAGCGAGACCGAGTGGTGTGCCATCGCCCTTCGCACGCCCGAGAGGCGTGCATGAGCGGCGATGCGTCGGCACCCGAGAAAAAGACGCCAGTCATACCGATCGTCATGGGAGTGGTCTTTGGCGCAGTTCTCCTGATGCTCGTACTCAATGGCGGCATGTGCGAGCGCTATAACCGCAAGATGGAACGCCAGCGTCAGATGCGGGAATACTTGGAGTCACAGCGGCGTCGCTGAAAAGCCCCCTATCATCTGCGACTGAATACGTCATGAAAGAACCACTTCAGGGATACGACAGCGTCATCGACATCGTCCGCCAAGCGCCATGCGTGGTGCAGTGTGCCGGACGTCTGACGTCGCACGGGTTAGCATCGATCAAGTCTCTTGCCGGATCCTCGCGATCGGTGCTTGTCTCGGCGCTTTGGACCCTTGGAAGCATGTCGATCGTCGTGATCGTGGCCGATGATGCAGACGTCGATGTCTATACGCATGACCTCTCGGTACTGCTTGGCTCGCAGACGGTGATCGGCATTCATGGTGCTCAACGTCACAGTGCTCTGGCAGCTGGCGGAATGGTGCATCATGAGCAGATGGACGCGCTCGGCGCGATGCACGAAGGCAAACGGTACGTCGTGGTGATCTCCGCCCCGGCGCTTGCCCTGCGTGCGCCCGCCGCCGGGGAGATCCGCCGGGCTACGATGACGCTCGAACGGGGTCAGAACGTCAATTACGATAACGTGATCAAGGACCTCCTTGAAGGGGGCTTTGAGCGCACCGATCACGTATCCAAGCCGGGTCAGATCGCCGTTCGTGGCGGAATCATTGATGTCTTCCCGTCAGGATGGGAAAGTCCCCTGCGATTGGAATTCTGGGGCGATGTGATCGACTCGATCCGCGAGTTCGAACCGCTCTCACAGCGCAGTATCCGCGAGCACGCTTCGGTGACCCTGCTGGGCAGGATGTACCATCAGGACGATTCATCTCTCGAGTCGACGATTCTCGATCATGTGCCAACCGGAGCGTTATACGTTATCGATGCCCCGGAATCGGTCGACGCGGAACTGCATGCTCGATCTCTCGAGGCAGAGCGTGAGCGCCTCGGGGCTCTTGGAACGGTACTCAGGATCAATCCGCTGGCCGATGCCGACATCTCGGTCAAATGCCAGCCGCAGCCTTCCATGGGCGCGTCCGTCGAGCAGCTCATGCGTACCTGTGCCGGATTGCAGTCCCGCTCGTTCACCACGTACATCGGGGCTGACGGGCAGCAGAACGTAAAGCGCCTCGGTGAGCTCTGCGAGAGCGTTGTCGAACAGATCGAGGCCGATGACTCGATGGCGGCCGATCGAATGCTCTCGGCTCTGCACCAGTCCACGTGGATATCGGCGTCTCTGAGCGCAGGCTTTATCTGGGATGATGTTTCGCTGGCATGCATGACCGAGCATCAGGTGTTCGGACGTCAGCGTGCACAGCGGCGTTCGCGACGCTCTGAAACGGGATTCTCCCTTCGTGAGCTGCAGCAGCTCTCGGCCGGTGATCTGCTGGTCCATGAGGACAAGGGAGTCGGACGCTACCTTGGCCTGCAGACGATCACCATCGGCGGCTCATCGCAGGAATGCGTCAAGCTCGAATTCGCCGGTGGTGACTTGCTCTATGTGCATCTGAACTACGTTCACAAGCTCTCGAAGTACTCCAGTCAGGAAGATGCTGTTCCCAAGCTGTCGAAGCTTGGCTCTGGTGACTGGGAGCGCAAGAAGGCCCGCGCAAAGACGCGCATCAAGGATATTGCCCGCGACCTCATCAAACTGTATTCGGCCAGAAAGGCCCAGCCGGGCTTTTCGTTTCCGGCCGACAGCGTCTGGCAGAACGAATTCGAAGCGTCGTTTCAGTATGAGGATACGCCCGATCAGACGCGAGCGACCTCGGAAGTAAAGTTCGACATGGAGCAGCCGACGCCAATGGACCGTCTGGTGTGCGGAGACGTCGGCTTCGGCAAGACAGAAGTTGCCATTCGCGCAGCGTTCAAGGCCGTTCAGGCCGGCAAGCAGGTTGCCGTCATGGTTCCGACGACCATTCTGGCCGAGCAGCATGGGGTGTCGTTCCGTGACCGATTACGTCGCTACCCTGTTCGTATCGACGTTCTCTCGCGCTTTCGCTCACGACAGGAGCAGAAAGACATACTGCTTCACATCAACGACGGCACGGCCGATATCGTCGTCGGCACACATCGTCTGCTGAGCAAGGACGTGAACTTCAAAGATCTCGGACTGCTGATCATTGACGAGGAGCATCGCTTCGGAGTTGCCGCCAAGGAAAAGCTGCGTCAGCTGCGAACGACCGTCGACACGCTCACGCTTACGGCAACACCGATACCGCGGACACTGAATTTCTCCCTCATGGGAGCACGTGACCTGTCGGTCATCGAAACGCCCCCTCGTAATCGACTTCCGATCCGTACGGAGATCGTGGAATGGCACGACGATATTCTTCGCGAGGCGCTGCTTCGTGAGCTTGAACGCGGAGGGCAGGCCTTTGTGGTCACCGACCGCATCAAGGACATGGACAAGCTGACGATGAAGATCAAAATGCTCGTGCCCTCGCTGCGGGTTGCCGTGGCCCACGGTCAGATGGACAGCGAGGTCCTCGAGGATGTGATGGAAGGATTCCTGGAGCGTCGCTTCGACGTGCTGATCGCAACCAAGATCATTGAGTCAGGTCTGGATATTCCCAATGCCAATACCATCATCATCGACAACTCGGATAACTTCGGCCTTGCCGAGCTGTATCAGCTGCGGGGTCGTGTTGGCCGCTCCAATATTCAGGCATACTGCTACCTGCTGATCCCCCCGCCGCATACGCTTTCTCGCGTTGCTCTTCGGCGTCTGCAGGCCCTGGAGGAGTTCACCGATCTGGGGTCGGGCTTCCAGCTTGCCATGCGAGACTTGGAGATCCGCGGGGCCGGAAACTTGCTAGGGGGCGAGCAGAGCGGCTTTATTCTGGAGATGGGCTTTGAACTCTACCAGAAGATCCTCGATGAGGCTGTTCTCGAGCTGCGACAGGAGGAGTTTCAGAGTCTGTTTCATGATGAACGTCAGCAACGTGTGGACTTTACCAACGAGGACGTTGCCGTCGAGCTCGACACCGATGCACTCATTCCGAAGGCCTATGTGCCATCTGATACCGAGCGCTACGAACTATACCGTCGACTCTACAACGCGCACGAACCGCGCATGGTAGATGTGGTCTACGACGAGCTTCGCGACCGCTTCGGGACGCTGCCGCCGGAGGCAGAGGAGCTATTGTTCGCCGTTCGCCTTCGCATCGCTGCCATGCCCACCGGCTTTGTGCGTGTGAGTGTGCGGCAGCCAAGGCTGGTGATCGAACTTCCATCGGAGGACAACACGCAGTGGTACGAGCGGGTATTCAAGGGTATCCTTTCCCCGCTAACGCAGATGCCCAACGCTCGGCTGGTGCAGAACGGCAAGCGGCTGGTGATTGAGGCTCAGATCACCGAGCGTACGGAAGCTCTGCACGTGATCGAGCAATTCGCGAGTCTTGTGCGCATTGTGAGTCAACCCGAAACACAGGAGTAGGTCATGTCAGCGCTGCTTGCCATTGAAACCAGCGGAAGCGTCTGCAGCGTCGCCCTATCGGTCGATCGCCGTCTTGTTGTGTCGCTTGAGATCCTCAGGCCCAATGTGCACGATGCGCGTCTGGCTGCTCTGGTCGAGCAGGCATGCACAGACGCGGACATCGATGTGCAGGAGCTCGACTATGTGGCCGTTTCGTCGGGTCCGGGTTCATTCACCGGCCTACGCATTGGCGTTGCCCTTGCCAAGGGACTCTGTGTTGGCTCCGGTGCCAAGTTGATTGGTGTTCCGACGACCACGGCCCTTTTTCACGCATCGTCCGAGGTGGCGGCGCTCGGCGGAAGCACGTCGATGCTGTGTGTGATTCCATCGCATGCCGACCTGGTGTACGTGGCCCAAAGCCCCCTGAGCGACGACCGTCACCTTGCCCAGGTGCGCCTGCTG
>CANHFG010000046.1 GCA_947459875.1 Ignavibacteria bacterium
CCCCTAAATGCTCCGGACGTGCAGCAAGATGGCGATGCACCTCGGGGTCAAGAAGGCTCACATAGAGAGCTTCGGGAAAGGTGGACCGGACCCAATAGGTCTTTCCGGTCCCACGCGGTCCGAGCAGAAAGAACGACTGTTCCGATGGCAATAACTGCCGATTTCGACCACTAGGCATGCCGCAATATGGCAACTCTAATGCCATTTTGCAACGCATTGTGGCAACAGCGTTGCCATTTTGCGAGGTTTTTGAGTCCTTAGCGTCGTTTCAGGGCCACTTTGACCAGGGCGAGCATGACCGGGACCTCGATCAGGGGGCCGATCACGGCGGCAAAGGCCTGGTCGGACGAGAGGCCAAACACGGCGATGGCCACGGCGATGGCCAGCTCAAAGTTGTTCGAAGCGGCCGTGAACGACAGGGTGGTGGTGCGCTCGTAGTCAGTTCCCATGCGTCGACTCATCCACCAGCTCACGGCAAACATGATGATGAAGTAGAGCGTCAGTGGAATGGCGATACGCACCGCGTCCAGAGGAAGAGCAATGATGCTGGTGGCCTTCATGCTGAACATGATGATGATCGTGCCGAGCAGAGCAATGAGCGTGATGCGTCCGATGCGCGGCGCAAAGATGGACTCGTACCACTCAGCCCCCTTCGAAGCGGTAAGCACGCGCCGTGTGATGTAGCCGCCGGCAAGGGGCACTCCCAGATAGATGGCAACGCTCTCGGCGATCTGCCACATGGAGATGTTGACCTCCACGCCTGTCAGGCCGATCAGCGGCGGTAGCCACGTCATGAAGAACCATGCGTAGAGACTGTAGAACACCACCTGAAAGAGACTGTTGAACGCGACGAGTCCGGCAGCATACTCACGGTCACCGCAGGCCAGATCGTTCCAGACGATCACCATGGCGATGCATCGGGCAAGACCGATCATGATCAGGCCCTGCACGTACTCGGGCTTATCCGGCAGGAGCAGGATTGCAAGTCCGAACATCAGTACCGGTCCGATGAGCCAGTTCTGCACGAGGGAAAGAAGCAGGACCTTGCGATCGCGGAATGCCTCGCCCATCTTTTCGTAGCGTACCTTGGCAAGGGGCGGATACATCATCAGGATAAGTCCAATTGCCAGCGGGATGTTGGTCGTGCCGGACTGCATGGACTCGAGCATGCCCGGAAACTCGGGCACGATAGCGCCAAGGACAACGCCAACGACCATGGCGGCGATGATCCATACGGAGAGGTAGGAATCGATGATGCTCATACGTTCTGATCGATCTGTGTTTCGTTGAGAAGGTCCTGCACGAAGGCTTTGATCTCGTCGCGAACGCGGCGGTAGATTACGAGCGCTTCCTCGCGGGGGAGGCTGGCAGAAAGCCGCGGTGGATCGTCGAAGCTGTGGTGGATAAGGCGGTGCGTGCCCGGCAGATACGGACAGCGCTCGCGAGCGGAGTCGCACACGGTCACGACGATGTCCCACGGAATCCCGCTCAGTTCATCAACGATCTGTGATGAGTGCGTGGAGATGTCAATTCCGGCCTCGTTCATCACCTCAACGGCAAGTGGGTTGAGGCCGTGAGCTTCGACGCCTGCAGAGTAAACGTGATAACCGGAGGGGGCTAAGGCTCGACCCCATCCTTCGGCCATCTGGGACCGACACGAGTTACCGGTGCAAAGAAAGAGAATGTTCATGGTTCGAAGCTAGCCACGAAGGGACCCGCGCGGCAAGTTACCGGGACGTAAAGTGCTCCCCTACGGCAGTACTACGAAGGTCGAGATCTGCGATGAGACGCTTGCATGAGTCAGAACGACGTACAGTCCAAGGGGTAAATCCAGCGGAACAACCGAACGTCCTGATCCGAAAACCCCCTGTGACACGCATCGCCCGGATACGTCATGAATGCTAACGTATATCGGGGACTGCTCGGTAGCATGTTCAATGTACAGCGATCTGCCGTCGTGCCATATGAGTGGCGACCGGAGGGTACGATTTTCGGTGATGGACGTCGGAGCAGAGAAGCTCACACTGTCGCGCGACCGGTTACCACGATGATCGACCACCTCAAACACCGCCGTTGCCTCACGTTTAGGGTCTACTACGAAGCATCGGAATCGTGCACGTAACGTGGGTCGCAGGCTGTCCTTGGATAGAGAATCGAGCCGTACAAGTCCAATGTTTCGACTAACTGGTGAGGCCAGGACTTCAATAGACTGTAGTCCGCTTTCAATCTGTGGTGCTACCGTCGGACATGGAAGGGGCTGCGGCGGAATGTTGCGCACATCGGTTGCCTGAAACGTCCAGGACGTGACGGTTGTATCTACCCGGCTTATTACCGGTGGCATGGTGTCGATACTTCCAACAGGATTATACGATACACTGTCAACCGTGATGTTATCGGCCCAGTCCTGTACGTAGAATACGCACCGGGCCGGCAACGTGGAATCTTTGAATGTGATGTAGAACTCCGCTTCCTGAAGGGGGCGGTCTCTGTCAGCTGACATCTGACCGATGTTGATCATTTCCACATTGGTCGTTCCTGCACCGGCCACGGTATCAACCCACGCAATGCCCCCTGACGCATCGCTTGCGCTCACTGAAGCAAGATGACAATCGGCGATCACTTTCAATGACGGTGGCTGGTTGTCCGTAAGATTCGAAGGTCGCACCGAGCCCGCGATAGGCCAGCCAAAGGCCTCGTCAGCGGCCGAACCGACGACGTATCCGGAGAAAGAAACTCTGCCATTGCTACGGATTACATGGGGCTTGCCATTGGAAGGCACCTCGACCGACACGAAGTGCAAGTCGCCCTGCACCAGATTGGACTTAAGACCCGGGATGCGTGCCTGAGGATGTTTCCAGAGAGGTACATCATCAAGTGTGAGCGATTCGAGATCAGATTTATATGTAGCGGAGGACGGATCTGCCCGCACAACGAGCGATGCGATGTGCGTTGTAAAGCGAGGGTTCGATGAAGTTGAAAAGACTGCTTGTTGGACGGCGGCGTTCAGCGACGGAACTTCTACCATGAAGGGATCCAGGTTGGTGTTGTAGTCCCACATCCACGACGTGGCGTACTGGACTACGCGAATCGGTTTATCGGCTTCCCACAGTGAAAACCCGGAGATCAGGGCCGTTGGTTGGGTACTCTGTGAGAGGTCGGCGAAGTCCCCGGCCTTCAGTAGCGTTCCTCCATCACGAGACTTGATTTTCTTCGACACCGGGTCGAAACTTGTGACGGACCACTTGGTCCCTGGCTCGCTCGACATTACACGGAACACATCACCGGAGCCAGGACCTTTGGCCTGTAAACGTGTAAACTCGACGGAAGCTGCCGTCTTGCCCCAGGTAGAAACGGGCTGAGACATTTCGACGAGATGCTGTCGACCTCCACCGTTGAGAAGGTTCGGCATGGATGTCTTCATATGAAACGAGAGCACACCAACCGGTCTGTCGGATCGAATGCGCGAGCCGGACAGATCGAACATTCCACGGGTTTTCCCGTCGCCCCGCACCATGTACACTTCGCCGGAGTCAAGCGAGATCGTGAACGGCTGATTGGTGTTGATCTTCCTGCCACCCATTGTCGTTGCATCACCTTCGCCGGTTCCCCGAAGTAGGATCTCGACGGTCGTCGGCTCGGCGGCTACCACCACAAAGCCCCCACCCCATTCAGCGAACTCCTTGAAATCGTAGTAGCTAACCGGGATGTACTCGCGTCCCCATGTATGAATGGGAAGTGCACGGTAACCATCATGCGAGTATTGCTTGGAGTTCAGGACGAACACCGATATCGGCGCGCTGGCCTGCACACGAATACCTTTGGGCACGGCGACTTCGGCCTCGACGACCTCGGAGGCCCATGAGACATCCCCGCGTGCATCGCTCAATACTCGGTCCTCATTGGCAGCAAGTGAGTATGTACGGATTGTTCTCGAATTGAAATCCGTCACCGTAACGCTACACGGCAGTGTCGATAATAAGTGAATCTCGATCCTCTCGGTTGGGTGACTTTCAACTTCATTCTGAGGTATGGCGATCCAGAACTCCCGTCCACGCGTGTCGTTCATGGACATAGCATTGGGAACATCGAAAATGGTCTGTGCACTTCCGCTCAGACTCAGATGCACAATGAGAAGAAAAAGGGTAAGAGACTTCATTCGAGAATATGGCTCTATTTTCGGCACCAAGGTATGGTGTCAACGGGGATAATCATGAAATGTTTATGGTCAGGCCGTCTTCTCCTGGCTGCAGTTCTCGCTGCATGGAGCCCCTTTCTCCAGGCCCAGATTCCCAACCCCGCGCTGGTGGGCTATTGGCACAATTGGAACGACGTCAACGCGCCGTATCGCTGGATCGATTCGGTGGACGCTCGCTACAACGTCATTACGGTGGCTTTCGCGATTCCCGTTTCCAACACGGACATGACGATGACGTTTGTGCCAGACAGGGGTACGAACCAGGAGTTCATCACGCGGATTCAGCGGGTACAGGAAGCGGGCAAGAAGGTGATCCTGAGTGTAGGGGGCGCAACAGCATCGGTGGATCTTACCACAACGCAGAACCGTGACGCGTTTGTGACGTCGATGTCGAACCTGCTGAAGACCTTCGGGTTTGATGGCATGGATATCGACATCGAACATGGAGCCTCCATCCTTGTTAACGGAGGAACGATCACCAACCCACAAGCGGCGGCACAGAAACATCTGATCGAAGCCATCAAATCCATCATGGCGCAGTATCGAACGGACTTCGGACGTAAGATGCTGTTAACCTTTGCGCCGGAGACCGCTTACATCCAGGGCGGTCAGTCCGGATATGGTAGCATCTGGGGCGGCTATCTTCCCATCGTGGATGCGCTGCGCGATTCGCTTGACCTGATCCATGTGCAGCTGTACAACAGCGGCACGATGTACGGGATCGATAAGAATATCTATGCCCAGGGCACGGCCGACTTCATCGTTGCAATGACGGAGGCGGTGATCAAGGGATTCACAACGCAGGGTGGAACATTCACGGGCATACCTGCAGCAAAGGTTGCCGTTGGACTTCCTGCGAGCCTGAATGCTGCAGGAGGGGGCTATGTGGACTCCGCAACCATTTCCTCGGCCGTGAAGTACCTGCTCGGAAAAGGTCCCAAACCAGGCACTTATACGCTTGCCACGTCTGGTGGATATCCTGATCTGCGCGGCATGATGACGTGGTCCATCAACTGGGACGCAACGACGTTGAACCGTGGTCGATACGACTATGCCGACGTGTATGGTTCCCTCTTTGCTGCTCCGCCCCCTCCCACACCGGATAAAGTGGCGTTGCTGGCGCCAGCAGCGAATGAGCAGCTGCGAGTTAATGAAGTCCAGCTTCGTTGGGCCGCGTCAAAACCATCGGTATCGTCCTATCACATCGAGCTTATCCGCAACGGCGCTATCGTGTTTTCCGACACGGCAATGAAAGACACATCCTGTGCGGTGAAGAACCTTGCTGCGGCAAGCCAGATGTGGTGGCGCGTGCGAGCTCGCAACAGCGTTGGATGGGGCGAGTGGAGCGACTCGCGAACCTTCAGAACGGTGCCCTTTCCAGACCAGGTCATGCTGCGCTCCCCGAGTAACAACGAGCAGCAACAGACAAACACTGTCACCTATCGCTGGCGCAAGAGTCAGCCGGACGTGACGGATTACCGCCTGGTCATCAGCACGCCAACAGGTGCGCCTGTTCTTGATACGGTGGTGACCGATACCACGTTCACACGCACGCTTATGCCGGCACGGATCTATACATGGCGAGTCACGGCACGCAACATTTCGGGATGGAGCGAGTGGAGTCCGATGTGGACGATGATGACGGTTCCATTTCCGGATCAGGTGCAGCTTGTGCTGCCGTCGGATTCACAGCAGATCGCTGTCAATACCGCGACGCTTGTGTGGAATCGATCGACCCCGCAGATCGAGCGATACCATGTTGAAATGGTCACGAACGGAACATTGACGCTGAGCGATTCACTTGTTAGAGACACGGCGTTTGTGGCACGAGATCTCGTCGGGAGGTCTACCATTAGGTGGCGCGTGCGTGCCAGGAACATTTCGGGATGGGGCATGTGGAGTTCATACCGTCAGCTTCGCTACCTACCGCTGCCGACAAAGGTTCGGCTTACGTCACCATCGGATAGTGCTCTACTCGACAGCGGAGCAATCAGACTCTCGTGGACGTCATCCGAGAACGACGTGACGAAGTATCGTGTGGAGGTCTACCGCGATACGATGCTCGCGTATGTTGATTCCAGCTCCATCATACGAGAGTTTGCGGTTCCGTCTGCATCGGTGAACATCTGGCATCGCTGGCGCGTGCAGGCGATGAACGCCTCGGGATGGGGCCAGTGGAGTGAATGGAGGGCATTCATGGTTCGCAGGGATACCACGACGTCTGTTTCTGCTTCAGCAAAGGCTTCGACGATGGTGGCGTATCCTAACCCCGTTTATGATGGTGTAACCATCACCTCGGAGAACTCCACGCCCGATGAGCTACTCATCATGGACATGCGCGGTACTGTTGTACGGCGTGTTGGCGACATCACCGGAAAGCCCCTTGTCAGCCTCAGTACTGCCGATCTTCCCGCAGGCATGTACATCGTTCGCCGCGGCAGCGAAGGTTGCAGTTTCGTTAAGCTGTAGGGTCACAGCATGCTGCGACCCTAAAATGGGGTGGAGCCTGCTACCCAGGGTTTTGTTTGTGAAGGGGAAGGGGGGGGGTCACAGCATGCTGTGACCCCACAATGTGGTGGAGCCTGCTACCCAGGGTTTTGTTTGTGAAGGGGGAGGGAGGAGGGTAGGGTCACAGCATGCTGTGACCCTACACATGCTGCAACCCCACACAAGTTGCAACCCCACAATGGGGTGGAGCCTACTACCCTCGATGATAGTTACGTGGATTATCAAGAATGTAGCGTGTGACCCTGTCTATCGAAGACGGTTTGACTAATCGGTCGTGGTAGCTCGATTGCCAGATAGTCAGCTTTCTATACCCAGGATTCTGTTCGCGGATCATGCGTGTGGATGCTGACTTGAATGAGCGAACGATTACGGGCAGTGTTCCTGGGACAAGAACACCGAAATCGCGCTCGGTCCGAATGGGGTTTGGAGTCGACAGGATTGTGAAAAGTGCGTGCACATGTTCGGGCATTACAATCTTGGCATGCATCTGCACATCGAAATGATCTGGAATATCAGTGAGGCATTGATGCACTATCATGCCTTCGCTGGAGAGCAGAACAACATCACTTTCGATGCGGCCAAACAACGGTTTTCGGTCCTTTGTGATGATCGTCACAAGGACCGTTGTTCCGCGTCCGTAGTGCCAATCGGGCAGTCGAGGGGGTCTCATATCCCGATTGTGCGGGAAGACAGCCCTTACGTGACATCCGAAGGGGGAGGGAGGGTCACAGCATGCTGTGACCCCACACAAGCTGTAACCCCACACAAGCTGCAACCCCACAATGGGGTGGAGCCTGCTACCCAGGGTTTTGTTTGTGAAGGGGGGAGGGAGGGTCACAGCATGCTGCGACCCTAAAAGACGTCGGATTGTTCGTAAGGTCGCTGATCAATCGCTGAGTTCGGCGATCCGACGGATCGCCTTTGCTGCGAAGGCGCGACGTTCTCGGTCGTTGAATTCGTTGGCATATCGCTGAGCATGGTCCAGATTGCCCATGTAGTAACGCGCTACAAGTGGAATGGACACGAGGCCGGCGGCCACCCAGCGCTGCTGTTCAAGCTGTGAGTAGAACCCGTAGATGAAGGCTCCGTTCAGGGCCATCGAGTTCAGTCCGTCGAGTACTTCGCCGCAATAGATCTGGCCGGCCCCCGGGATGATAGCCGACAGGATGGTGGCAACGGTTGGGCTGCGATGGGGGATTTCGCTGGTATCGGCCAGAAGAGCATTGATTACTTCAAGCGTGCGTGAGGAATCCGGACGGCTGGATGCCCACGAATGAAAGCTTGCGGCTGCATCGTTCCACTGACCTGCCATCAGCGCTGACACGCCGGCGACGGCATGAGCCCGGGCAACCAGTGCTGCATCGGCAGGGGGCGAGGCAAGAATTCGCAACAGAACCAGCTGCGCCTGGAGGGGCTGGTCGAACAGCATATGCGCCAGCGCGAGCTCAATGCGAATTCGAGCCCGCTCATCTGCAGATCGTGATTTCTCGAGCGCTGTGGCGAAGGCTCGCAATGCTGGCTGAACTCGTCCATTGTCGCGGCAGGCTACACCTAGCTTGGTGTACACCTCATGCAAGCGGGGATCGTCGGGATAGAGGTAGGCGTGTCGGTAGTACTCGGTGATCGCGGCATCAAGGTCGCCGTCGCGCACGTGCTGATCGGCAAGATCGACAAACTCCGACTGGCCCCTTGCCACAAGGTGACCAAGCAGAAGGAGTACGACAATCATCATCCTACGGGTGCGCATCAAGGCACTCCGGCGATGGAAAACGCCGTCCTGAGCCGCATCTGAAGCTGCCGTGTTGCTTCGTCGCGTACGATCGATGCAGACAGTGCCGAGCCGTAGATGTTTCCGAGATAGAGTCCTGACGCCAGACAACCAAAGACCCAGCCGCGCACGGATGAAGAACCATCGGTGGCAAACCCATCATAGGCGGCATATCCAAATCCGGCGATGGTTAGAAACGAAAGGACGCCGTCGACGGTGTGACCGGTGTAGACCTTGCCAAGGCCGGGAACGATCCCGCTGAGCAGGCCGGCAACGAATGGGCTCTTCTGCGGTATCCCTGACGATTCGTCGATGACTGTCCGCAGAGCACCGATGGCAGTCCTCTGTTCATCCGTAACGGCAAGCATCCCGGCACGCTGAAGATCAGACCGGGCATCGCTCCAGGACCGCTGCTCGGCGCGGCAGAGCGATGAGAAGAGCGACGCCGAGTAGGACAGCTGTGAAGAGTCAGCCACGGCGACAGTTCCGAGCTCCATAGCCGCATCCGAGTATCGACGCTGACGATACAGGGCGTGTGCAAGAAGGTATCGAAGCTGCATGGAGCTCTGTGCTGGCGAAGTGAGGCGGCGGCGCAGAATGAGTTCTGCAAGTTCTGGCGCATCGGCCCGGATGAAGAGCGACCCCGCTCGTAATGTGAGCGTGTCCGACGCTGGTCCATCGTTAACGAGCAGACGTTGCAGCTCGTTGGCAGCACGTCGATACTCTCCGAGCTGTTCGAGATAGTCGACGAATCCGATTACACGATCTTCGGACATCACCGACGGCTGAGCTGCTGCAGAGAAAACAGCACAGACCATCGTGATGATCATGCGAGCAACAAAGAGGGGGCTAACCACGGAGTTCATGGATGGTCGTGCAGATAAGTGTCGTAGGCCGACACAGGATCTATGAGCTTGCCGGTGATCGTATTGCGTTCGTGTGGACTGTCGGTGAGTCCATTGCACCGAGTAAGGCGCTCGGCCGTGAGAAGGAATCCCTTTACGACACCGAAGCGCTGCATGGATAGCATGCCAAAGCGTGAGCAGGACGGCTCGTAGGCACACACATCGGTGTCTTGCGAGGAGATCAGAAGCTGATAGGCACGCACCACGCTCGAGAGCAGAAGCCTGAGCTCCGATGTATCGTCGGGTCGGAAGAAGTTTGCACCTCGCGTCCTGTCTGCGCTAGCCTTCTGGCCTTGCTCATGAGAGATGCGACGAAATACCGATGCGTCCTGAGCCGATAGCGCCGTCGCACTCAGCCCCATGATCAAACACAACACAAGGATCTTCACCACTGCGTTCTCCGTGGCGTTACGTCAGGTGGGATCGTAAACCCGTTGAGATGCGTCGGTAGCGCGGCAATCGTGGTGGGATCCGAAAACATCAGATTCTCCCGCGTCCACCCCTTTGGAGTCTGCCAACCTCCGTAGATCTCCAGGGGCACCCGGCCTTGCTGGATGCTCACGAAGTTCTTGTACGTTGTGCGGGTTGAGAGCTTGTTCTTTGGGGCGTAGGATTCGGTCTTGACGACGTCGCCGTTGACCTCCGTCATCACAACCTTCTCAACTTGTTGACGTCCGGCAGGGGGCGGACCCCACGACGAGATCACCGAGTCTCCGGCACGAACGACAGAAAGAACGGTAAAGCCGATCTCAGGAAGTCCGAAACTCTCACGCGTAGAAGCCAGAAACGCACTGGCAAATGGCAGTGACATGGGGTTGGCCGATTCAAAGACAAATGCCTTGCGCTCCTTGGGATAATAGAGCCGCATTTCCTTGCCCGTGAGCGTGATGAGCTGGTTTACAGGAGAGGTGACTTCGATATGAACCGCCCCTTTCTGTGAATAGTAAATGTTTCCTTCGACGATCTCCGGAGGAGATGCCGGAGCATAGAGGCTCCGAATAAAGGAAACACGCAGGTAGCCCTGCTGGGCTGAGGTCTGCATCGTGGCTGCAAGCAGCAGAACAATCAGAAAACGGTTCATAACCATGCAAACATACGTGTGGCGCCTTCTCGAATCAGGTCAGAATGCATGTCAGGTTGAGCATAAAACGCAACAAGCAGGGGGCTACCCTGCTTGTTACGTTTGATCTTCAATGGAATCGGAACCCGTGAGGTCCCATCAGCCGGCGTGCTTCGTTATGGGAGGGTTGAGGTAACCGCCGCAGCGATCACCACAAAGTACACGACGTAAAATGCCACCGAGGCGCCGCAGCCGATCCAGGCCCACTTAGTCTGGGCTTTGACGGCCTCCTCTTTGTAGCAGTCAGTGTACTTGGCCACATAGACGGCGTCCTTACCAACAACAGCCGACATCGGAGGATCTGGCTTGAGGACGTATGCGCCGATCACACCAAGACCGTTAAGCAGACAGCCGGCACCGAACCACAATGCTCCGCTTGTATTATTCGACGCGGCCTGACGTGCGTCCTCACACGTTTCCGTGGCAAAAGACTTGGATGCCGTGCTTACAAAGAGAAATGAACATGTTGCCAGCACGGTCATGAAGCGCATAATCGCGCTGTTGCGGAAGAAGTTCACGCTATACCCCTCAGAAAGTGATCGCTAGGTTACTGAATACGCCACGAACATACTACCGAATGATGCAAAACCGAAATGTAGGAATGACGTCGCCATAACAACCGCAGCCCAGTCAGCGAGAAATGATCTCTATGGGAGCAACAAGAATAAAGAGCGATGATTCGGAAACGAGAGGAACCACCGGTATAATCGTTGTCATCATGGAGCAATGAGTTATGAACCCCAAAGTCAGCCCCCTGTTTGAACGTTCGAAATCATGGCGAGCGGAGATGAATGCCCTGCGTGCGCTTGTGTTGGAGACCGAGCTCGACGAGGAGCTAAAGTGGTACCAGCCCTGCTACACCTATGAAGGAAAGAACGTTGTCATCATTGGTAAGCTGAAAGACTGTTGTGTACTGTCATTCTTCAAAGGGGCTCTACTGGCGGATAGCAACGGTATACTGGTAGCTCCCGGCCCCAACACACAGTCAGGCCGTGTGATCCGCATTCGCAGTATCGAAGACGTGAATCGTTTTTCGCCAATCATACGTGATCTCCTGCAGCAGGCAATCGAAGCGGAACGATCGGGAAAAAGCGTCGTGCTGAAGTCCATTGAGGATCGCCCGATACCTTCTGAATTGGAGGAGGCGTTCACAAAGCACGAGGGACTTCGCGAGGCGTTTGAGGCCCTCACGCCGGGACGCCGGAGATACTATCTCATGCACTTTTCATCGGCAAAACAGCCATCAACACGTGTAGCGCGGATCGAGCGCGCAATACCGTCGATCTTTGATGGAAGAGGTATTGGTGAGTAACGGACCTACACGCCCGGCTCGGCCTTCAGTGACCAATTGTTTGGGAACACGGGGTCACCAACACGGTAGCTGCGTGTACTGTGCCGCTCGCCATTGATCGTATCACAGATGTCCTGAAGAACGAGCCCGTTGAGATAGTACCCGTGCTCCGAGATGCCATCTTCTACAACCCTCGTGCAGTCGATATGCATGAAGGTGCGATCGACAGCCGATGGCCGCGATGACCCGGTGCGACCGAGGCGTTCATGCAAGTGTTTGGTTGTCGTCGAGAGCAGAAGGGGCTTGTCCTGCTTGTTGTAGTAGACCGATACGGTCTGACTCAAATGAGCCAGATGGGCAAGGGGCTTGCCGGGCTCCAGTGCATCGGTGGTCACATCAGGAGCACACATGAACACGTTCTCAAACATGCGATCGACCAGAGCATACTCCGGGTTCATTCTTGAGGTTTCCAGAGCACACTCAAGTACATAGTTGCCCATGCTATGGCAGAGCAGATGAAGTCCACTCCGACAGAGTTCATCTTCCAGTTTGACCTTGCCCTGCTGGAGCGCGAGCAGATAATCACGGCGTCTTGTAAACTGATTGCCGATGGTTGCCTTTCTAAGGTCGGCCAGCCTCTGCTGAAGCATGAGCAATGCACGGCACAGAGCATGCCTGCTGAATGCTGCGTCGTCTCTATCTGAGAAGTAGGGTACATAGAGAAGAGCCTGTCCGTCTGAAGGCCATGAAAAGAGAACAACGTTCACCGGCTTTCCACCTCTGCTGTTGAGCATGATCTGCAGCGAAGCGGCAGCCGATACGGCATCATCCCAGTCATTGTTGAAGCCGTGAACGTACACCACGGTATCAGCGCCCGAAAGCATTGCCGCGCGCAACTCGTCGTAGGCGCGTGTCGAGCCCCGTATCGAGCCGTCTTCCTTTTCTTCAAACGCCTCGATTGTTTGAACGTTCCGGATAACGTCCCTGATACTGGCGCGAATGCGCTCGCCGTTTCCGGAGTTGCCGTCAACCGTTTCGGCCAGGGAGTGCTGGATCTTGTTCTGGATCGTCGATAGATCCAGCGTGATGCTTCCAAAGCGCAGATTTTGCAGACCATCACTGCTGGCGTCCTTGCTGTAACCAGTCGGATGCCAACGGTCTGCGCCTTCGTGACGTCGGTTGGTTACGTATAGAAGTTTCATGGCGGGATCCCCTTAATGAGATGCACTTCCGGCGCGGAACAGCCACGCCTCAGAAAATTGAAACGACCAAGGGGCGCTGATCGCTGAATTGGTCGCAACATACATGATTGGCGCCTTGCGTAAGGATAGTACTTCCTGATCGGATTGGCCCCCTTCGACCCGAATCGATCAGGGGCAGGAAGTGGCCTGCGTCGGCCCAGGCACTGCGGCTTCGGTTAAAGGAACACATGTGCCTTAACTTTGCGCAAGGGCTACAGGGGGCTCTATGTTCGGCCCCCATGTCACAACGCCTGTGGACAACGTACCTGATGTGTTGGATCGCCGGCCTCGCCTGCGGCTCCGTAGCGTCCGTCGTTCCGACATATCTGCCCACGATCGCCCAGCGTCTCGTCGGCGATTCCTTGGGCGTGCAGGCAGCAGAGCTGGGGTCAACCGTGCAGTCGATGTTTCTCTTCGGCTGGGTGCTTGGAGGCATTGCGCTGGGCCTTGTTGCCGACCTGCGAGGACGAGTTCCCGTACTCGGCGTTGCACTTGTAGTGGCTTGTTTGCTTACGGGATTGACGCCATACGTGTCGGACACGCTTGCTTTTGGCGTCATACGACTGCTCACGGGCATGTGCGTGGGTGCTATCATGGTCGTATCATCAACGCTCGGCGTAGAGATTCTGCCTGAAAAACGCCGCCCCCTTCTGATGGGTATTCTGGCGAATTCCTATGCGGTAGGCATCGTCTGTTCCGGAGCACTGCAGTCGCGAGCACTCTCGTACGAGACGGTTGTGACTCTGTTCATGCTCTTCACCGTCCCGGCGCTAGTATTCTTTACACCGTTTGTTGAACGCTCCCAGGATCGATCAGTAAAGAAGCAACAGGGGACGATTTCATCGCAGCTTAGCCAATCGAAGCGTGAGATCGCCATTGGTGCGACGCTCTTTGGCTGCATGCTGATCACCCTGTGGGCGGCGTTCTCGTGGCTGCCGACGTGGGCTTCAGACTTGTTTCCGGGTACGGATGGCGGAGCCGGAGTTCGCGGAAGCACGATGATGGCCCTCGGAGGGGGTGGAATCGTTGGTAGTCTTCTCGTGGCACCTGTTGTGCATTGGATTGGTCGCGTGCGGGGCATTCTCACCTGCTACATCGGCGTAATCATCGGAAGCCTGTTTCTCTACGGCGTCACACCGTCTTCTGCCTCGACCTTTGTGGCGACGATCGCGGCGATGTCATTCTTCTTCGGAATGTCCCAGGCGCTGATGTCGTTCTACGTACCGGAACTCTTCTCTGCTGTCGGCAGGGCAACGGCCACCGGACTCTGTCTGAACATCGGACGTTTCGTCACGGCACTCGCCGTGCTGCAGATCGGTCTGATCGCTGATGCACTCGGCGGTTTTCAGCAGGCCCTGCTCATCACATCAAGCGTTCTACTCATCGGCATCGCGGTGATTCCGCGGGCGATCAGCATCACGCAGCATCGTTGAAACTAAACTACTGTCAAACGTTCACCACGAGGGTATGATGCCTCACATTCCAGTATCACCGAATAACCCCGGAATCCGTGGTCTCTTTGAGTTTCGTCCGGAGACGGGTGCTTCACTGCGCAAACTTGCTCAGGTTCTTCTGCATGGGGAAAGCCCCCTGACAAAGGGAGAGCGCGAACTCCTGGCAACCTTTGTTTCGCATGGAAATGGCTGCAGGTTCTGTACGATGTCGCACGCAGCAGCTGCGAGACATCATTATGGGGCTGATCACGATGTCGTTGACGCCGTTGTGTATCGCAATGACCGCAGTGGCGTGTCGGAGCTGATGAACATTCTGCTGGACATTGCCGAACGCGTGCGTGTCGGTGGACGGAACGTTCCCGACGAGCTGGTCGCCAGGGCGCGGGATCTCGGTGCTGGTGATCGCCACATTCATGACACGGTGCTGATCGCTGCGGCCTTCTGCATGTTTAACCGTTACGTGGACGGACTCCGTGCGATCACACCCGAGAACCGTGAAGACTACGTGTCCATGGGCGAGCGCATGGCAACGGCAGGCTATGTTCCGACGGAGGCTGCCGATGCCACACGTTGATATTCCGTCAAAACTTCCAGGGATCACGGGGCTCCTTGATGCGTGGCCAGAGCCGGGTAAGCCCGTACGTGATGTGACGCAGTTCATTCTGCGAGGACCCAATACCCTTACCGAAGGAGAGCGTGAACTGATCGCTTCTGTTGTCTGTACGGGCAATGAATGTCAGTTCTGTAGCAATGCACACGTGATCACTGCTGCACGGTACGTCGGCTCGGTCGATGCCGTGCGTTCGATCCTTTCCAATCCGTTTGGTGGACAGGTCAGTGAGCGCGTTGCGCATCTGCTGACGATTGCCGGTGCGATTCGCACGAGCGGCGCAAACGTAACGGACGAAATGGTCGCTGCTGCCCGCGCTGCCGGCGCCACGGATGTTGAGATCCACGATACGGTGCTGATCGCTGCGCTGTTCTCGTACTACAACCGCTATGTGGACGGTATGGCAACAGATCTTCCGTCAGACGACATGTACTATGAAGTTCTTGCCGACCGGTTAACCACCGACGGCTACATCCGGAAGGAGGCCGCCAGTGGCACACATTGAACTACCTGCTGAAACGTACGGCATTCGCGGTCCGATGATGGTGCGCCCAGAGGTCGCCATTGCTCTCAACGACATGGTGAGCGTTCTTCTGCATGACAGTCATTCGCTGTCTGCCGGGGAGCGCGAGTTCATCGCCACTGCCGTTTCGCGGGCGAATAACTGTGAATATTGCTCAAACAGCCATGCAGCCATCGCTGCAGCGCATCTGGGCATAGACCGCGAAGAGGTGCTGACCGATTCCGACTCGCCGTACAGTCCGCAACATGCCCCCTCATCAGACAAGCTCGCAGCGCTTACGCGCCTTGCTTTGCTTGTTCGAAGTAGCGGCAAAGACGTCACCGAAGCCGATGTCGAGCGGGCCCGCGCGGCCGGCGCCTCCGACACGGAGATCCACGATTCAATTCTCATAGGAGCAGCGTTCTGCATGTTCAATCGTTACGTTGACGGGCTTTCAACACCGGTTCCGCCGGATCCAAAGAAGTATGATGAAATGGGACGCATCCGTGCCGAACAGGGCTACCGTGCGATCATTCGCAGCATCGTCTTCTTCATTCTTTCTCTTGCCTCGTCTGCCCTGGCCTTCGCCACGAACGGATCGATCTCGGGAACGGTCAAGCTGGCTGATTCAAAGGAACCGGCGGTTGCCATTCGCATCAATGATGATGCGGCACGTCGGACGGTCTATACCTCCAAGAAGGGTACTTTCTCGATCAAGGGGCTTGACGTCGGAATGCATACGCTTGTCCTTCGTGGTATTGAGATCCAGGACACGGCTATCGTCAATGTCGAGGTCAAAGAAGGTGCCGACACTGAGCTGGAGATCTTCGTTCAGCGCCGCGCCGTTACCTCTGGCGAAGTCGTTGTCTTTGGCGCAAGTAGGAAACTCCAGAAGATCTCCGAAACACCAGCCGCGGTAACAGCCATCACCGGCCAGCAGATCCAGCGTCGCGCCCGTGGTAACCAGCTGGCCAAGGCCCTGGAAGGTATGACCGGTGTGGATATCGTTCAGAACGGTGCAACGGACTTCAACGTCAACACCCGTGGATTCAACAACAGCACCAACCGTCGCCTTCTTGTATTGGTAGACGGACGTGACGTTGCCCTGCAGCAGATCGGTGCTGTTGAATGGAACTCCTTTGCCAGCTCTCTCGGAGACTTCAGTAGCATTGAGCTTATCCGTGGTCCGGTTGCTTCGCTCTACGGTGCCAACACCTTCAACGGAGTACTGAATCTCACGACGCTGTCGCCACGCGAAGCACAGGGTACGCGCATCTCGCTCTTAGGGGGCGACTACAAGACGATGCGTGCCGACGTGCGCCATGCCGGCGTGATGGGTGACTTCTCCTACAAGATCACGGCAGGCCGTTCTCAGTCATACAACCTAGCACGCAACCGCTTTACCGGTGATAGTGTGGCTGACAAAATCGCCATCACCAGTGAGTATGCCTCGCTCTGGCCTGCTGGCCGTGAATCAAACTCCATTTCAGAAGAGGATCGAGAGACGTTTGCCACCTATGGTACGTTTCGGATGGACTACGACATCGCCGAGAACCAGACGGTCCTGGCAGAATTCGGCTATAGCCGGTTCGGCAATGAAATGATGCTGGCAGGTGCCGGTCGCATTCACGTACCGGAGTCGGAAAAGCCGTTCGCAAGAGTTGCATACCATACGGATAACTTCCACGTTCAGACGGCATACAACGCCCGTCGCACGGTTGATACGATGCGTGTACTTGCTGCGCCACCGGGCACCATTATTCTCGATGATTCGTATGACCTCAACCTCGACGCGCAATACACAGACACGCTTACGTCGGGTGTGTCGTACGTGATTGGCGGCCAGTATCAGCATCTGTCGGTAGCGTCAAATCGCACGGTGTTTCCTGATGAGCCGATCATCGCCAACATTGGTGGCATCTATGCTCAGCTCGAAGCAAAGCTCACAGATCAACTCTCGTTTGTCGGCTCTGCACGCTATGACAACGCGAACTTCTATCCGCAGCAGTTTTCACCTCGCGTTGCGTTCCTCTTCAAGCCAGATGCCGACCAGGTTTTCCGTCTCTCGGCCGGCCGGTCATTCCAACGGCCTAACTTCTCCGAACTCTTCCGCAAGTACGCTTTCCGCCCGGCTTTTACTGCTCAAGGACCTCCTGTAAACTTCCGTCCCGTACAGGGTCGAATCGACAGTGCGCTCTCTGCGCTCAGCGGCTCTCAGCAGCGCGTGTTC
>CANHFG010000047.1 GCA_947459875.1 Ignavibacteria bacterium
TACCAGCACCATGCCCTCGATACCCGACCGGCGAGCCATATCCGGGTACTCTACGCGGCGCTGAAGGGCTATATCGTCATACTTCGGCTCTTCTTCGACGGCGACAAAATCCTCCGGGTTCGGTTCAACTTCGCGCTCTTTGATCGCCACCGGTTGACCGATGTTATCAGCCCAGCTGCCGTCGTCCTCGCCTGAACCGCCAACGGCTGAGGCGCGGTTGATCTCGTCGGTGTTGGCAAAATCCTTTACATCAGGAGCAAGCTCCGCATCGGGCACCGGAACGGGCGTGCCCGCACGTGCGGCCGGCCCTGAAGGAACATTCTGAGGGGGCGGCGGAGGCGGTGCCTCTTCTGTCTGACTTTGCGGTGGGGGCAATGCATCGAGGCTGATCTTCGCCAGACGCACCCGAACGACCTTCGGGGACGGAAAAATCCACTCGCTGATTATCGGTCCAACAAAGGTGTAGAGAGCCAGAAGAAGAAGAAGCGTCATCACACGGACAAATGCCTTCCGTGTGTTGATGCGGATCAGCTCCTTGATCTCCTGGGCGCCGTAGGATAGACCGGCCTGCGACTCAGAGTAGTTTGCTGCTGTACTCATAGCCCCTTGATCTCCTCGATATCCTTTGCTTCCATCGGTGCTACGGTGAACTTCCGCTTACGCTCGTTGATACCCGCTGCCTTCAGCCCCGAAAGGATTTCTGGCTCGGCCATGTTCAGTTCATCGAGAATAGAGACGACCAGACCGTACGGGGCATCGGCTGATGCCTTGAGAACGACGATGCAGCGGTTCTTCAATTGGACGTTCTGATCTATGACAACCTTGCGCAGCGCTTTCAGAGCGATCTTCTCCGGGGCATCGAGTCCCATGTTGTAGAAGATCACGCCGTCTTCGCGCAGACGAAGGGTAAGAAGCTCAGATTGCTTGACCTCGATCGGCACATCCATCTCAGGAGGCACGTTCATCTCCATCGTCTGTGGAGTGATCATCGACGTCGTCAGCATGAAGAACGTCAGCAGAAGAAAGGTAATATCCACCAGTGGGGTCATGTCAAGCCGGAATCCAAGACGCTTCTTGGACTTCCGTTTGCCCTTCTTCCCCCGCCGCTGGGTTTTCCCTCCGCCTAAATCTCCACCACCACCTGCCATGTTGACCTCGTTTTCGCTCGAATTAGGTGTTGTACTCTTTGGCCGCCACTACCGGCTGGCCATCGCAGATCAAAGACCTTGCCTCTTTTCCGTGACGAAATTGAACGTCGTCGCGCGGTTCTTTCTCATCTCGTTGACAGCCCTTTCGATCCATTCATAGCGAAGTCGCTTGTCTGCATCGATGGCAAATGACGCCTTGGGATTAACCACGCGGCACGACTGGACGATCTTGCCCAGCCATACGGTGTCGGTGACCTTGAACGAGACAGTCTTATCATCCGCTCCGGGGAACTTCGCCTCCAGCATGGCCTGACGCAATGACGTGATGTCCTGCTCATTGATCATGGACACGTACCAGGCGGTATCCTTAAGTACGGAGTCTACACCGACCTTGACCATCACCAGGTCCTTGTCGGCGAGTTTGGCTGTATCTGCCTGCGTCTTTGGCCGTTTGATCTCGACCTTCTGCTGATTTTCCGACTCGCTCTTGAACTTGGCAGTGAACATGAAGAACGTCAGCAGGAGGAACGTGATGTCCACCAGCGGCGTCATGTCCAGCACAAATCCGAGGCGCTTCTTTTTGATCTTCGACATTCAGGTTTCCTTACAAAAGAAGGGGGCGAATGAACCTCTGCTCGGTTGAGCGAGATTACAGCTTCGTTCCGGTCTTGAGCGAAAGCGTCTCCATGAGCTCAAGGATGGCTTCGTCCATGTTGTAGGTGAAGTCGTCAACCTTGGTCGTGAAGAAGTTGAATGCAACGATCGAAATAATAGCTGCGATCAGACCGCCGGCCGTGTTGTAGAGAGCTTCGGAGATACCGATCGAGAGGGCCTGGGCAGATACCGTTCCGGAGGCACCGAGTGCCTGGAACGACCTGATCATACCGAGTGTCGTACCGAGCAGACCGATCATGGTCGACACCGAAGCGACCGTTGAAAGGATCGACAGATTCTTCTCCAGTAGCGGTGTCTCCAGGTTCATGTTCTCGTCGATCACCCGCTGGGTTTCCGAGAGCTTCTGGTCGGCATTCAGGCTACCATCCTTCTCAACCGTGCGGAAGCGCTCCACGGCAGCGCGCAGAACGTTTGCCAGTGCTCCGCGCTGCTCGTCACAAGCAGCAATGGCAGCGTCATAGTTGCCCACCTTGACCTGACCAACAACGTTCGAGGCAAAGTCCTTCAGATTACCGCTACCGCCGGCCTTGCCGATGGTGAACATCCGCTCGATGGTAAACGTAAGGGCGATGAGAATACAGGCCATCAGCAGTCCCACAAGGAAGCCCCCTGTGTAGATCGTACCCAGAGCGTTCTTCGGATCCAGTTTTTCAGGATCATTGAAGTTGCCGGCATTACCCAGGACGAGGTAAAACAGCAGGTAGGCAGCGACCAAGCATCCGCCGATGAAGAGTGCATTCGTCAGGTTCTTCATACATCAACCCTTGTGAGATGAGAATGTGTTTGTGTCGAAAAGGATGCCCCGTCATGAAACGGGGCTTAATGCTGCGGCAAACCTACGAAAAAGCCACCGAGAACAAGTCCGGCTGATGTGGCGATTTCGCAACACGAATTCGGTTCCATAAGCGCTCCGGAAAGGATGGCCGCAGAGCCCGGAACCGGAATCACTTCAGCGTGTACTTTGTGAGCTTGAAGTAGCTGCCCGGTGAAGCCTGATCGGCCAGCGTATAGGCACCCGTTGAGCGCTGAATGATCATGCCAAGGGAGGGGGCGAACCACTGCGTTTCGTTGAACGTGGCCGTATCGATCACCTGACCCAATGCGGAAATACGGATGGTGTATCTGATCGTGATCTTCTTGGTGGCAAAGGAAGAACCGGCGACGACGATTGTCTCGTCACCGCTTCGTTCTGCCCTAACCGAAACTGCTAGCTCGATAGGAATGCCGTTGAATTCCTCGGTGGATACGACTGAATCGACAGATACCAGACCGCTGGATACCGGCAGACGCAGCCAGCGCGAACTTCCATCCGCACCGAGCTCGGGCGTCCAAAGAAGCAGATCCTTTTTATCATCCAGACACATGTAGTTCGTGTCGAGGACCTCACCGGAGGCCTTATCGGTCGAGATTGTGGACCACACACCGGTCTTATCACCGAAGCTCTGCCCGGTATTGGCTACCGTCTGCACAGCGGTAAAGTCCGTACCAGCGATCTTGGCATTGGCAGCATCGAGCTGATAGCCGGCGATCTCGAAGGTTGAACCCTTGCCGGGAATCTTGACGGTAGGCTCTGCAGGAGACACGGGATCATTGTTCGAACACGAGACAACAAATGCCGCCGCAAGCACGAGTATGAGAAGGTTACGCATAGTGATTCCTATTGGTGAAGACATTGTGAGTTCAACATGCAAAAACACTGCATGATTTCAGCCGTAAAATTACCGTAATGACCAGAGAATTCATTGATCGACACCTGTTCCGGGGATGGTTTAGTGGCAGCGAAACCGATCACTTCAGAGTGTATGATAGCAGTTCGAAATACCTGCCATCTGAGACCTTTCCGGCGTATGAATATCCTGGCTGGGTTCTTTCGGTGAGCACTCCCAATTTCGGAGCGTAGTAACAGTACTCATCTAGGAAAACAGCCTTGAGCTGCACGGGCACAGAGCCTTGCGTCGAATTGAGTTCGTCAATGAGACGAATAAAGAATCCGAACGAAAAGATCTCACCGGAGCCGAAGTCAAAATTGCCTCCACCTGAAACTTCGGCATTGACAAGAAGTCGTCTCTGCACCTGCTTACCATCGAACACTCCAGACGTGATAATGGTGTCTCGGTAGCGAGATTTTGTTGACAGCGGCAATCGTATCCAGCTCAGGCGACGCACACCGGCTGGCAACGTGGCGTTGATTTCCGCCGTCCGGCGTGGGTCCAGCAGCAGCAGATCCTTGTTTGCGTCGTAACACATGTAGAGCGTATCGGTGATGCGACCCGTGCGAACATCCGTGATGATGGTTTTCCAAACTCCGGACTTGCCTTCATACGAGATGTTCTTCTCGGTGATCGTCATGACGGACGCTGCCGTCGTTCCCGGCAGCGAGTCGAACGTACTACTGTTCTCCTTAAACCGCCATCCAATCAGATTGAACACTGATCCGACAGCGGGGGTCTGTAGTTCCGAATCGTCCGGTGAAGTGGCCGAATCATCTGAGCAAGCCGACAGGACAAGCGCAGCAAACAGGGTAAGAAGCACAAAACGCATGGGGCTTCCCTCGAGAATTGGAGTGACGGAATCAATGTGGCGACGACGACATACGCACCAACAACGAACCAGCCGTGTTGACCGCTGAAGAACGTTGAATACCAGGATGTTGTTACGTCCGACGGACGATGACCAACCGCGCAATGCCGGCCAGATCATCAACAACCTCGCAGGTTAGCCGATGCGATTGGAGAATATCTATGATTTTTTCAACCTGACCATGACCGATCTCTAAGAATGCTGTTCCCGACGGTGCCAGTATCTCGTTTGCCACCTCGGCAAAGCGCCGATAGAACGACAGCCCGTCGGCATTGTCCGTTAAAGCCTCCTTCGGTTCAAAGTCCCTGACCTCAGGCTGCAGCTCGGCGACGTCGCACTCGGCTATGTAGGGTGGATTCATGGTGATAACCTGCCAAGGGCCACCCGCCGGCACGGTGTCGAGAAAGTCACCATGAACAAGAATGAGTCGATCGGCCACGCCATGTTTGATGGCATTGGCATGTGCGCAAGCAAGCGCGCCGTCGGAAACATCCATGCACGTCCATGATGTCTGTGAAGCGTTCTTCGCCACGGTGATGGGAATGATGCCGCTGCCGGTGCCGACGTCCAGACAGCTCATGGGTAGTGCCACGTCATTGACAAACCGTAAGACCCTATCGACAAGGATCTCGGTCTCCGGACGCGGGATAAGCACGGCCGGATTGACCGTGAACGATAGGCCAAAAAAATCTGCAGCTCCGATGATGTACTGCAGCGGTTCATACTTTACACGACGCTGAACCATCTCCCGCAGGCTGGCTAACTCGGCCTTGGTCAGGGGGCGATCATGGTCCGTGTATAGCTCCAAGCGCCTGATGCCCAGAACCGAGCAGACCATCAGCTCAATGGTCAGTCGCGCCTCGTCGATGCCCTTGGAGGTGAAGAATTCCTTGCCCCAGGTGACGATATCACGGATCGTCCAGACGGCCGGGACGTCAGGACGCCGTGCGTGCATAGTGGTCCTGAAGCGACATCACAGACGCCGGTTCTGCACGCAGAGCCATGATCCCATGGAGTGATGCCTCCGCTGCGGCGAGTGTGGTGAAGAATGGCACCTTGTACTTCATGGCCGTACGCCCCATCACCGCTTCATCGTATCGGGCATTCTCACCCAGTGGCGTGTTGATCACGATCTGTACTTCACCATTGGCGATCTGATCGACCACACTGGGACGTCCCTCATAGTGTTTGAGCACGGCCTGAGCTTCGACGCCGTGTTCACGCAAGAACACGGCCGTTCCACGCGTTGCCAGGATCGTGAATCCAAGGTCCCTGTAGCCCCCTGCCAGCTCAACAGCTCTCGACGTCTTGTCGTGCGTGCTGAGAGAAATAAAGACGTTTCCTTCCACCGGAAGCCCGTTGCCCGAGGAGATGTGCGATTTGATGATCGCACGTCCAAACGACGTGTCCATGCCCATCACCTCGCCGGTGCTGCGCATTTCCGGTCCCAAGAACACACTCGCGTGGGGAAACTTCGCGAATGGAAAGACCGACTCCTTGATTGCCGTGCGGTTGAGGGATGTCGTAAACTCCGGAACCGACAGGGATTCCAGGGACTCGCCGGTCATCACGCGTGTTGCGAGCTGCGCCAACTGGATGCCGGTGGCCTTCGAAACAAATGGTACCGTGCGCGAGGCACGCGGGTTGACCTCGAGCACGTACACGACGCCGTTCTGCACGGCGAACTGAATATTCATCAGGCCCACAACCTTTAGCTCGCGAGCCATCGACCGGGCATATCCCCGCATGGTCTCGATGATCTCCTCGCCGACGTTGTATGGAGGAAGCACACATGAAGAGTCGCCAGAGTGTATGCCGGCTTCTTCGATATGCTGCATGATGCCACCGATGACTGTGGTCGTCCCGTCACTGATGGCGTCAACGTCGAACTCAAGAGCATTTTCCAGGAAATGGTCGATCAGCACCGGACGTGAAGGATCCTGTGCGATGGCCGATCGCATGTAGGAGCGGAGTGCATCCTCACGATAACAGATCTGCATGGCACGGCCACCAAGAACGTATGACGGGCGCACAAGAACGGGATATCCGATCCGATCGGCGATCTCCACCGCATGTTCCTCAGTGGTACTCGTCCCCCATGGCGGACATGGTATGCCGAGCGAGGAGATCAGATCGCCGAAGCGTTTGCGGTCCTCCGCAAGGTCGATCCCCTCGGGCGAGGTTCCGATCAGCGGAACACCGGCAGCCTGAAGCTGATGTGCAAGTTTCAACGGCGTCTGTCCGCCAAAGGTGATGATCACGCCGTCGGGACGTTCCAGCTCGATGACGTTCATCACGTCTTCGAAGGTAAGGGGCTCAAAGTACAGTCGACTGGTCGTATCGTAGTCGGTCGACACCGTCTCGGGGTTGCAGTTGATCATAATAGCCTCATACCCTGCCTTGCGAAGCGCAAACACTCCCTGCACGCAGCAATAGTCGAACTCGATGCCCTGTCCGATACGGTTTGGTCCGCTGCCAAGAATGATCACTTTCTTCCTATCACTGGCAAAGGCCTCATTCTCCGTGTCATAGCACGAGTAGTGGTACGGCGTCTCCGAGACGAATTCCGCCGCACACGTGTCAACGGTCTTGAATACAGGAACTACGCCAAGCTCCACGCGCCGCTGACGCACGTGAAGCTCATCGGAGTTCATCATCAGTGCGATCTGCACGTCGCTAAACCCGTAGCGCTTGAGAGAACGCATACGGGCCACGTCGATCGTGGCCAGTGAAACCGCACCTGACTCGACGTCATCATGGAGCCCCATGGCCATGTCGACGATCTGCCGGCACTGCACGATGAACCATGGATCGTATTTGGTCAGTGCGTGGATCTCTTCCGTGCTCATTCCCGAGGCGAGAGCATCGCACAGGTCAAAGATCGACGTCGACGTGCGTCGGCGCAGGCGCGCCTGCAAGGGGGCGAGCTCGGTCGCATCCTGAGCAAGTTCCTCAACGTATCCGGGACGGTCGAAACCGAAACCAAAACGCTTTTGCTCAAGCGATCTGATGGCCTTCTGCAGTGCCTCCTTAAACGTCCGCCCGAAGGCCATCGCTTCGCCGACGGACTTCATCTGAATACCCAGCGTGTTGTCGGCCTCGTGGAACTTTTCAAAGTCCCAGCGCGGAATCTTTACCACCACGTAATCGATCGATGGCTCAAAGCAGGCCGGTGTCTTTTTCGTAATGTCATTGGTGATCTCATCGAGCGTATAGCCAACGGCAAGCTTGGCCGCCATCTTCGCGATCGGGAAACCGGTGGCCTTCGATGCCAGGGCAGAACTGCGCGACACACGCGGATTCATCTCGATCACGATCATGCGACCCGTGGCAGGATTGACGGCAAACTGAATGTTTGAACCGCCGGTCTCGACGCCGATCTCGCGGATGATCTTCAGGGATGCGTCGCGCATGCGCTGATACTCGCGGTCTGTAAGGGTCTGCGCAGGTGCAACAGTGATCGAGTCGCCCGTGTGCACACCCATGGGATCAACATTCTCGATCGAGCAGATGATCACGACGTTGTCTTTGGTGTCGCGCATGACCTCGAGCTCGTACTCCTTCCAGCCGATAATGCTTTCCTCGACGAGTACACGCTGAATGGGGCTGGCCGTGAGTCCATTACGAAGCAACTCGCGGTACTCCTCCATGTTGTAGGCAATGCCTCCGCCAGTGCCACCGAGAGTGAAAGAGGGACGGATGATGGCCGGAAAACCGACGAGGTCGATCATCTTCATACCCTCTTCGAACTCGTGGACAAAGCCTCCTTTCGGCATGTCCATCCCTATGCGCTGCATTGCCTGAAGAAACAGTTCACGGTCTTCAGCTTTGTGGATCGACTCGATCTTGGAGCCGATCAACTCAATGTTGTACTTCTCGAGAATGCCGCAATCGTGCAAAGCCACTGCCGCATTGAGGGCCACTTGACCGCCCATGGTTGGCAGAATTGCATCGGGACGCTCCTTTTTGATCACCTCTTCGATATACTCCGGCGTGATCGGCTCGACGTACGTCGCGTCGGCAATGCCGGGATCGGTCATGATCGTCGCCGGATTGGAGTTGATCAGGACGACCCGGTATCCCTCTTCACGAAGCACCTTGCAGGCCTGTGTTCCGGAATAGTCGAATTCGCAGGCCTGACCGATGACGATCGGACCCGATCCGATGACGAGAATGGTGGAGATGTCTGTGCGTTTCGGCATTGGGGTTGGTGTTATTAGTAGTGTCGATACACGGTGGGCCTAGCGGCAGAACAGTTCAAGAACGGCCATACGCACGGCAACGCCGTGCGTTACCTGACGGTGGACAAGACAATGTGGAAGGTTGAGGAGGGCTTGGTCGAGCTCGACACCCACGTTGACAGGACCGGGGTGCATGATGACCACCGAGGAGTGATCGGCGGCAAGTGCCGACGTGACTGCATATCGACGACGGTACTCGTCGATATCCGGAACATGGTCAGAGACGATCCGCTCTCTCTGAATCCGCAGTAGAAACGCAACATCAGCCCATTGCATGGCGTGGCGAGCATCATCAAACCGACGCAGCTCAGACTCCTCACCCGCAGGTGCCAGGGAATCCGGTGCGCACCATCCGACCTCTGCTCCAAGACGAGAAAGAACCGACGCCGTAGAGCGGGCCACGCGTGAATGCAGCAGATCGCCGATGATCACCACCTTCACGCCCTCGACGCGGCCGAATCGCTCTCGGATCGTCGACGCATCCAAAAGTGCCTGCGTCGGATGTGCCATGGTGCCTTCACCGGCGTTGATGACGGCCATCGACGTCCAGCCGGCAACGTGAGCGTGAGTCCCGTTGATGGCATGCCGCAGGATCATGGCATCGAATCCCATGGCCTCGATCGTGCGTATGGTCTCGTCGAGCGATTCGCCCTTTTCGACACTGCTGCCGGCTTCCGTGAAGAGTACGCAGCTGGCTCCCATGCGCTCGATAGCCGATTCGAACGAAAGTCTGGTTCGTGTTGACGCCTCGAAGAATGCCAGTACAAACCGCTTTCCAGCAAGCATATCATAGCCCCGATGGACCAGTCCGTTAGGGGTTAGAAATTCAGCTGCACGCTTGAGAATCTGGTCGATTTCATCAAGCGAGAGATCATCAGTCGTCAGCAGGTGGCGCAGAGGCATCGGCGGCAAAAATAGGGCAAAAAAAAGCCCGCCGTTTGGCGGGCTCTATCGACATCAGTCGTCACTTCTTCTTGGCTGCCTTCTTTGCCGGAGCGGCCTTC
Organism: Ignavibacteria bacterium; assembly: GCA_947459875.1. Lineage (GTDB taxonomy): Bacteria > Bacteroidota > Ignavibacteria > Kapaibacteriales > Kapaibacteriaceae > UBA10438. Next base: position 9,649 of record CANHFG010000047.1, read on the forward strand.
TTTGCCGGAGCGGCCTTCTTGGCTCCACCCTTCTTTTCGCCGTTCACGACAGACTTGAGATCAGCACCGGCCGTAAACTTTGCGACCTTACGTGCTGCGATCTTGATCGTAGCGCCAGTGGCTGGATTGCGACCGGTGCGAGCACCGCGCTTGCCAACGCTGAACGAACCAAAACCGATAAGCGAAACGTTGCCGCCCTTGCCCATTTCAGACTTGATAGCGCTGATGCAGGCGTTGAGCGCACTGTCGGCCTGAGACTTGCTGAGACCGGCACCGTTGGCGATAGCTTCGATAAGCTGTGCCTTGTTCATAAGAACCCCGATGAGTACGAGTGAGGAAAGTGGAATTGCGTGAAAGCAAAATATCGTGTGCTGACAGGGCTTTTCAAGGATGATTTGTCCACATCGACCTATTTCACGGGCTTTTTACGCCTTCAATTCGCGCGAATGCCTGTCAAATGGGGGTTTCCCCAACCCACCACGGCATTGATCACAACCGAATGGCGATACCAAGCGTCATGAGTGCGGTAGCGACGAGCTGCGTCGAAAGCCCCGCCACCAGGCCCGCAACGGCGTCGTCGCCCATGACCGCCCATGCCTCTGTGCGATCATTGATAACGTTCATCGGCCATGGCTTCATCACATCGAACACGCGGAACAGAAACACGGCCGTCATCCAGAGCGCAAGCCCTGCGCAGGCGGCCGGAAAGAGCATGGTGATGCACATGCCCACCGCTTCATCAATGACCACTACGCTCGGGTCGTGCCCCCAACCATCTTGAATACGCTTGATGCTCCAATGCCCGACGATGGCGAACAGGACGCCGGCAATAGCGTACCCGATGGCAATACTCTGCGTCGGTACGGTGGTAAAAAGACTCAGGTACAGTCCAGGAAGAGCTACCAGAAGGCTACAATAGGAGCCGGGCATGATAGGAAGCAAGCCAATGCCAAACATGGTGGCCACGTACTGCGGAAGAGTGGTAAGCTTTGGACGGGGGATCTTATGTGCGGCCACGACTGAAGATTCTCCTGTTGACGATGATGTACTGGATAAGGCTGTAGATCGAGAGAACCGTCACTAGCAGAAGCCCGACACTGATTCCGCCCGACGCCAAGAAGGCTAAGGCATAGACTCCCAGCAACGACTCTACCGGCTCTGAACGTTGAAATGCAAGACAGATGATGGCAAGAATGATGACGACCATCTGCAGGAAGGTCTTCACCTTCGCGACCCTGCTGGTCTTCATCGTCATTCCCCGGTCATCGGCGATCGACCGCATGGCAGTGGTTCCGAAATCTCGCAGAACGATCACGACGAGCATCCACATCTGCATGAGGTTCAGCATGTAAAGGGCCACAAACGCCGAGGTTGTCAGCACCTTGTCGGCCAGCGGATCGAGAAACACACCGTGATCGGTGACCTCTCCATACTTGCGAGCCAGAAACCCATCGAGCCAGTCCGTCAGAGCTGCCACAACGAAAATCGCCAGTGCAATGATCGTCCCGATCTGTGAGTCCGAGAGCATGAAGATCAGAAAGATCGGCGCCATGAAGAACCGACTCAGCGTAACAATGTTAGCGTACGTGAACTTCATTATCTGACGTCTCTGGCATGCTGAACGATCACGGCAAACTCTGGCGCTTTAAGTGATGCACCACCGACAAGGGCACCGTCAATGTCTGCACAGGCAAACAAATCGGCGGCATTGCCCCCTGTAACGCTTCCACCATAAAGCAATGGAACTGTTCCTGATACGCCGTGTTTGATCAGATGCTCGCGGATCGACGAGTGCACCTCTTGCGCCTGCTCGGCAGTAGCGGCAAGCCCCGTGCCGATCGCCCAGACGGGTTCATAGGCAACCACCGCTTGCGACATGACCTGAGCACCGGCAGAGCCAATGATGCCGTCGATCTGACGATTGATGACCTCATGTGTCCTGCCACTCTGGCGCTCCTCGAGCTGCTCTCCGAGGCAGATAATTGGACGCAGCCCGGAGTGCAGTGCATGATTGGCCTTGTTTCCGATCTCGACATCGGTCTCGTGCTGATCGCGGCGGCGTTCGCTGTGTCCGAGGATCACATATCTGCACCCGGCGTCGGTGAGCATCTCAGCGCTGATCTCACCCGTGAATGCCCCCTTCTGCCGTGCATGACAGTTTTGCGCGCCAAGTGTTATGGAGCGCAATCCGCGGCCACCAAGCGCTGCAAGCGCAGTGTACGGTGGACAGATCACCACCTCTACGCCGTCTCCTGAAACAGCACCGGCGCTTTCTAGCTCATCAACAAACGCCAGGGCCTCGGCCTGAAGCAGGTTCATCTTCCAGTTTCCGACGATCAGTCGCTGTCTCATTTGCGCTGTACTCCACGAACACGCGAAAGCCTGTAGGACGTCAGGTCCTGATTTGACTCGAAACCAACGCCATCGATGCGTTCCTGAGGGGTATCGATGCGAACCTCATCGTCACTTCGAATGCGCTGGCTCGATTGAATCCACGACAGCTGCGGCGTGCGCAGCGTGAGCTGCCGGCGCAGCGAGTTGACAACGACGTTGCCAATGGCTACCATGTTCTTTGTCCTGTCGTCAACCACGCAGGAGTCTGCCGTAAGGCGTGCCACAGGGTCGATGTTATCGCGGTTAAAGAAGTCCACCGTCACCGGACCGCTCATGGTCGTCTGCTGCTGGTCTTCGAGAACACGGCCCTCGGAAGCATACAGCCGGGCCTTCACAAAGCTGGAATCGGAAAACGTCACGATCAGGTTTGTTGCTATCTGGGAGGGGGCTGACACAAACGGATCATCGGCGATCTTTGCGCCGGACGGACGTTCGCCACAGCCACTCACCGCCAGCGACACGAGCCCGAGTGCCAATAGCCCCTTGGTCATCGGTGCCAGTGGTCGAGTACCATGGTCAGAAAGTCCCGCATGTCCTCAAGAGGTAGCTGCGTGGCCGCGTCACTGAGGGCCGCCGATGGATCTGGATGGGTTTCCACGAAGATGCCGTCCACTCCTACGGCAGCAGCCGCTCTTGCCAGGGCCGGGATGAACTCCCGGCGTCCACCCGACTGCGCACCGATCGATGGTTGCTGCACGCTGTGCGTGGCATCGTAGATCACCGGAAAACCGCTCTGACGCATGATGACGAGCGATCGGAAGTCGACCACGAGGTCGTGATAACCGAAGGACGTTCCGCGCTCGGTAAGCCAGACGTTCGTGTTTCCGGCTTTAACGACCTTGTCGGCCGCCTTGGCCATGTCATCGGGGGCCATGAACTGCGCCTTCTTGATATTCACCGTCCGCCCTGTAGCCGCTGCAGCCTGCAGCAGCGAGGTCTGCCGACTGAGAAACGCCGGAATCTGCAGCACGTCAACGAAGGAGGCTGCAAGGGCAGCCTCAGCGTCGGAATGGATATCGGTAAGTGTCGGCAGTCCATGCTGCTGTCCGGCATGCTGCAGAAACCCAAGTGCGTCTTCGTCGCCAATGCCCGAAAACGAATCGACACTGGTTCGGTTAGCCTTTCGATAGCTTCCCTTGAGCACGAGCTGCACGGGAAGGTCCGAGCAGACGCTGGCCAGATGCTCGGCCACGCGCATGACAAGGTCGCGTGACTCGATAAGACACGGACCGGCAATGACAATAGGAAGTTGCGATGTAGACTGCATGAATGGGTCGAATTTACCACTAAATTGGGGCGCAGCATCGAGGCAAATGGCTCCACGTCCGGAACACATACCACTCAAGCGTCGACCCTCGACGCAGAACGAACCTTCCCCATCGGAGGAGGTTCCACGTGCGCGTCAACGGAGTCTTAACGACGAGGTCGACCGGCTGCGTCGGTTCAAGATCGGCGCCGTCCTGCTGGCAGTTTTCTCGTTGCTCATGCTTGTAGCGCTACTATCCTATGCACGCGCTGATGAGGCCAACGCACAGCTGACCATGCGCGATGTCATGCGTGTGATCCAGGGCGACAGTGAGATCCGCATGAAGTTCGATCAGACCCAGAACTGGATCGGTCTTTTCGGTGCTGTCCTTGCCAACTGGATGTACACAGGATGCATAGGACTGTGGTCGGTAGTTCTTCCGGTTCTGCTGATGCTATGGTCCTACGACCTCTTTCGCTTCCAACGCATCACGCCGCTTGTTGCTCGTCGCTCGATCGTTTCTATCAGCGCCTTCACCGCCCTTGCCAGCCTGGTAGCGTCGCTTCAGCTGATCGAAGGTTTTGACTTTATCCCGCGTGAGGCAACCGGGGCTATCGGCCAGTTTCTTGCCGGAGTTACAACTCCGCTGGTTGGTCGTTTCGGCAGCATCCTGATCTGGTTCCTCGTCACCTCGGCGTTCTTTGTTTTTGGGTTCCAGCTCAACGTCCGAAGCATGTCGGTAACGGGTCAGGACCTGCTCGACTCGCTTCGTGCGCGGATCGCGCACCTGTTGTCGTACGTCTGGACGAAGGAACCAACTGACGGCGTTGTCGACGGTCCCCAGACCGACGAAGAAGAAGACAACGAGGAACAGCAGCAGGTGCCCGACACCTATGAAGAGCCAGCGGCCCTTCGGCGAACCTCGTTCTTTGCATCCGACAAGCGGTCGATCATTCGTCCGCGCAACCTTGATGAGGAACCGGCAGCGATGTTGCGCCGCCCTGCAGAACAAGAACCGGAAGACACCACCAGCGAGACATCGACAGATGACGTGCCATTCGGGCAGCAGCTCTCCGGTTCGGTGCGCATTCTGCGCCCGATCAAACCGGAACAGACGTCAGATGTCCCCAAGACTCAGCAGCGTTCAGCCGCTGCCCACCCACCGGCACCACAGCCTCCATCCGTCGATCTGTCCGAGGTGGAGAAGCGCCTTCAACAGCTGCATCCTACGAAGGATATCGCACTCTTTCCGCGTGAAGACGAAGAGACTGCCGACGAAGCAGACGTCCCTGATACAGAGATCGCCCAGCCGGAGATTGCCGTGGTGCAACGTCCGGTCACGGTGAAAGTGCAAGACACGCTCTTCCCTATCGAACCTGAAGTGCAGCTCTCCAACGTGACGCTTTACGATGAGGAGATCGCCTATAAGCCCCCTGTGGCAGGACTATTGGTCGACATTCCCGATGAAGGGGCTGTTGATGACTCGGAACTTGAGGCTAATGCCAAGACGCTGCAGGAAAAGCTGGAGACATTCCGCGTCCGCATTGAGAATCTCACCGTTACACCGGGTCCGGTGGTTACGCAGTATGAGTTCGTGCCAGCCTCCGGCATCAAGGTGTCACAGATCGAGAACCTCGCCGATGATATTGCGCTGGCCCTCAAGGCGCAGGGCGTTCGGATCATTGCCCCCATTCCAGGCAAGGGAACAGTTGGCATTGAGATCCCCAATCAGCACCCTGCGATCGTGCGGTTCAGTTCTATCATCAAGAGTCCGAAGTACCATAACCCCGACATCAAGCTGCCGCTTGCCATGGGTAAAACGGTCGTGGGCGAGGTCTACTGTGCTGACCTTACAAAGATGCCTCACCTGCTGATTGCCGGTGCAACGGGCAAGGGCAAGTCGGTCGGCATCAACACGATCATTGCCTCGCTGCTCTACCGGATGCACCCGCGCGATCTCAAGTTTGTGATCGTTGATCCGAAGCGCGTAGAGATGAATCTCTATGCCTCGCTTCGTGATCACTTCCTGGCGATCTCCCCGGATATCAACGAGTCGATCATCACGTCGCCCCAAAATGCCGTCGTTGTTCTAAAGGCACTGGTAGAAGAGATGCAGCAGCGATTCAGCATTCTGGCCGCAGCCGGACAGCGGAATATTCTTGATTACAATCAGCGCGTTCGTGACGGAAAGATCAAGGACAAGGGCGGCATCGCGCATCGCCCCATGCCATACATCGTGGTGATTATTGATGAGCTGGCCGACCTGATGATGACCGCTTCAAAAGAGGTCGAAGAGCCTATCTGCCGTCTTGCCCAGCTTGCCCGTGCCGTGGGCATCCATTGCATCGTTGCTACGCAGCGGCCAAGTGTCGATGTTGTCACGGGGCTGATCAAGGCCAATTTCCCAGCCCGGATCGCCTACCAGGTAAGCTCTCGTATTGATTCGCGCACGATCCTTGACGGGACCGGCGCCGAGCATCTGATCGGCAATGGGGACATGCTCTTCGCTCCCGGAAACACACCATTGCCGATCCGTATGCAGAATGCGTTCATCTCCACCGATGAGGTCGAGGCCCTCTGCGAATGGATCGGCAAGCAGCATGGATATTCGAGTCCATACATGCTTCCATCGATCAACAAGCGCAGCGGTTCAGGGGGCTCATCCGACAGTGACCGTGACGCGCTTTTCGAGGAGGCCGCGCGCATCTTCATCCAGCTGCAGCAGGCCAGCACGTCAACGCTCCAGCGCCGTCTGAAGATCGGCTATGCTCGTGCCGCACGCATCGTGGATGAGCTGGAAATGACAGGCATCGTTGGTCCGCCGGACGGATCGCGTGGTCGTCCCGTGCTGCTGCAGAGCGAAAGCGAGCTCGAGGCGTATCTCTGACGCCGGTCTATGGCTGATCCAGCGCCGCAAGGAGCGGTGCCGCGATGTCAGCCAGCGTCGGTGCAACGATGTCGGCATCCGCAGCATCATGCTCACCAACCAGGGCCGTGTGCACAGCTGCCGCCCTGCCAGCCTGAGCATCGGTTGTTGTATCACCGAGAAACCAGCATTGTTCGGCGTCAAGATCATGATCGGCAATGGCCTCTAGGAGCATCCCGGGCTGTGGCTTTCGGCGCCGGCTGCCACTGCCGGCAAGGTCAGTACAAACGTAGATCGCGTCCAGCTCTGCACCGAACGTTCGGAGCTTCTCCTGCGCGACGGCGTTAACACTGTCAAGATCCTGCATCGACATAAGCCCCTTGCCGACTCCCTGCTGATTGGTGATCAGTATCAGGAGATATCCGCGCTGACGTGCCCCCAGCATGATGGGAATAACATCTTCGAGCACGTGCATCTGCTCAGGTCGTCGAACGTAGTCACCCATAAGGCGCTGATTGATCACGCCATCACGGTCAAGGAACAGGGCTTTTCTCATCGGTATCATTCCAGGCGCGGAAGATCGGCATCACTGGCGGCCTCTTCCGTGAGATAGAACATCGGCAGCAGCTCGCGTGGCACCACATCGAGAAATCGGCTGGGTCGGCCGAGCACATCCGACTGCTGCCACTCAAACATCACGGCCGGGAACACCAGCGTCAGACGCCGTTTGGCGCGCGTCGCAGCAACATACAGCAACCGACGTTCCTCTTCGAGCGACTCCTCGCTTTCGGCACTGCGGGCCGAGGGCAGGCGCCCCTCGTTGACCCACGGCAGGAAGACACTGTTCCATTCCAGACCCTTGGCGGAGTGAATCGTCGAGACGGTCACAAACTCCTGCTCGGCATCATCCGGATCGATATCGTCCAGCGAATCCGTAGGGGGCTCGAGGGCAATGTCAGCAAGAAAATCCGACACCGATCCATACCGTCCGGCAATACCGATCACTGTCTCTATGTCCTTCCAGCGCTTGGGCGCATCGTCATACTTGGCTTGAAGGACCGCATGATAGTCGTCGGCGAGCATACGCATACGCTGCTCGGGTGAGGCAACAGCTCTGGCTCGGGCCAGCGTGCTGACCTGCGTTGCCACGACCGATGCCGCCTTGGGCCCGACCCCGTATGACCTTTCGACCTCAGTAAATGGATCAGGCACTGCCAGCAAAGCATCGATGACCTGTTCGGCTGTTTTCTGACCGATACCTTCGAGCTGCAGCAGGATCCGATGCCAGCTGACAACATCACGGGGATTTTCAGTCAGTCTCAACCGGGCAATAACATCCTTGATATGCGCCGCCTCGGCAAAACGCAGTCCACCAAACTTGCGAAACGGCACGTTGGCCTTCTGCAGTTCGATCTCAAGATCGAAGGACAGAAAGCCACTGCGAACCAGAACGGCGATCTCTCCAAGCGGCACACCGGACTCGCGCAGCTCGAGTATCTGCTGCACGATGAACTGCGA
>CANHFG010000048.1 GCA_947459875.1 Ignavibacteria bacterium
CCGACATTCTCTATGGGTTTATCGATCCGAAGGTGCGGCTCTCATGAGTACGGATCGTGTCGAAAGTCCCTCGCGGCTTGCTCTGCGCCGACTGCGCAAGAACACCGGCGCCGTTATCGCCATGGTCGTACTGACCGTCATGGTCATTGCCGCCATTGCTGCCCCATGGATCACGCCTTTTGATCCAACGACGCAGATCCTTGAATACAGCGTCAAGCCCGCGGGCTTTCGCGGAACGATCCTGTTCAAGAAGAATCCGGCCGATCCTGAAACGCCGTCGATCATTGCTGTATCAGACTGGCAGTTGAGATCCGACACCGTCTACTACCGCGATCCTGCCGGAGAACCCTACAGTATTGCACGTTCAGCGCTGGTAGGAGTAACCGGCGATGACTTTGTAGCAACACCAACGTTCTGGCTCGGAACTGATCGGTTTGGACGCGACATGTTCACGCGGCTGATCTACGGGATGCGCGTCTCGCTCAGCGTAGGCCTGATTTCCGAATCCATCGCGCTGCTGATCGGCATCATCCTCGGCGCAATTGCCGGCTACTACCGTGGTTGGGCCGATGATGTGATCATGTGGCTCGTAAACGTCGTATGGTCGTTCCCGACCATTCTGCTCGTTGTTGCCTTCTCCGTACTGCTCGGTAAAGGATACTGGCAGACGTTTGTGGCTATCGGGATCTCGTCATGGGTCGACATTGCACGAATCGTGCGCGGACAGTTTTTCAGCATTCGCGAGCAGGAGTACATCGAGGCCACGCGCGCCCTGGGCTACGGCCCCACCAGGACCATCTTCCGTCATATGCTACTGAATGCGACCGGTCCGATCATTGTCCTCTCAACGGCGGGTTTTGCCACGGCGATCATCGCCGAAGCATCACTGAGCTTCATCGGGCTTGGTGTTCAGCCCCCTACTGCGTCATGGGGACAGATGATCAAGGACGGCTACGGATACATTGCCCTTGGCACGAACTGGGGCATGACGCTGTTTCCGAGCATCGCCATGGCCATCGGGGTTCTTGTCCTGAATGTCTTCGGCGATGGACTTCGTGATGCTTTCGATCCCAAGACGAGCCAGAGATGATCGACGAGATACTCAAATCAGGGTCGTTCCCACCGGCCATTCTACTCTTCGGTGAGGAGGACTTTCTCGTCGAACACGATGCGCAGCGACTCTTCGATGCTGCTGCACGGCAGGATGCCACGGGCATGAACTGCGATGTTCTCGATGCCGAACAGACATCACTCGACGCAGTCCTGTCGATTGCCCGTTCATTCCCGATGATGTCCGACCGCCGCGTCGTATGGGTCCGCCGGGCAGATAGCCTGAAAGGCCGCGAGTCGAAAGGGGCTGACGCACTTGCCAGCTACCTTGCCGATCCGTCAGCTGCGACGGTGCTGATCTTTACCGCTTCGATCAGTGCCGCCGATGGTATCGGCAAGCTTCGTCAGCGTCCGGACGCCCTGAAGAAGAAACTTTCCAAGGTCCGCTATCCGCTCAATCGCCTCATCACCGCAGCCACATGGATCGAGTACCCGCGTCAGAGCGAAGCCAGCGTTCGCTCCTGGATGAACGCACACGCAGCCCGCTTGGGACTCACGCTGCCGGCTGAAGCACCGGACCTGCTGATGGCCAAGGTTGGCACGGGCCTGCGTGAGATCGCCATGGAACTTGAGAAGCTTCGGATCTACGTCGGGGACAGGGGCACAGCAACCGTTGAGGACGTGCACAGTCTTGCCGGCAGTACGCGCGAGTTCAATGTCTTCGAACTTCAGCGTGCCGTTGGACGTCGCGATGCCCCGGCAGCGATGAAGATTCTCAATGCGATGCTCGAGGCCGACTCGCAGGAGATAATGATCCTTACGATGCTGGTACGACACTTCATGTCATTGTACGCACTGATCGACCTGCGAACGCTCACCGATCAGACACAGATCGCTCGCCAGACAGGACTTCAACCGTTTGCGATATCGGAAGCATTCCAGCATCTGGATGCGCTCGGACCGCGGCGCGTGGAAAACGCGTTGCATCATTTGCGGCAGGCTGAACGGTCACTTCGAAGCTCGGCCGACCGCAGAACAACCATGGAGATTCTGATCACTTCCATCATTGGGAGTGACGAGCCGACTCCGAGCCGTATCTTTGCGCGTGCTTAAGAGTGAACTTCTACATCCGTGCGCTGAATTGGCTCAGGCGCAGCTTGATGCTTACAACGCCCGCGACGTCAATGCCTTTGCCAAGGTGTATGCTGAGGACGTTCAGCTGATTGATCTCTCGACAGGTTCGGTCTTCTGCAACGGCCTCGACGAGCTCCGCAATCGCTACGGCCGACAGTTCTCGGAACATCCGCACCTGCATTGCCGGCTTGTCAGTCGCATCGTCTGTCCCCCATTTGTCATCGACGAAGAAGACGTCAGCGGACTTGCCGCCGGCGGCAACGTTCACGCAGTGGCTACCTACGAATGCGCCGAAGGCAGGATCAAGCGTGCATGGTTCCTGAGAGAGGTGAGCCTATGACATCGCAGCCGATCCAGGTCGTTGCCGACCTGCACACGCATACAACGTGTTCCGATGGAGTGCTCAGCCCCATTGAGCTTATCACCAAGGCAGAGCAGCGCGGACTGCAGGCACTGGCTATCACTGATCACGACAATCTCGATGCGCATCGCCATCTGCGTGATGTCGGCTATAATGGCCCGCTTCGACTTATTAGTGGTGTCGAGATCTCCTGCTACGACTTTGGTCGCGAGATCCATGTTCTGGCCTACAACGTCGATGTTGATAATGCGAATCTGCAACAGTACGAAGCATTCTATCGTAACGATCGCGCCCGGCGTGCAGAGGAAATGGTGGCTAACCTTCACCAGGCCCGGGCTCCAATCTCATATCAGGAAGTGATCGACGAGGCAGCAGGTGCTCCCATCGGCAGGCCCCATGTTGCCTCCGTGCTGGTGCGTCGGGGCTTCGTGCAGTCGATTCAGGCAGCCTTCGATGTCTATCTGGACGTTGGCAAGCCAGGGTATGCGGCAAAGACACCGTTCCCCGTAGCACAAGCTGTCGAGATGATCCATGCCGCCGGCGGTACGCTCTCTATTGCACATCCAGGCAGGTACTTCACCGATCCGGCAATGTTCCTTCCTCTTGTGAAGACCGGCGTTGACGGTATAGAAGTTTACCACCCATCACACTGGCATGTTACCCGTGAGTTTTACCGCGTGATGTGTCAGCAGCATGGACTTCTGGTGACGGGCGGCTCGGACTTCCACGGATCGCGTGACTACGACGAAGCGAACTTCGGAACGTTTGGCCTGACGGCTGCTGGATTCGAAGAGTTTGCTTCAACGATTGCGTCACGCCATGCCAGCGTGCCGAAACATGACTGAGGCACCGTCATCATCATCGTCCCCAAGCGTGTCCGGCATCGGACGTCGCATCGGAATCTGCGTTGCTCGTTGGCACCGCGAGATTGTCGACGAACTTCATGCCGGGGCTGTGGATGTGCTCATCGCGAGCGGCGTCAGCGCCTCCGACATCGTGGTTGTCGAATGTCCGGGTAGTTACGAGCTCCCCGTGGCGGCGCTTCACCTGATCGAAAATGCCGGTGTCGACGCTGTTCTTGCCTTTGGCGTGGTGGTGCGCGGCGAGACCGCGCACTTTGAGTATGTCTCCTCGCCTGTCGCCCATGGACTGATGGATATCTCTGTCTCCACCGGCGTACCGTGCCTGTTTGGTGTGCTGACGACGGAGACCATTGAGCAGGCGCGCGAGCGCTGTGGAGGCATTCACGGCCACAAAGGCCGTGAAGCTGCTCAGGGGGCTCTGCAGCTGCTGCACTCACTGAGCGCGCTCACGACCGACGATAAATCATAAAGCAACGGCCGGTTCGTTGACTATGCGGTTGATTTCATCACAGCCCCGTATGATCATGACTTGTTCGACCCCACGTCCGGCGTTCCTGCTCGCATGTCTCCTTCTGTCTGTTGTCTCACCGATACGGTCGTGGACGCAGGAGATACGGCTTAGTGACTGGACAACGATCTCCTCACTCTACACCGTGAACGCCATCGATGTGGACTCATCAGGCCGAGTGTGGGCTGCAACGACCGGTGGTGTTGTGACCTATGATGAGGGCAGCGGTCAGATACAGGAGTTTCGCAACGTCAATGCTCTGCAGACACTCGATTGTTCATCGGTGTTCTGCGACCAGCGACGCGGCCAGGTGTTCATCGGGCAGCGCGACGGCGCTCTTGATATCTACCGTCGCGACGGAACATGGACAGGGATCCGCGACATCCGTCGCGCAACGGAGTATCCCAAACGAGCCATCACGGACTTTGCGCAGCGTGGAGATTCTCTGCTGATCGCCACGGAGTTCGGACTGGTCATCTGGGACATGCGTCGCGAGGTGTTCATCACCACCATCGATCGCATCGGATCGCTCGAAGAGAACACGCCCGTTCGCTCGATCTGCCTCTTTGCTGACTCCCTCTGGGTTGCCACCGATAGCGGCGTGGCCGTTGCACCTCTGAATGTGCCGACTCTCAGGCTGCCGTCTGTCTGGAGGATCCTGGGTTCATCGAGTGCTTTCGACGGAACAGAAGTCCGGCTCTGCCGCAGCAGCGGGTCGGAGCTGGCCGTGGCCACACGGCGCGGACTCTTTGTGCGTTCAGGGGGCTTGTTTGTATCCAAGCTGACGGCAGCAGCAGACATTACTTCGCTGAACCATTCGGGAACGTCATGGGAAGTGGCAACCGCCACCAGCATCCTCACAGATGCCGGTGCAACGCTTGCACCAAATACTGACGGGCCGATGCGCTTTGTGATCTCTCGCACGGTTGCGGGGCGCCCCCTTCGCCTCATCGCAATTGAAGGCAAGGGGTTTGGCCTGAGCCAGGATGGTCTAACTGTCCGCATGGCACCCATCCGCACACCTTCGTCAAATCAGTTTGCGGATCTGTCGGTGGACTCGCGCGGAAATCTCTGGGTTGCCACCGATGACAACCCCGGGCGCGGCTTTGGAGGCCAGGGGGTATCGTGGTTTGACGGCATCACGTGGAAGACCATCAACACGGCCAATCAGCCCCTTCTGCTGTCCAACAATTGCTACCGCGTTAGCTCCGTATCGGATGGTTCAACGTGGGTGGGCACTTGGGGTCGTGGAGCGATCCGATGTGTGCCCAACGATACCGGTCTTGTTGTCGAGCGATATGGCTTCGACAACTCATCGCTTTCCGGCGTATCGGGAGACTCGACCTATGTGCTGGTCTCCGGTGCCGAGATCGACCGCTTCGGACGCACATGGCTGCTGAACGAGCAGGCCTCCAATCAGCTGCTGGCCGTGCGGAGCGGAGCGGACTGGACATCCCGGGCCAACTGCACGAACCCGCGTGATAACGTCGTGCGATACATGGCCATTGATCTTGGTGGAACAGTCTGGCTTGGTGGTCATCAGGGCCTGGGATTGATCGCCTATAATGATCGCAATACGACGCGCACTGACGACGACCTTTGCAACAAGCTCACCACGGGCAACTCCCAGCTGCCCGACAACTCCGTGACGGCTCTTGCCGTTGATCTCAATGGCGCTCTGTGGATCGGCACGTCCAAGGGGCTTTCGGTGATCACCTCCACCGGCTCGGTTTCGAACTCGACCATCCCGTTTGTGAGGCGCGTCTCTGCGTTGTCGTCAGCCACGGTTGTTACGGACATTCATGTCGATGCACTGAACTACAAGTGGATCGCCTCGACAAGCGGTGTTTTCGTTCTCGACCCGTCGGGGACCCAGGTCGTTGCCACGGTTACTTCCAGCACCAGCCCCCTACTGAGTGATAACGTTCGCTGTCTCGTGCTTGACGAAACGAGCGGTCTGGCCTACTTCGGTACGGCAGGCGGATGTTCGGTTGCTCGCACATCATCAATGCGCCCCTTGCCGGACTTTGCACTTACGTGTTATCCGCAACCGTTTTCCGTGGGTGGCGATCGTCAAATGGTGATCGATGGTCTTGCACCGGACAGTGACGTCAAGATCATGACCATTGCCGGAACCATGGTCGCTGCGCTACAACTGCGCGGACGTCAGGCCATCTGGGACGGTCAGGATGTTGGCGGCAACACTGTTCCTCCGGGGATCTATATCGTCAGCGCTTCCAGCGCCAGCGCCGGAACGGCAGCCGTGACGAAGTTCGCCGTCACCCGCTAGGACAACCGTCTACAAACAAAAAACGGTCGCTCGAGATGAGCGACCGTTCAATGCTGTGCGGAAGACGGGACTTGAACCCGTACGCCCTTGCGAGCGCCACCCCCTCAAGATGGTGCGTCTGCCAATTTCGCCACTTCCGCAGAGGGACTGCGAAAATAGTGATGTCGACCCTGACGGCAAAACCAAAACGAGTGTATTCTTCAACCTTTATCGTGATATCGTCAGCGGCGCGACAGAGCGCACACCGTTGATCATCACACAGCAGACGTAGGAGCCACTGACAAGATCCGAGACGGCAACGCTGTGCGAGCCCGGTGCAAGCCTGTCGGTCAGCAGTGTCTTGATGTGACGACCATCATGCGCGTACACTTCGACCGTTGTGACGCTGTTGACCGGCTGATACCATTCGATCGTGGCCTGGCTTGACGCAGGATTCGGAGCCACGCGCACATCGACGCCAACACGTCCTTCGTAGGCGTCATCCACGCTTGTCGTGCGCTGAAGCACACCAAGTGGGAGCACTCGATCCTGAAGAACACTTTCCGTTTCCTGAGCAGTGCCACCAAACCAGTTTTCTAGCACATCTGCATAGACGCGGCGATAGTCCCACTGATAACGAACATCACCGTTACCGTCGAAGTTGTTCAGATCCGGGCTCTGTCCGTACACGCCGGCACGAACTCCATTACCGAAGACGAACTGCACCGAGGCCGCACCGTGATCGGTGCCACGGCTTCCATTCTCAAATGGTGTTCTACCAAATTCCGAGACCGTCATACCGACGACCCGATCAGCAAACCCCTGCGCGAGCGCATCCTGCATGAAGCTGCCGATGCCGGAAGCGAGCTGACCGAGCAGATAGGGATGCAGTCCGTTCTGATACTCGTCCTGCTGCTGCACGTGCGTGTCGAAGCCGCCCATGTACACAAGGAAGATCTTCGACTTCAGACCACCGCTGATAAGTCGTGCGACAAGTTTCATCTGTTGAACAAACCCGCCATCGACGTACGTAGCAACGTTCTTTCCCTTATCGAAGGAGTTTTTCACTACCGACGAGTACCGGTCACACTGTTCGGCTACTGTGCGGACAAAATTGAACTCGCGTCCGTAGCGCGTCTCTTCGGACATCGGCGTCATGTCAGGCGACAACCCCTGACCGAGTTCAAAGAACGTCTTCGGATCCGTCAGCGCGATGCCGATGTCACCCTTTGGACTCTGAAGCAACATCGACAGTGAGCCCCCTATCTGCACAGCGATAGGGTCAGGGGGCAATACTTCCGGGAAGCCCTCGATGTGATTGGACCAATAGCGCCCAAGCCAGCCATCGAGAAGTCGAACTTCAGGGTCGGACGAGTTAAACCCGCTCAGCCAGATATCGGTGGATCGGAAGTGCGACAGATTGGGATTCTCGTATCCGATATCCTGAATGATCGCCAGCCGTCCGTCTTCGAACATCTGCGGGAATCCGTAGCTATCCTTGGGTGCAAGTGCCGGGTGCATGTGCACACGCGACAGGACGCTGATGGCCTTGTCCTTTGGCACGGCAATGGTCGGTCGGATGGCATAGTACTGGGGATCTTCCACGGGGATGATCGTATTGAGTCCGTCATTACCACCGAACAGCTGCACCACGATCAGGCAGCGATCATCGTCGGGCTGCAACTGAACGGGCATGTTCATGGGCGTGAAGGCCTTCAGAGGAACACCACCGAGGACTTGCGTGCCAACGGCAGCGGCTGCGGTAGTTGCGAGGAAGGAGCGGCGCTTCATCGATGATCCTTTTTCGTTTCGTTTCTCGGGTGATGTCTTAACAAAGTTGGAAGTCCGGCGCCACCGCGATCGTCTTGAGCAGCGCGCGCAGAGAGCGAGCAGCACTTGCGGGCTGATTCAGCTTTTCAGCCCACGTGTAGTCGGGCTGCCCTTCCAGAAGCGTGTTCTTGTAGAACGTCAGCCGGGTGTCGTTGACCGGAAGTGGCAGGAAGTATTGAACGATGCTCTGCACGAACTTCGCCACGTCCTCATAATCCGGCATTTCCTTGATCAGCTGCATTGCTCGTGCGTCGGTGAGCGTGTCGATCATTTTTCGAGCAAACTCTCGACGGCGAGGGTAGGTATTGGTTGAAATCCACGACCGGTATCCCGGCCATCCGGCCACGTTCGGTGGATCGAACAGCGCCTGATCCATCAGACCGGCCCATGAAGCGGAATCGATCGGGGCAACCTCCGTGTCATCAAACCGGAGCTGCTTGAGCAGACCGATCACATACTCCATCGGCGTCTTGATCTGTGATCCACGCAGGGCAGGATCGAAGAAGTGCTTGCTGACGAACAAACTCAGAAACAGCTCGCGAAGATCGAAATCCGAATCGCGGAACACTTTGGCGAGATCTGCAACGAACTGCCGATCGATCTCTGCAGCAGAGCTGTAGACAAAGTACATGTACACTTTGCCCGCAATGAACCTCGAGACCGCCTCGGGGCGTGCCCGGAAAATGATGTTGATCAGCTCGCGGACCTCTTCGTTGCGAACCTGAAACTCGGTGTTGTTATCAGCAGTGCGCGCCGGAATGGTCACGCCCATGAACTCCTTTGCACCCGTATCGTGCTTCCTGGCATCGAACCACGTGTTGTAGATACCCTTTGGTGCGGGCTGATCATTGAACCTGGCTACTTTCCAACCGGTGAGCACGCGCGCGGCCTGCTCAACATCGCCCTCCGTATACCAGCCAATGCCCGTCGTGTAGAGCTCCATGAGTTCTCGGGCATAGTTTTCATTCGGCCGACCGGCATCGTTCAACCACCCACCCAGATAGAAGAGCATGGCGTGATCGAGAGTGATGTCCAGAGCCATATCACGGAAGTTTCCGAGACGGTCCTTCCGGAAGGTCAGGTACTGATTGTACAGCGTATGCGGTTGCGAGTACTGATCGTCAAAACTGAACTCGGTCGTCCAGTGCCCAACCCAGAAGTGGGCAAGACGCTCCACCGAGAGCGGGTCACGCAGCGATTCGAACGTGTGCCATGCACTCAGGCGACGATAGTTGTTCCCCCACCAGCTTCTGATGGCAAATGCCGCCTGCAGATCTGCCCCTTCGGGATTCTCCGTGTAGTCAACCATCTGCCCCGTGGCCGGGTCGCGCCACTTGATGAAGTTCACGTCGCGCAGGGGCGCCGGTGGATCCTTCGGCCCGAGAAGCTGCGTAACGACCTGACGCGCCGTCTTACCGACCTGCTTCTGGGCGTCGGGCATCGAGACGCTGTAGCTGAGCCGGCGATACAGATGCAGAACGTCATCGAGCGTCAGTGGATCGGTATGCTCCTCTATCCCGCCTTCGACCTGCAGTTTGATTTCAAACGGTGCGGTCGGCCGGATGGATGAGCGCGCTATGCTGCTGAAGAGTTCACGTCGTTTCATCGATCTCTCAACGGAGTTGTGATTTGCAGTGTTACAGTTCGACAGTAGAACCGTCCCTCGGGAAGCGAGTTATCGAACAGAGACGGGTTTGGTCCGACGCCCTCAACCCCTTCAATGTTCAGCGAAGGGGCTATCGAACGTACGAAGTTTTCAACGGACTTCGCTCGGTCGATCGATAGATTCATGTTGTGATTGAATTCACCCAGGCGATCGGTCGAGCCGACGATGGTCGCCCGGCTTCCGTCGCCGGTCGAGGCCGACACAACACGGCGCATCATTTCCTGATTCTGCAGCGAGATATCGGCACGGTCGTAGTCAAACACGATCAGACTCAGGCGGCTGACCTCGAAGTTGCTCACGGTCTTGATAACGGGGAACGTGGTCGCTCCCCGGGCGTCACCATAGCGCGGCTGGCGCACGTCAAGATTGGCCGTCAGCGTATCGCTCATGCCCATGATAGGACCGAGTTTATCGGTCATCTCCTGGGTCAGGTCGAATACGATCTTCGAAGGGGGCATCAGGGGGCCGCTTCGCTGTGCAAGCACACTACCCTTGTGAAGAACATCGAGCTTCCAGCCGTCGGCACGTTCAGGATTTGTCACGTCAGTTGTAAATGTGTGCTGACTCTGCACGGGAACGTATTCGTTGAAGCGTGTGTGGACGATCGGGTCAAGCAGGCGCACATCCGACGACGAGAGTTCAACACGGCGGTTCTCCTCAGCCCCTTCCGAATAGAGCTCATTGGAGGCAATGGCCGGACGTTCGCTCACCCGTACACGCAGGCGGTCGCTGCTGATGTTCCAGCGGCTCTGCAGGTATGCGGCTATGCTCTGCGCGCGCTCGCGAGCGATCTGCGTGCGCTGTTCGGCAGATGCCCCCTCTGCGCCGTCGCTGGTGCCCGTCAGGTCCAGCGTCGCGGCGCGATTTTCCTTGAGCCGAGCCCCAAGCACATCAAGGATCCGGTAGTAGATCGAGAGCGTCTCGCGCGGAAGCGTACGCTCGTCGAAGTTCTCCGTCGAGGACGACTGACGATATGATGCCCTGAGCGCCGTCGAGGCGCTGTCGAAGAAAACATATGGCAGCAATGGAAATGTCTGCGTCACAACCGTCTCACGGATCTCCAATGGAATGGTCGTTACCGAGGCGATCACGGCCGGAACGATCTCCGGTGCCGACTGGGCGATCGGCTCCGGCTCGGGCTCGGGAGCCGGTGGTGGCGGTGGCGGCTCCTCGGCGGGCGGCTCCGGCGCGTCGATCAGACGGTAGCGCAGCTGAATGCCGCCACCGATGATCGTCTGTTCCCATGAGGCGGCCGAGCTCAGCGATCCAAGTCCGTGACGGTAGAAGATCTCCGGACCGATCTCGAGGTTACGACCGATGTTGAATGCTGCGCCAATCGCGCCTGTAACGCCCATCGACGTTCCGAGGCCGGCAAACTCACCAGACCCCACAGTGCGCCGCTTGACGTTCTCAGGATAGAGGATCGACTCCGGACTAACGATCTCCTCGGTCTGTGAAAAGTTGGACGATACAACCGGGTTGCCGGCATCAAACGTGGCGCGGATATACACCGGCAACCAGCTGATCGGACGCGAGCGCAGGCTGGCCTCGATGCTGACGTAGCCGAGCGAGCTCTCAAAGACATGCTCTTGGACAAGCGGCTTGTACACGTTGTCGTTCGGATCGAGAACTTCAAACCCCGCCTGCGTCTGCGTCATGAGCCGCGCAGGCCTCTTGGCGTAGAGTAGGCCGCCGCCAACCTCGAGCACTTCACCAAACAGCTCGTAGTCACCGAAAAGCGAGGCATACATGCCTGACGAAACGCCGCTGGAGAAAGAGCCGCAGTCGCCTGCTCCAAAAAGGACCGGGATCGCGGTGGCATTCGACACAGATAGGTAGCCGCCGCGGACGCCGATGGAAGCGACCTGGGCTTGCGCCCACGTCACGAGAATGCACACACTTGTGATCGCCGCGGCGATTCCCCTCATTACAGCTCCGGTAGGTCAAAACGTCACCGTGAAAACTACCAGTTTTCCGCGCAGGATTCAACCACAAAACGCGGCGTATGCCATTGACCTTCAACAGTTGCAGGGGGCTTACGAGGCAACGGCAATGCGGACCACATAGAGCAGGCCAACACCGATGAGCGTCACCCCCATAACGGAGCGTATGCGCAGCAACAACGGACCGGTAAAACGCTCGCGGTATCGCTGCACAAGCATCCCGAGCGTGACCAGCCACAGGGCATTGCCGAGTCCGAAGCCGATACTGAAGATCAGTACTTCGGAGGTTGCCGCACCAAGCAGTCCGGCGCTGCGGATCATGCCAGACATTACAACGAGCGACGGAAGGAACGTCGGGTTGGCAATATTGGTCACGGCAAATCCGATCCCCACGAGGAACGGAAGCAGCGCAGGCGCTAGCCCCAGCCGCTGCATCCACAGCGGAGGGCCATCGACCGAGTCCTGCCCTTTGGCGGCTGCCGGCCGGCGCAGAAACACCAGTCCGGCAACGATCATCACACCGGCAATGATCAGACGCGTGACGGTCATGAAGTTTGCTGAATCCCCCGTCTCGGATGTTGAAACGAGCGCTGAGACGAGTCCACCGGAGGCCCACATCGCTGCAAGACTGTAGAGCATATCAAGCAGCCCCGCCCCGGCAGCCAGGGCAACAACGGCGCCGAGCTTATGGCGAGTACCGTAGCGAATGGCGGCCAGCCCAAGGGGGCCGGGGGGAATAGCCAGGATGTAGCCGATGATAAAGCCGGTGATCAGTGCCATGAAGGGAGGATGCCGTTTCGCGAAGCTACGGAGCGCGGCATTGACGCATCGCTGATGGTGCTATTTTGCCCACTACGGCATGAGTACCCAACAGAAACCCACGTCACTGCTGCCACGACTTGGACTCGTTACCACCACGTCGATGGTGGTCGGGGGCATGATCGGATCCGGAGTGTTTCGCAATCCATCGGCCATGGCCGGATTTCTGCATTCGCCCGAGCTTCTCATTGGCGTATGGGTTGTGGCGGGCATTGTTACGCTCTTCGGCGCTCTGACCAATGCAGAGGTGGCCGGCATGATCCCTGCCACGGGCGGACAGTACCAGTATTTCCGGGCGATGTACGGGGAGTTCGTCGCCTTCCTTTACGGATGGGCACAGTTTATCGTTATCCAGACCGGTTCGATCGCGTCGATCACGTTTGTGTTTTCCGAGTACTTCAATACGCTTCTGCCGTTGTGGAATCTCGACGACGCCGTGGTGCAGTCGTTCGCTGTGTCGCTGCCATTTGGAACGATCTATCCCCTGCAGACCATCGGCATCAAGCTGCTGACCGTGGCAGCCATCGGCCTTCTGACGCTCATAAACGCGTACGGCGTGCGCGAAGGTGGCCGGGTGCAGGTGATATTCACATTTGCGAAAGTGGCCGCCATCGTTGCCCTCGTCGTGCTGGCTGTTTTCGGTCCGGCCGGATCAACGTCGAATCTTTCCCAACCCTCCGCCTTCGGAGTGCCCGCCGGTTCGGCCTTGATGCTGGCACTTGCAATGGCCATGAACAAGGCCCTGTGGTCGTATGACGGATGGAACAACCTGACGTATGTCAGCGGCGAGGTGCGTGACCCGCAGCGGACAGTTCCGCGGTCATTGATGCTCGGCACGGCGATCTGCATCGGCGTCTACGTGGCCATCAACATCGCCTACCTGCTGATTCTGCCGATCGACATGCTCTCGGCCTCCCAGGCCGTGGCACGTGACGCCGCGTTCGTGATGATGGGTCCGACCGGGGCGGTGTTCGTGAGTCTTGCCGTGATCATCTCCACCATCGGAACGTCCAACGGCACCATCCTTGCAAGCTCCCGCGTGTACTATGCGATGGCCCGCGAGAAGATGTTCTTCCGCGCTGCCGGACACATCAACGAGCGACACCGCACACCTACCGTGTCGCTGACCATGCAGTTTGCCTGGACCTCGGTGCTGGTGTTTTCCGGGACCTTCGACATGCTCACCGACATGCTGATCTTCGTCAGCTGGGGATTCTACGCTCTTGGAGCGGCCGGAGTCTTCATTCTCCGCCGAACGATGCCGCATGCCGAACGACCCTACCGAACATGGGGTTATCCGGTGGTTCCGATCGTCTTCATTGCCTTCGCCGTTCTCTTCCTTGGCTACACGGTGGTGTCTGACATCACCAACTATTACGCCGGCGTGGCACCGGTGATCAACTCGGTATGGGGTCTGATCCTGCTTGCCACCGGCGTGCCGATGTACTTTCTGTTCTCAAAACAGAAGGCCGATCGAAACATTGAGGAATGACAGCCTGTCTTCTCCAGCGTCGGTGCCGGCGAGGTTGACCCAGTGATAGCGCAGCTCGGCAAATGGCTGAAGTCCGCCGATATCCACTTGAACTCCGGCGGCCAGTGCCGCACCAAAGCGCCGGCTTGAGGGTTCGAGTTCGACCTTCGCGCCGTTGACGATGATGTCTTGCAGTAGCGAGTTACCCGTTGCCACCGCCACCGTGCGGTAGGTATACGAAGCCTCAGCCGTGATGTACGGGGCCACAAGCCCCCTGAAGGCAAATGCCGTTACGCCGGCAGAGATCGGAACCAGCGTCGTTGCCGTCTGCAGCGTCAGCGTCTGCCCGGAGGCCAGCACTGCGGTCTGGTCCTGTCCGGCAAACCGGCAAAAGGCTGCCGATCCGGAGAAGCTCAGCTTGTCGCTCAATCCAAAACGGATGCGCCCGCCGAAATGCACACCAAGATCCGACGCACTTTGGTAGGATGAGGCAAGGCTTGATGATTCGAGCGCCTCGTAGATGCTGCCAATGCTCTCCGACGGAACGCTCGCCCCTGTGTAGATCCCGAAGGTAAGCGCTTCCTTTGACTGCTGCGCCGTAGAAAGGACGCCCGCAAGGGTCATCATGACAACAACAATCCACAGACTGACGCGTGATGGGGAGTTCATCAGGTTCTCCAAAGCTTGAATGGTGGGAATGCCGACGTGGTCCGGACGGGCAAATCTAACTTCCGGTGGTGGTTCCTGTCGAAAACTTCTTCCGCGCCAAACCGACGCTCGGGCCCCCCGAGCACAATGCCATGGTAAATTTGCTCCCATGCGATACATGACCAATCTCGCACTGCTTCTGGCAGTGCTCAGCGTGCCCTCCGTTCAGGCGCAGGTCATACCGACGGCGCGCATCGGACTGACGGCAGGCATCAATGGAACGTTCCTCGGACCCTCCGTGCAGACCTGGCGCAGCTTCGCCTCGGACACGCTCCCCAACCTTTCGCCGTATGTGGCCCCCGGCATTCGCTTCGAAGATGCGGGGTTCGGACTGGGCGTGATGTTCGGTCTGCAGGGGGCTTTCCCGCTTTCCGGCACCGTGCACCTGGGCGGACGTGTGGCCTATAACTCGTTCAACGGCAGTTCAGTTGTGCGCCAAATCCGCTCCGATGGGACCCTGGAGAGTACCATCGACGTGTTTGCGTCGTACGTCGACATTTCGCCGCAGGTCGAACTATATGGTCTCTTCGGTGATTCCCCTCTGTACACGTTTGCCGGGCTGGATCTGTCAGTTCCCCTTGCCGCTACCACAACGCAGTCTGCCGTGCTGACGTCGGCCAATTCCACCGTCACCCAGAAGCTAGAAGACCAGCGAGACATTCCGGAGTTCTCCACCCGTGCCGCAGTGCTGGTGGGCCTTGGCTACACGCTCACCTATGGCACGACGATCGTACAGCCCTTCGTCAGCTACGGCCTGCCTTTGACAAACCTCTCGGCCGCCCCGGCGTTTTCGCCGACCACTTTCGGACAGCTTCGACTGGGCGTCAACCTGTCGATCGGGTTCTCGAAGGCAAAGCCCCTTGTCTCGAACAAACCGGTCCTTGCCGGAACGATGGAGAAGATTACCGGTTTCCGCGGCACCGATCAGGAAGTACAGGTTTCGTCCATCGACGTCGAGGATGTGCGCTATAACGAGATGTTCCCGCTCGTTCCGTACGTGTTCTGTCCCGAAGGGGGCTTGCCCGGCGACGTCGACCAGTCCACGACCTTCGGCTCGGTGAGTGGCGAGTTTCAAGTTGGATCGCTGCCCCTCGACGCTGTTGAGGTCAACCGCAATCTTCTGAACATCATCGCCAGCCGCATGAAGCTTCTTCCCCACGCGACGCTGACCATCACCGGCACGGCCGATGGACGTGGTGAAAAATCTGCCAAGGGGCTTCCACAGTCGCGCGCCGACTGGACAAAGTCGTACCTGGTTGGAACGTGCGGCATCGAAGGTTCTCGCATCGTCACACGCGCAACATCGATCCCAGACAAACCTTCATCACCGAACGACCCCGACGGTATTGCCGAAAACCGGCGCATCGAGCTGAGCTCGAATGTTCCGGACGTACTTGCTCCGGTGGTGATCGCGGCCGACAATCAGCGTGTGGCGAATTTCGATGTCGTGATGTTCTATCCCCGACTCGACGGAGATACGGTTCGCTCGTGGAGCATGACGATCTCGCAGGCGGGCCGCCCCCTTCGCGAACTCAATGGAACTTTTCTTCCTCAGAAGATCAGCTGGTCGATCCGACCCAATGAGCTCTCTGCTGCGCAGGTCCCGGTCGACTACGAAATGGTCATGCGCAACGTCGACGCCGACTCTGTCGTTGTCAGCGGCTCGATCCCTGTTGAATACGTTTCGAGCGTGCAGAAGAAGACGGAGAATCTCGCCGACAAGACCGTGGACAAGTACTCTTTGGTGCTCTTCGACTTCGATGAGGCAGACCTTACGCAGGATAACGTGCGAACGCTCGAGGCCATGGTGCTGCCGAACATCCGCTCGAACTCGAAGGTGAACATCATCGGCTACACCGATCGCATCGGCAATGACGCCTACAATGAGAAGCTCTCGCGGGAACGCGCAGAGGCCGTTCGTGCGTTTCTCACCGCACGGGCAAAAGAGGCCACCTACTCCGTGAACGGCGTCGGCGAAGCAACGGAAGTGTTCTCCAATGCAACACCGATCGGACGTCAGCTCTCTCGCACCGTTCAGGTGATCGTCGAGACCCCTCGACGCTAAATCGGCAAGTCATTCTTTCTGCACACGTACCGCGGACCAGCACGTTGGATTATCGCTTTCTACACGACATCAATTCGCCGGCCGACCTGCGCAAGCTCCACGAAACGGATATGCGTCAGGTCAGCGACGAGGTTCGCGAGTACCTCATCGACACGATCACGAAGGTTGGCGGACACTTCGGTGCCGGTCTCGGGACGGTCGAACTGACGGTGGCTCTCCACTACGTCTTCAACACACCCACCGATAAGATCGTGCTCGACACAGGGCACCAGGCCTATCCGCATAAGATCCTCACGGGACGCCGTGATCAGCTTCATACGATCCGTCAGAAAGGGGGCCTTTCGGGCTTCCTGAAGCGCTCCGAAAGCGAGTATGATGACTTCGGTGCGGGGCACGCCACAACGTCGATCTCTGCCGCCCTCGGCATGGCAGCAGCGCGTGATCAGCTGGGTCTGGACTACAAGGTCGTGGCC
>CANHFG010000049.1 GCA_947459875.1 Ignavibacteria bacterium
ACTGGGTACTGGGTACTGGGGACGGAACTTCATCCCGAGTGAAGGGAGGGAACAAGGCGTTAGAATGACCAATGACGAATGACCGTTTCTCCGTACTTCCGCAACTCTGTAATTCCGTAACTGCGCGCAGCACCAGTCCTCATGCCTCAGAGCCCAAACCCTCGAATGGCGTAAATTGGTCAGCCCCTTACCGCGCCATCTGCACATGAATCTGCACCACATCAAGAGATCCGACTCCTGCCTGAATTGCGGCACACGCTTGGATCCTGAGACCGACCATTACTGTCCGTATTGCGGACAGCTCAACAACACACAGAAAGAAACGGTCGGACATCTTTTGCGTGACCTCGTCGAGGAGTTCCTCCACCTCGACTCAAAGGTGATGCGAAGTCTGGTGCCGCTGATCACGAAGCCCGGAAAGATCGCAAAGGAGTACATCGCGGGTCAGCGCGTACGATACTTTCATCCTGTTCGAATGTTCCTCACGCTTACGGTGATTCTTTTCATCGTTATGGGGTCTGATAAAAGTCACAAGAATGAGCCTGCAGCGAACGACGCGATCACGCTATACGGCGGCTCCAGTAGCGGCGGTAATCAAGACTCGGCCGACATCGACACGATCTCCGGCGTGAGCTTCAGCAGGAGTGCCCTACGTCGGTACATGACAAAAGACGGCATCGCCGACCCCAGCGCTCTCATGGACTCAATACGACTCGAACGGAGCGTGGTAAACCGACTAGTGTTTGGACTGTACCTCAAGTCGCTCGATCGTAGCCGAATGAGCTTCGATGATTTTCTGATGACTAAAGCACACTGGATTCTCTTCACCATGATGCCGGTGTTTGCGATCGCTCTGTTCATGTTCTATGGTCGACGTCATTTCACTGTGGTGGACCATCTTGTCCATGCATTCTACATGCACTCCGGCGTGTTCTTGATCCTAATTGTCTCCGGTCTCATCTCGATGCTGATCTACGAACACTTTGATGTCATTCTCGTCTTGCTGCTTCCAGCCTACTATCTAGTATCACTCCGAACCGTCTATGAACAATCCTGGCTCATGACCATTCTGATGGGTCTGGGCGTGGGGTTCGCATACATGACCATGGCCGGTTTCGTCTTTGGCCTCATTAGCGTCATTCTCGTGTTCGTCTGGTGATGACGAGTGACCGATGACCGGTAGGGTCGCAGCATGCTGCGACCCCACGACCGATGACGGCCTACCCAATACCTAAAACCCGATGGGCGATGCGGTTCGTTTCATGAATACCCAATGGGCGAGCACATGGGCTCGCCCCTACGGATGGACGACAACCCCACACCTCAAACCTGAAGTATACAACAGTAAACAGCAGTTAACAGAAGTTGCTATACACTGATAACAAATGTATATTCGTAAATGGATTCGCTGAGAAACCCGTTCAGTCCGGGCGCCGGAAGTCCGCCGTATGAGCTGGCTGGACGAGATACCGTTGTGAACGACGTTATGACGGCAATACGCCGTACGGCGCTTGGACGATCCAGTAAACACATGGTGTTAATGGGTTTGCGTGGTGTTGGAAAGACCGTACTTCTGGGTGAAATCCGACGCCGTGCCGAATCCGAAGGGCAGGTTGTGGTGTTGATCGAAGCACCGGAAGACCGTTCGTTGCCCGCGCTGTTGAGCCCCCTTCTCCGGTTGGCACTTCTGAAGATTTCCCGAACCGAGGCAGCGCGCGAATTGGCCTACCGGGGGCTACGGGTTCTTGCCGGTTTCGTTTCTGCCACAAAGGTCAAATACTCGGATATCGAGGTGACCCTTGACCTTGAGCCAGAACAGGGGACGGCAGACAATGGGGATCTGGAGCTCGATCTTGCCGACGTTGTCGAGGCGGTTGGCGAGGCCGCGAAAGGTTCGGGTAAGGCACTGGTAATCATGATCGATGAATTGCAGTATCTGCCTGCGACACAACTTGGACCACTCGTTGCCGCGCTGCACAGATGCTCACAGAATCAACTCCCCGTAACTCTGGTCGGAGCGGGTCTGCCGAATATTCGCGGACATCTGGGCAACTCCAAGACCTATGCGGAACGTCTGTTCGATTTCCGCTCAATATCAACGCTTACACCCGACGCAACTCGCGATGCCGTTATCAAACCTCTGGCGGCCGAAGGAGTAGGGATTACGACCGATGCTCTTGACCGCATCATTAGCGACACGCACGGATATCCGTACTTCATCCAGGAATTCGGTAAGCATGCGTGGGACGTTGCAGAACAAACTCCTGTGACACATCAGGATGTCGAAGCAGCTCGAGAGTTTGCCGAGGCAACGCTTGACGCAAGCTTCTTTGGCGTTCGATTCGATCGCGTTTCAACTTCCGAACGCGAGTATCTGCGCGCCATGGCAGAACTCGGCCCCGGTCCTCACCAATCGGCAGACATTGCCATTGCGATGGGAAAATCTCTGCAAGCAGTTGCTTCGATACGAAGTCGTCTGATTCAAAAGGGGATGCTCTGGAGCCCTTCCCATGGGGAGGTGGCATTCACTGTGCCCATGTTCGATGAATATCTGCGGCGGATAATGAAGTAGAATGTCACGTTTTTGGTGACATCTCGCACATAGACTTTCGAAAGGGGCTAAAACCGAAAGGTTTTACCAAACGAACCATTTCGAGAGGAAGACTATGTATGCAGCCACGCATTCGGCATCGGTGTTCGGGATCGGGGCGCTGCCGGTAGAGATCGAGGTGACGGTGGAAACGGGGCTCCCGGCATTCAGCATTGTAGGGCTGCCGGACAGTTCTGTGCGCGAGTCGCGCGAGCGGGTTGTTGCGGCACTGCACCACTCGGGGTATGCCTGGGATCCGCGTCGTATAACCGTAAACCTTGCTCCGGCGGATGTGCGCAAAGAAGGAAGTGCATTTGATCTGCCGATTGCGATCGGCATCCTGCAGGCATTGGAGCTGATGGCGCCGATCGATCTTACAGACTGCATTCTGCTCGGCGAGCTTGCCTTTGACGGTGCGATACGCCCATCGCGGGGCATCCTGCCCGTTGCCATGATGGCCAAACGCACAGGGATCAAGCGCATCATCGTGCCGGCCGCCAATGCTGATGAGGGGGCAGTGGTGGACGAAGTCGAAGTGTACGGCGTTACCAATCTGCGCGAGGCGGTGATGCATCTGCTGGGATCAGCCCCCTTGGAGCGGCATCATCTCGACATCAACGAGGTCTTCCGAACAGAGTCGGCCCGACATACCATCGACATGGCCGACGTTAAAGGTCAGCTGGCCGTCAAGCGTGCCATGGAGATCGCCGCCGCCGGCGGACATAACATGATCATGATCGGCCCGCCCGGTGCCGGAAAGACAATGCTTGCAAAACGGTTCGCCACCATCCTGCCGCCTCTGAGCCTCACAGAGGCGCTGGAGACCACCACCATCCACTCCGTTGCCGGACTTCTCCCCCCAGGTCAGCCCTTGGTAACGCAGCGCCCCTTCCGAGCACCCCATCACACCATCAGTGATGCGGCTCTGGTCGGAGGGGGCGTTGGGGTGGTGCGGCCGGGCGAGGTGACGCTTGCCCATCACGGCGTGTTGTTCCTGGACGAAGTGCCGGAGTTCCAGCGCAATGTGCTGGAGGTGTTGCGCCAGCCCCTTGAGGAACGTCGAATACGGATCTCGCGTACGCGCATGACGGTGGACTATCCGGCGAATGTGATGCTGGTGTGCTCGATGAACCCTTGTCCGTGCGGACACTACGGCAGTGCTCGACGAGAGTGCAAGTGCTCCATGCAGGACGTGCAGCGCTACATGGCCAAGATCTCGGGTCCGCTACTCGACCGGATCGATCTGCATGTTGATGTGCCCTCGGTTCATGTGGAGGACCTCGCCTCAAGCGAGCTCGGAGAATCATCGCGCGAGATACGTGTTCGCGTTGATGCGGCACGCCGGCTGCAGGAGACGCGTTTCGTGGGCAGATCACACCTGTTCAAGAACGCCGACATGTCGAGCAAGGAGGTTGAATCATTCTGCATCCTGGACGATGAGTCGACCTCTATGCTGCGGATCGCAATGAATGCGCTGAAGCTCTCTGCGCGGGCATATACACGCATCATCAAGGTGGCTAGAACGATCGCCGATCTGCAGCAGAGCGAAGAGATACTCGCCGAGCATGTAAAGGAAGCAATACAGTACCGCAGTCTGGACCGGGCAGGATGGGGCGGGTGAGAAACAAGACGCAGGATTGGTCTATTTTCGCCCACCATGATCACCATTGTTGGCGCTGGCAGTACCACAGGTGCTGCCCTTATTCCGATGCTTCTCGAAGAGACCGACGAGAAGTTGCAGCTGCTGTCGTCCAGGCCCCTACGCTATGATCACGAGCGCGTTCAGATGCACGTTGTGAACGTGCGGGATAAGAACGTCCTCAAGCAGACCATTATGGCGGCCATGCCGCAGACGGTGATCAACCTTGCTGCAATGACCAACGTCGACAAGTGTGAGTCGGAACGTCAGATGGCGTGGGATCTGAATGTGACGCTGGTAGAGAATCTCGCCCGAATCTCGCGCGTTCTCGATGCCAAGATGGTGCACATTTCCACGGACTATGTCTTTGACGGAACGAAGGGTCCGTATACCGAGTCATCTATTCCGAACCCGATCAACTATTACGGCAAATCCAAGCTGGCAGGGGAGAATATCTGTGTTGCGGGGAACGCCAACTCATTGGTGATCCGCACCAACGTGATCTATGGTCCACCCCGCGAGCGACCCGACTTTGTGCGCTGGGTTCTTGATGCGCTCGACTCACAGACTCCCATCCGTGTGGTGGACGATCAGATCGGCAATCCGACGTATGTCGATGATCTGGCGGAAGTGATCATGCGTCTTGGAATGAGCCGTCGCACCGGACTGTATCACGCCGGCGGGGCCGACTTTCTGTCACGCTACGACTTTGCACTGAAGATCGCGGAGTACTTCAAGCTTGATCCATCGATCATCTCTCGCGTGACCACGGCCGAACTTGCGCAACCGGCCAAACGTCCGCTTAAGCTCGGACTTATCTCACTCAAGGCCGAGACGGATCTTCGCATGCGTATGCGAGGTGTCGACAGTGGACTCACCTCGATTCGACAATACGTCGTGCGCCATCGGGAAGAACTGCTCTGACGGGTCTGACAACGTTCCGCTGGTGCGTAACTTTCTCGGTATGCTTCGTCCGCTCCTCATTCTTCTGGCCCTTGTTTCCATAGCGACGTCTGCGCGTGCGCAGCCGGATCTTGCACCACTGAAGGTTACGACGAATACCACGCCCGTGCCGGGGTATCTGCTGCTGGCGCCGAACTGCCGAGTATCTCCTCGACCTTTTGGATCCTACCTGGGTGCGTACAACGTCAACGGTGGCGTGATCAGAACCGGCAGGACCACGAACTATCCCTTCGAGTTCAAGGTATTCCCTGACGGACGTCTTGGATATTCCGAGCTGGTGGTGTTCTCCGGCGCCTCCGTGCCTGCTGGCGTGTACATCGTCGATACGCTCTTTGCCGAACAGGAGCGGCTGGATCAGAAACGCGCCGGGTATCTAACGACGCAGCACGACGTGCACATGCTGCCAAACGGACATCGCGTGATCCTTGGTGCCGAAGATGTGACCGTGGATATGAGCAGCGTCGTTCCAGGCGGTCACCCAGCAGCCAACGTTGTGCAGGCAATCATTCAGGAGCTCGACGTCGAGGGCAACGTGGTGGTGCAGTGGCGTGCACTGGATCATATCCCGATCATTGACTCCTATGAAGACCTTACGGCTCCAGCCATCCGTTACTGTCACAACAATTCGCTCTGGATCGATGACGATGGCAACTGGATCGTTTCCATGCGCCACATGTCACAGGTGATCAAGATCAACCGCCTCACAGGTGAGGTGATGTGGATCCTCGGGGGTAAGAGCAATCAGTTCACGTTCATCGGTGAGCATCCCGAAAACGCCCCAACGTTCTTCAGTTACCAGCATGATGCGCGGCGCCTGCCGAATGGCAACATCTCGCTCTTCGATAACGGAACGCAGCACACGCCGCAGTATTCTCGGGGGGTTGAGTATCGTCTTGATGAGATCAACAAGACGGCGACCATGGTTTGGGAGTATCGTCCGCAGCCCGACATCTATGCGGGCATTCAAGGGGGCTTGCAGCCGCTGGAGAATGGGCATCGACTTCTCGGTTGGGGAAGTGCTGCGTCGAACGGTTCGCCGGGTGTGACCGAGGTTGACTCACTCGGCAACGTCGTGTTTGAAGCCTACTACCCGAAGCAGATGTTCGTGTACCGTGCCACCAAGGTTCCCATGTGGCCAACCGGACGCGCCAGTGCCACGGCGGTTGCGCGAGATGTGCTCAAAGGTGAAACGTACCGCTACTACCGAGGAACACAGTTCGTAGGTCTGCGTGCGGAATTCACTACGCTCAACTCCTTCTTCTATAACACCACCACGGCTCGGCGTTTCCAATGGTCACCCAAGAACCCGCTTTGGGATGGGGAAGCCCCCTTACTCAAGCAGGCTCGGGTGGATGTGACGGTGGATGGGATCAAGGAGCATCGCATGACGATGCGGTTTCATGTTGATACGCTGATGCTCGGACGCGATGCGGACAAGTGCATGGTGTTTTACCGACCACAGATCGATAGTGGCCGTTTCGTGATGCTGTCGACACGATTTGATGCTTCTGCCCGCGAACTTGTCGTTGAAAACGCACAGGCCGGTGAGTTTGCCTTTGGGGTTCCGGCTCCGAATCCAGGAGCTCCGCGCGAGGTGCGGCTGCAGGATCCGATCACAGACCGGCAGGTGCTTGCAGACTCTACCTATCCGCTGCGCGTTGCTGTTCCCGGACGCAGCGATCGCCTGCAGGTGCAGGTCGCAAAGACGACTTCGTTTACGACGCTCGTGCTTGACAGTATCAATCGTAATGACCGTGTGATCTTTCCGGCAGGGGGCGATGCAGGACGCTACTACTGGAGAGCGCGTGCGGAAACTCAAGGTCTGTGGAGTGCATGGTCCAAGGTCGACAGTTTTCTGATCACCGGACCGTATCTGACGATCACGCGTCCGGATGTGGACGTGCGCTGGATGCACGACAGTTCCTATGCGATCTCATGGCAGACCAACTTGCGCGGCAGTGTGCAGATGGATCTCATGCTCGGTGAATACGTTATCGCGTCGATAAAGGATTCTGTTCCCGCCGCTGCACAGGGCTTCCTCTGGAGGGTGCCCGTGTCGACGCCGGTATCGAAGAACTTCCAGATTCGCATCACGCCGAGGGAAGCCCCCTACGCGTCACTCAGTGCAACGTCGAAGAACTTCGTTGAGATCATCACGTTCACGAGTGTTGATGATGAGAATGAACCGTCATCTCCCGTGAGCGTTCTGCCACAGCCGGCTTCCGATGTTCTTCAGGTAAGTAATGTGGGCTCAGGCCTGAAGTCGATCCGCCTGTTCGCAGCCACTGGAGAGCAGGTCGTGAACCTGAGCTGTGATGGCACACGACGCGAGGTAGATGTGCGAGACTTGCCGCAGGGAGTGTATCTGATGCTGGCCGACGATTATCTCGGCCGCACCTTCCGTCACCCGGTTGTGATCCAGCGATAGGTCAGGGGGCTTTCAGTACCCCGTTGGGTGACCGTTCTTCTTGCGCCACTCCATGATCGGCTTGAATGGTCCGTACTTGTGCTGTTCGGGCGAAAATCCGTCCACATAAGGAGGCCAGTAGTAGTCCACAGGCTTCTCTTTCAGGATCGGATACTCGCCATCCAGGTCCGGACGCGGACGCTCGTGCAGCTTGTCGTCGTTGACGTAGGCCGCAACGTCAAATGCCTCTTCATCGGTGAGTACAGGTTTGTCCCAGCGCGCGATATCGTTGGGCATGTTGTACTTAATAAACTGTGCTGACTTGATCAGACGGTGCATGGATGAGCCAGGCTGGTAGGATTGCCTACCCCACAGCGGTGGATACACGTAGGCAATACCATCTTCTTTGAGCACGCCCTGACCCTCATCACCATGACAGCGCACGCAGTGCTTTTCATACACCACTCGCCCCTTGATCGGATCTGCCGGACGATCCAGGAGCGTGATCTCCTTGAGACGATCACCCTCTACGTTGCCTCCTACCGGCACGTTCTTCCCGAGCCACTGCATGTAGGTGACCATTGCCACCATTTCCTTACTGTCGAGCGGAATGGGGCGTCCATTCAACGGACGTTCAATGCAGTTGTTCACGCGCTCAGCGAGTGTGAGGATGCGTCCTTCTCGGGCGCGGTACTGCGGATAACGGGCGTGTGCCGAGAAGTAGTTCAGACCGTAAGGACGCGTGCCGGCTTCGAGGTGACAGTTCTGACAGCCGAGGCCGTTGCCACCAAACTTGCCGACCGTTCCCTTCGGTCCCAGGTAAAACGGAAAGTTTACCAGCAGTTCACGTCCGTAGCGGATCATATCGCCTGTGGCGTTTTTCGGTATCGTCGAGGTATCGGGCGGAACAAAGATCGAATCTGCTGCTTGAGCCGGTGTTTGCTGGCTGGGTTCTTCGCTCTGACGCTGACAGGAAATGGAGATCGCGGCGGCCAGACCCAGGGCGCAGAGTGCGCCTATTGTCCAACGATAGGTAGCCGATCTTTCTTCCATGCGATGATGCCTCCGTTCAGATTGAAGACGCGAGAATAGCCAATTGAAACGAGAAAGCTCTTCGCATCGCTGCTGCGTTTGCCGGATCGGCAATAAAGAACAACGTCCCGATCCTTCGGAAGCCTCTGCAGACGTTCATGGAACTCAGCACTGTAGTAGTCGATCTGCCGACTTCCGGCAATGTGTCCCTGACCATACTCTTCGGGCGTACGGACGTCCACAACAACAACGGATGGGTCGCGCCGCAACAGTTCAGCCAGTTGCTTCGGAGTAATGTCGGCCCCTTCAGACATTGGCATGCATGCCATTGTGAAAAGGATGACCACAAGAAATTGCATGAGCATTTGATTCCCTAAATTCTCGCCATGCAAAAGACTGTGATGAGGGCAAGTTGTTACATCGTGTTCATTATGATGTTCACGGTGTGCACGATGCATGCACAGGATTTCTCCGATTCGTCACGGTCGATCAAGCTTCAGATCTTCGGTCAGTTCTGGGCCCGCTACAATGAAAGCAACCCATTAACGATGCAGCAGGGGGCTCCTGTCGACAACACCTTCGACATTGGAATCCGCCGAGCCCGTGTGCAGGCCTTCTGTACAGTGAATGAGCGCACAACGCTCTTTCTGCACTACGGCTTCAACAACATGAACACCAACTTCGCCTCTTCGGGCAATCGCAAGATCCAGGCGTTCTTTCATGATGTGTTCGCCGAGTACCGTGTGTTTGACAAGAACGAGCTCAAGCTGGGAGCGGGCCTGGCCTTTGTGAACGGACTCAGCCGGTTCTCGCAGCCGGCTGTGATTGCCATGCCAACGGCAGACATCCCGGTGTTCGGTCAGGCAACCGTGGAGCAGATCGACATCTTTGGACGCAAGCTCAGCCTTACGGCGCGCGGTCAGATCGGCCCGATCGATTACCGCGTGGCACTGTCTGACCCATTTCCGATCACTACGAACGGCAACCCCCAGCAGCCCCTTGGTACGTCTGCCAATTTTGCTCAAGTGGGCCACAGTCTGCAACAGCAGGCATACGTGATCTGGCAGTTTGCCGATCACGAGCCACATCAGGTCTCAAACATGGCGGGCACGTATTACGGTCAGCGCAAGATCTTCAACATTGCCGCCGGCTTCATGCATCAGCCTCGGGCTATGTGGAGGGCGGTAGGGGGCGATACGTTGTATGAGGACATGACATTGATGGCGGTTGAGTCGATGTTCGACGCACCGATCGACCGAAACGGAACAACCGTGAGTGCCTATGCCGGCGTGTTCAGCAACAATTACGGTCGGAACTACCTCCGATATAACGGCGTGATGAATCCCGGGACGGCCAATCAGACCGGCCTCGACAGCACGTTCGTCAAGCCCCTTGCCAGCTTTGGCCCTTCTTTCGGAAATGCCTTTCCGATGTTCGGTACCGGAACGGTCGTCTACTCGCACCTCGGTGTGTACTTCCCCAAAGTGCTTGGCGCTAATGGTCTCATGCCCTACGTCAGCACCACTCAGGCCTGGTATCAGCGTCTCGAAGGACGTCGTACGGATATCTACCACGTGGGCTGCTCGCTGCTACTCGATGGACTTAGGAGCCGACTCACCCTGGACGTCCAGAACCGCCCAACGTATGGTCTCGCAACGATCGACTCGCCATTCGGCGAACTCGTCGATGGTCCGCGCCGCACCCAGCTCGTGATGCAGTATCAGGTGGTGTGGTAAGCGCTGCGCGCCGGTTTCAGGTTTGAGGTTTCAGGTTTGAGGTTTCAGGTTTGAGGTTTGAGGTTTCAGGTTTCAGGTTTCAGGTTTTGGGGTGTCATTGGTCCTCGATCATTGGTCATCCCTCCTCGGCTCCCACAATATCGTTGCATTCTATGAGCACCATTGCTTCACACGTGTCGAGTTACGGGACGGCCAGACTCCTTGCCATTTTCACGGTCATCTACAACCTCGTTGAAGGGGGTGTCTCGACCTACTTTGGTGCGGATGATGAGACGCTTGCGCTCTTCGGTTTCGGGATCGACAGCTTCATCGAGTCCATCTCTGGCGTTGGCGTCCTTCTCATGATCCGTCGCATTGAACAGCATGGTCCCACAAAGAGGACGGAAGCGGAGATTTCAGCTCTGCGCGTTACGGGCACAGCGTTCTTTCTGCTTTCGGCCATGCTTGCTCTGTCTATTGGCGCAACACTTGTCTATGGACATGTACCGGAGTCGACCCACTGGGGTGTGATCATTGGACTGATCAGCATTGCTACGATGTGGTGGCTCGTTTCACGCAAACGTCAGGTGGCGCGTGAACTCAACAGTGCACCGCTGATGGCCGATGCGAACTGCACGATGGTCTGCATCTTCATGAGTATATCGGTGCTTATGTCGGCTCTCGTCTATGAGCTAACATCCTTCGCCTACGCCGATGTGCTCGGTGCCACAGCCATCCTATGGTTCAGCATCTCAGAGGGTCGGGAATGCTTTGCAAAAGCAAAGGGACACGAGTGTTCGTGTGAGAATGACCGATGACGGATGACCGATGACCGATGACGGATGACGGATGACGGAGACTCTTACGACGCGGCTTTTCCCCACAGGGCACACACATCTGAGCTGGTGCTATCGGTTTTCTTTGACTCCGCAATGAGCACATCGGCGACGTCTTTGCGGCTGATGGCCGTTGAGAGCTTCATCGGGATGTCTTCGTTCAGCAGGACGGTTGTCCTCTTGCCGGGTGATGAGTTTGTGAACAAACCGGCGCGGATGATCGAGTACTTCAGACCACTTTCGCGTAGAGCTTCAATGGCGGCCATACGCCATTGAACGATGCCGGGCTTGATCATTCCGAGGACCGACATTAGCAGCGACTTGTGAGTAAGTCCGAGCGTAGTGAGGTACACGAATCGACCGTTGAAACCAGCTGACTTTGCGGCTGCGAGGACATTAAGAAGTCCCTCATAATCCACCTGACGGATCTCTTCTTCATTTGCGCGACGAGGCGGAACGGCGGCTGTATAGATCACACGCTGCACCCCGTCAAAGGCACGCTTGAGTGTTTCTGATGGTTTCGTGATATCGCAGATGATGATTTCGGCGTTGCTTGTACCGAAGATCTGTACGGTTTTCAGGCGATTTCGGCCAAGTATGCGGACAGGTTCGTTGCGCTGTAGAAGCTTTTGAGCGGTGATGAGTCCCGTTCCGGAGGTTGCTCCGATAATGAGTGTTACGGGGGCGCTGTTAGCCATTGATCGTTCTCCAAGCGGTGGTGATTGTTCCAAGCGGGGTAACAAAGACAGCAAACGTACCGAAAAAGTTTCGATGGCGCGGGTCGTTTGGGCGGAATCGTAGATTCGCTCCATGAACAGACCCATGATTGACGGTTATGCATTGCGCGAACTCACGACAGAGGAATTCTACGCCGTGTATCGCGAACGCGAGAGCCTGTACTTCACATCGAGCACACGCGACGACATCGACGCAGGACTGCAGGATGATGTGCGTGAACGCATTGTCGCGCGCCGCGCGGCGTATCCGCAAGCGGATAATTTTCAGTGGGGCATCTACTCCGGCGATGAGATCATCGGGTGGACGTTTGCACAGCAGTCGGATCATGACACGCTGCTCATGCGTAACACAGCCATCGACCCCGCACATCGAGGAAGGGGGCTATACTCAGCCCTGTTACCGATAGTGATCGAACATGCTCGCGTGGGCGGTTACCAGAGAATTCAGTCAACACACCTTGCCGCAAACAATGCGGTGATCGTCCCGAAGCTCAAGGCCGGCTTCATTATTACCGGTCTGAACGTCAACGAAAAGTTCGGCCTGCTGGTCACGCTGACGTATTTCCTAACAAAGAGCCGACACCAGCTCGCGCTGAACCGCATCGGGTTTCTTAATGACCGGTGACGGATGACCGATGACGGATGACCGATGACGGATGACCGACACAACAGGGTTGCCTTACTGCATCAGCACGAAAACCGATTGAACGGACTGCCATGACAGGTTGCGGCAATCGCCGCCATCAAGATCTGCTGAGGTCAACAGCCTACCATCGATGGCATAGACACGGATCTGAACCGGCCGACCTGGAGCGCATACCACCGTCGAGTTGCCGACAAATGGTCTCATGAAGACCGGAGCGTGAGCGACCTCTCCAGGCACGCTGCTGGGCAACGAAAACTCGTACGCGCCGACATTGGTCGAATCAGCAGTACGCGTGCGGCCACCGGCATCCGACGTAACCCATGAAAGGCGTGGTACTCGACCCCTGAGGGACGGCATCACCTCGGGTAGCCACGAGGCCGGCTCCGTAAGGGGTAGGGAGGGGGCAACGACATTACCAAAGGTTGTGGCGATACCAGGCACCGATGCAGACCAGTAATTCGAAGGATATGTCATTGCCGGAACGGCTTCGGCCGGCAGGCGGATCCAGCGATTGGGAGCAATCAGGGATGGATCGACTGAGAAGATGTTGTTGGCTATCAGGACGTTGCGAATCTGTCTGTTGCTCGGAAACGGAACGCTGTAGACCAGGTTCACAAACGCCGTGCTCGTGTTGCCCTTCGTGGTCCACATGCCAACGCAGGTATTGTGTGCAAAGCGAACACCGCTGATGATCTGCTGCTGGGTGAACCCGATCGCCCCCTCCCAGATGTCCAGACAGCCGGCCATGTTCACAAAGACATTATTGACGATGTCGATGTTCTGGCAGCGAAGCTCGTTTGGACTCCCGGCCCAACCCTCGGTGCTGATCAGTACCGCTACCATCCCTCGACGTCCGGCAGGAAACATGGTGGTGTCTTTATCCGATCGGAAGGTGCAATCCTCAACCACGACATCTGAGCCGACATCGCAGTACACTCCCGGCGCCCAGTTATCAAAGATGGTGCAGCGGCGCACTCGAACACGTGAGCTGTTGTTGATACAGACTGCTTCGCCCCAGTTACGGCCGATCTTACACTCGATGACATTCACATCACGAGCCCCGAACATTTTGATAGCACTTCCGAACTGACCTCGTATGCCCCGATCATTCATCAGATTGGTATGAGTAATGGAACACGCGACGAGTGCAACGGTATCGGAAAGGGGCGAACCATCTTCGCCTATGCGAATGCCGTGCGAGAAGGTGGAATCGATCACTACGTCGGACAGCAGGACGTTCGTCGAACGTCGCTCAAGACTCGTACCGAGACGGATGCCGAATTCATTGCTGTTGACGATCCGGATGTTTCGGATCTCAACGCCACATGATGACGTTGTGATGACACCGTGTCCGGCAGGAACCACAACGCTGGACGCGTCGAGAACAACATTGCCCTCACCGACAAAGCTGACATCCAGACGACGTTCACCGGCCGAGCCCAAGACGACATAGTCCTTGGTGTACTGGATGAACACATCGCGCAGCGCATACCGTCCCGGTAGGAACCGTATCTCACAGGCCACTCGCCCCTTCTCACCTGACGTGAGTGTTTTGAGTCGGGCAATGGCAGCACCGAACGTTGAAAGGGGCTTTTCTCGCGTCCCGTCACCGGCGTCGTTACCAGCGGGCGACATAACTACACGCACGCGCTGCGATGCTTCAGCAAGAAGCTTCGGCATCGGCACGTTGCCAGACGGTTGGGCCTGCGTGGTATAAGCGACCAGCACAATCAGCACAACGACCGCCACGAGGGCTGATACAGGAATAAAACGGGGAATCATGACCTCGGAGTCAGATGGTTTCACGGGTATCTTCGCATCTGTGGAATCTATCCATGTTCATCCCGCAAACCAAGGTTCAGCGCCGCGCCGCGCAGCTTGTCATATCTGCATGGTACTCTGCGGATTGCTCGTGGCTGCATCGTCCGCGCTGGCGCAGCTACCGTCGCTGGAGCTGGGCTTGCCCGTTGAAGGTGAGCTCGGCAAGGATGTCTATATCATCAACTACGTTGATCACGAGGCCGACAGCGGAGCGATCCGCGACTACATGTGCGGACGTCAGACGTATGATGGTCATGACGGGACGGATTTTGCCGTGAAGTCCTTCCGACACATGGACTCCGGCGTGCACGTGATCGCTGCGGCCCCAGGACGTGTCATAGCCGTCATTGACACGCTGTACGATCGTAACAAGCGCGTTGACCGAACACTGGGCTTCGGCAACTACGTGGCCGTTGAGCATCCCGGCGGATACATCCTTTACTACGCTCATCTAAAGAGCAGCTCGGCACGTGTAAAGGTTGGTGAGAGCGTAAAGAAGGGTCAGCGCCTCGGCCTCATCGGATCAAGCGGCACCAGTGAAGACCCGCATCTTCATTTTGAAGTATGGCAGCGCGTTGATGCGTTTCAGGGGGCTTGCCTGCCTCGCCCCCTGAAGTGGCAGGAGCAGCCCGAGTATCAGACGGAGTATGCACTCATCGACGCAGATGTTACGACCTGGCCGCCTTCGCTTGATACCATCCGGGAACGTCCGCCGCGGGCAACGTCGATTACCAAGGGCGACTCGTCGATCACGTTCTGGTCGCTTCAGCAACATATCGCTGCTAACGATCAACTCTCAGCGACATGGCTCACGCCGGATGGTGCGGCGTGGTTCACATACGAGTTCACGGTAACGGCCCCCTCCACGTACTACTACTGGTGGACGTGGATCCGACGTCCCGAGGCGTCGGGCCAATGGAAGGTTGAGTACCGTCGCAACGGCGATCTCATTGCAACGCGTTCATTCACCGTCGAAGCCACCGTTTCCATAGGCGAACCACCACGTCAGGGGGCTTCCCTGCGCCGCATGGGCGACGTGCTGCGTTGCGAGGTTGCGAGTCCTTGCACACTCTCTGTCTACGACCTACAGGGAAGGTTGCTTCTACGCTCATCGGTCCCCGCTGGTACCTCCGCCCACATGGTTCCATTCACCACGTCCGTGATCATCGATCTCTCAGACGAACATGGATCAGTGATGAAGACGATGGCGATGCCGTGACCCCACGACGAGTGACCTCACACCTGACACAGGCCACCACTACGACTTCCTTGCTATCTTAACCGGACCGTTAACGTACCATATTCAGTCCGGTAATGATATGTCAAAAACAACCAACATCAAACCGATCAGCTATTTCAAGGCACATGCATCGGAGATGCTCGATACGCTACGCGAAACGAGTGCGCCGTATGTGATCACACAAAATGGTGAAGCCGCTGCGATACTGGTAGATCCGGTAGAATATGATCGTATGCTCGAGGCCATTGAAATGCTTAAGCTTATACGCCAGGGAGAGTCGGAGATCCGAAAAGGTCAAGTTCTTTCCGTCGATGCCGTTCGCAAGCGAATTCAAAGTGCACGTAGGAAGCGTAAAGCCTAGAACATGAGAACAAAGCGATATGATGTCTTTGTGACGGTTGCTGCCTCGTACGATCTTGAAGACATAGAAGAGTGGCTCGAACGACACGAACCGGATGGACGCGCTGGGTCGGTCGTTGATGATCTTCTGTATTGTATTGATGGTCTCTCGCGGATGCCCACGCGCGGATCCATTGTCCCCGAGATCGACCATCTTGTTGCAGCGGAGTACCGGCAGGTGATACACACCGGATATCGAATCATCTATCGCATTGATACCACGCAGGTGTTCGTTATCGCTGTCGTCCATCAGCGTCGCGATGTCAAGAGCGTGATGATGGCACGAGCATTACGATTGTGATACCAACCGTCAAGTACCCGGTAGTAATGCTGCTATTCGTACTTCCGTACTTCGGTACTTCCGTACTTCGGTACTTCCGTACTTCCGTACTTCGGTACTTCGGTACTTCCGTACTTCCGTACTTCCGTACTTCGGTACTTCCGTACTTCGGTACTTCCGTACTTCGGT
Source organism: Ignavibacteria bacterium (assembly GCA_947459875.1). Taxonomy (GTDB): domain Bacteria; phylum Bacteroidota; class Ignavibacteria; order Kapaibacteriales; family Kapaibacteriaceae; genus UBA10438. The sequence goes on from CANHFG010000049.1 coordinate 16,495, forward strand.
ACTTCCGTACTTCGGTACTTCCGTACTTCGGTACTTCCGTACTTCGGTACTTCCGTACTACGGTACTTCCGTACTTCGGTACTTCGGTACTTCCGTACTTCCGTACTTCGGTACTTCCGTACTTCCGTACTTCCGTAATCTCGTAATCCCGTAATCCCGTAATTCCGTAATTCCGTCATCATGCCCCTCCTCTTCCTCCTCCTATTCCTGCAAGAGATCGCCCGCGTATACCTCGTGATGCCGTTTCCCGGCAGTCAGGAGTTGGACCTTGTGCAATTGGCATATGGACTTGATCGCTATGCCGTAGTGATAAGACTTGTGCTGTTGGGATCTATCGGTGCGTTGATATGGTACCGCATGCGCACGCAGCAGAAAGTGCGGAAGATCTGGCTGGGAGTCTTCCTGGCGATCTACGCGCTCATGTACTTCGGCATCAGCACGCAGATGACGGCCGAGAGCATGTTCCGGGAGCCGATCGTCAAGCGGTTCCGGGTGGCCGCGCTCAACAGTGCCCAGGCTGAAAAGATTGTGATGGGCATTGTGATCAACGGTGAAGCGGCGGCCTATCCGATCCAGTTTCTCGGGTATCACCATCAGGTGCGAGACACGGTAGGGGGCAGGCCGGTGCTTGTGACGTATTGCACGGTGTGCCGC
>CANHFG010000050.1 GCA_947459875.1 Ignavibacteria bacterium
CGATTCAGCGTAATTGTGTAGGCCACTCCTGCCGGACGTGCCGCTCCGGCTGCACGGGCAACAGCTGCCTTGGGGATGATCTCAACCATCGTTCCATCCTTGGTGCCAATGATCGCCCCCTGACTGGCCCAGTCATCGCGTTGGAAGTGCTGATAGGATGCCAGATAGTACTCGTCACCAAGCGACAGCGTCGGGTAGACGATCGTTGCATCGGTGCTCTGGTTTTCAGTGTTGAAGGCGCATACTGTTATCGGCTTGTTCGACGTCACATGAATTCCCTTGCCTGCAGCCACCTGGTCGCTTCCACGGATGTAGGCGTTGAGGTCAGTCACTTCGTAGGCCACGTTGCTCTTGGCCGGTATAGTAATGGTTGCGAGTGCTGTTGAGCCGATTCGTACGGTGGCCGTAGCCGCTGAATCTGCTCCGAAGAACAGATACAGTCGTGGTGTGAACGAATTCTGCATGAAAGTGAGCCAGAAGTCTGTTCCCTTGGTCGACGCACGCTGTGCAAGGGATGCACATGGCAGAGTCAAGATCAAGCTCAGCATGAGCATGATCCGCCTCAAGGACCGATTTGGCGAGTGCTTGTTCGGCAACTTGGCTGGAGTTGTTTGAGCGATGACGTACACGGTATGCATTGAAATTTACGATTCTATTGCGCATACTGCGGCGTTGGAACCTTCTTGCAATCCGTGTGTAACGGTCGAACATGAAACATAACTTTCTAACGCTTGCAGCAACATTGTCGCTCATTCTGGGTTTGCATCGCGAGCCGGCGTTCGCGCAGATCGGTGGTGAGGTGCGCGTTACTCCAAATACGATCTATTACGCCGGTGGAGCATGTCAGTTCTTTGATGACCAATACCGACCGATCCTGAGTGTCGATGCTGCCGAAGCCGTATGGTCATGCAGCCCGGCCAAGGCGGCTTGGGTCACGGTCTCGCCTGCCAGCGGGGGATACTATGAGTTCCCGAACTACGGTCCGCAGAAGCCGATGTACAATCTGGCCGAGATGCTGAATCCCTTTGACCTTGCCGATACGATTTATCATGAGGCCGTTCTGCTTGATGGCATTGGTTCGACGGCGCGACTCCTCTATACAGCGAAGAGTGTGCTGGCCGTCCGTGATCATTCGCTTGCGACCACCTTCGTTGCCGGCGATGACTTTTCGGTGAACGGTGATCAGATTCGGCAGCTTTCGGCGCGGGTATCGGCATCTGTATCTCGTCGGCCTGGTCAGCGCGGCAATGGCTCCTCCAATGGCCTGATGAATACAAAGGCCTCGTCGTGGACCTACGTCACGTATATACCGGAGCGTGCCGGTAATGAGTTCCGATGGCCGGAGCAGAGGAGCGAGCTTCCTCGCCTTCGATCCATGATCGCTAAGCGCAGCCACATCACCGTGCAGGCCATCGGAATGAGCATCACAGCGGGCTTAAACGTTAGCGGATTCATCGGTGACGAGCGAAATTTTCCACCGACCGCCCCCTACATGCGCAGCTACATTGAACTATTCGCAGACTATTTGAGGACGGCTCAACGCTGTTCGGTGGACGTATTCAACAGCTCGTGTGGAGGTAAGACGGTTGCATGGGCGGAGAAGTATTGCATCCCGCTGGCTGCTGCTAACGCACCTGATCTGATCATCCTTGACATGGGAATGAATGATATCTGGGGAACGACAACTCCATCTGCCTTTCGACAGAGCATCGAATCGTGTATGCGACAGCTTTCGGCGGTGCTGCCGGATGCTGAGTTCCTTTTGATTGCCAATATGGTGCCTGATGTCACCGCGCCCGGTGCTCCGCCGGATGGCGCTACGATCATGACGCAGTTTCGAGACGAGCTTCTTTCAATGCAGCGCACCGGTGTGGCTGTTCTCGATATGACGAGTATGAGCCAGAAGATCTATCGGCGCAAAGGGGCTGCACACTGCACGTCGAATTCGCTGCATCCGAACGACTATCTCGCTCGATGGTATGCCCAGGGATTGATCCACGCAGTCACTGCCGGTACGTCAACCGATGTCCATCAGGCAGACACGGATGATTCACCGTTGCTGATGGCCTATCCGCAGCCGGCCGGGGACAAACTCACCATAGCGGTTGATCAGTGCATGCTGGATGAAGGCCCACTGATGCTAAACGTCTGTGATTTATCGGGTAGGGTAGTTCAAACGCTACCGCTGAACGGGCACCATATAACGCTGTCGACGCATGCATTCGCTCCTGGTGTGTACTGCATCCGCGCGGAATCTCGTCATCGCGCGGCGCACGTCCGCGTCGTCATCGGTCGTTGATCGCGCCCGCCCCCTGGCCAAACTGCAGCCGGTGAAGCTTGGCGTAAAGTCCGTCGGCATCGATAAGCTCCTGGTGCGTGCCTTGTTCGGCAACGTTTCCGCGATGGAGCACAATGATGCGATCGGCCCGCTGGATGGTCGAGAGGCGGTGCGCGATCACAATGGAGGTTCGTCCCTTGAGCATGGTCGAGATCGATTGTTCGATCAATTGCTCTGTTTCGGTGTCGATGCTCGATGTTGCCTCATCGAGGATCAGAATATCAGGGTCGGAAGCCAGAGCACGACAGAATGAGATCAGCTGTTTCTGGCCGACGCTCAAGACAGCGCCGCGCTCGCGAACGTTTGTATCATAGCTGTTCGGTAGGCGGGAGATGAAGTCGTGCGCACCCAGAGAGGTGGCCACCTCAACAACGTGCTCATGGCTGATCTCCGGACGGTTCAGCGTAATGTTCTCCTCAACAGATCGGGAGAACAGAAAAACGTCCTGCAGAACCACGGCGATGCGCCTCCGCAGTGACTCCTGCTGTACACTGCGAACACTTGTTCCGTCGACGAGGATGTCGCCCCCTTGAAACTCATAGAACCGGCACAGAAGGTTGATGATTGAGCTCTTTCCGGCGCCTGTCGCTCCCACGATGGCCACCGTCTGGCCCTTCTTGACGCTGAAGCTGACGTCGTGAAGCACGGGTGTTGTACCGTCGTACGAGAAGCTGACATTGCGGAACTCGATCCCATTCTCAAGATGGGCAAGGGGCTTTGCATCTTTCGCATCATCGACTGTAAGCTTCGTATCAAGCAGATTGAAGATGCGTTCCGAGGCCACGACGCTCGACTGAAGCGTGTTGTACTTTTCTGTCAGATCCCGCACGGGACGGAAGAACATTTCCGTGAACTGAGCAAAGGCGATCAGCATGCCGATGGTCATCTCGCCCGTGCCGATGTGTCCTGCCGCATACCATACGATGATCGACAGCGCAACGGCCGAGAGGAGTTCCACCACAGGAAAGAACGTTGCGTAGTACATGATCGAACGGTCCTGCAGCTGGCGATGCTCGGCGTTGATCTCGGCGAACTGCCGCGTCATGCGGTCCTCCTGACGGAACAGCTGTACAACGCCCATCCCGGTCACGTACTCATTCATGAACGAATTCATGCGTGCCACCTGGCGTCGGATGAGGTTGTAGACCACGCGCACCTTTTTCCGGAAGATGAACGATGCGATCAGCAGAAACGGCAGGATCACGATCGTCAGCAGTGTCAGTTCGGCTGACGTGTTCCACATGAAGGTCAGGATCCAGGCAATGACCATGATGTCCGAGATCATCAGCACCACACCCGAGGAAAAAAGCTCGTTGAGCACTTCGACGTCGCTCGTCACGCGCGTAACGATGCGGCCCACCGGTGTGGTGTCGTAGAAGCGCAGTGCCATGCGCTCGACGTGTCGGTACAGGGTGTTGCGGATATCGAGCAGCACACGCTGACCGATCCAGGTCATCAGCAGTGACAGAGAATACTGCGTGGCCCCCTGAAGGATCACCAGTCCAAGGATAATGGCGATGAACGTTGTCAGGCCCGGCAGGTCGCCCTTGACAATGTGCTCATCGACGGCTATGCGCGTAAGGTACGGCCGCAGAGGACCGAGCGCAGATGAGACAAGCGTCAGAGCAACGCCGCCCACGATGTGAAAACGGTAGGGGGCGAGAAAGGCCAGAAGCCGTCGCAGCAACCGGTAATCAACCTTGCTGACGTCGGGTTCAGCTTCGGACCGTGAATTGGACATGGCGCAAAGTTACACATCGTAGTTTTGCACATGATCACAATCACTCCCTACGGTGCGGCCGGCGAAGTCACCGGTTCTGCCTATCTCGTTGAAACCGGCTCGTCGACCGTGCTGGTTGATTTCGGGATGTTTCAAGGTGACAAGGACGACGATGCCCGCAACGTCATCCCGGGTCGGATCCATCGCATGGATATTGATGCCGTTGTCCTGACACACGCACACCTTGATCATTGCGGACGTCTGCCGCTGCTGATACGTGAGGGCTACCGGGGTCCGATCTACTGCACGCCGGCGGCACGCGACCTTGCCGAGATCATTCTCCTTGATGCGGCGCACATCATGGAGTCAGACTTTGAGCGACGACGGCGCCGCAATGAGCAGCGCGGACGTAAGCTCACACGCTACGATCAGCCATTGTATGACACTGAGGATGTGACGCAGACCCTGGAGCTCATCGAGGAGACCGACTATAGCGTGCCGGTGCGCGTTACAAAGGACTGCACTGCCATCTTTCACGATGCTGGACACATGCTCGGCTCGGCAACGGTAGAGCTTCGGATTCAGGACCAGGAAGGTGTCGAACGTATCGTAGTGTTCAGCGGAGACATCGGACCACCGAACTTTCCCTATCTGCGAGACCCGCAGCCCCCTGCCAAGGCCGATGTGCTGTTTCTTGAGTCGACCTACGGTGATCGCGATCACAAGTCCCTTGATGAAACGATCGATGAGTTTGAGTCCATCCTGACCGAGGCCGTAAACTCCAACGGCAAGGTCTTCATTCCGGCCTTTGCAATCGGACGTGCTCAGCAGATGCTCTTTCACATTGCCGAGCTCATCCGCACGCAACGTCTCCCGGCATTGCCGATCTATCTCGACAGTCCGATGGCCATCAAGGCGGTGAATGTGTATCGCATGCACCGCGACCTTTTTGATGCCGAGAGCACGAAGCTCAACGAGCATGGCCAGATGGATCACGACCTGCGATCACTGGTGCTCTGCACGTCGGCACAGGATTCCAAGCAGATCAATGCTGCTGCCGGACCATTTATCGTGATCGCCGGCTCCGGAATGTGTACTGCGGGGCGCATCATGCATCACCTGCGCAACAGTCTCGACGATGCGAGCGCACACTTCATCATTGCCGGATATCAGGCAAGGGGCTCGCTGGGTCGCCGCCTTGTTGACGGTGCTACCGAGGTCATGGTCCACGGTGAACGTAAACAGGTCAGAGCCCGCATTCACACACTTGGTGGCTTCAGTGCTCATGCCGGGCAGACAGATCTCATCAGCTGGTTTGCCAGCGTAGCCAAGAATGGAACGCCCCTTACCTTCCTGACGCATGGCGAACAGGATGCCCGCACGGCACTGAAGGACAAGCTCAGCGAGTTGTACAACGTCAACGCCTATCTGCCGGCCTATTCCGAACACCTTGTCATATAAGGACAGCATTCATGCGCATTGAACACGACTTTCTGGGTGAACGTGAACTTGCCGACAACGCGTACTATGGCGTGCAGACGCTGCGTGGACGTGAGAACTTTCACATCACGGGTATCCCGATCGCCCATGCAACGTCGTTCATCGTGGCATTCGCTCACGTTAAGAAAGCAGCGGCGCTTGCCAACAGGGAGCTCGGTGTGATCGAGCCTCCTGTGGCCGATGCGATCTGTGCGGCGTGTGACCGCATTGCGGCAGGGGAGCTTCACGACCAGTTCATCGTTGATGTGATCCAGGGCGGAGCAGGCACATCGACCAACATGAACGCCAACGAGGTCATCGCCAACCTCGCACTCGAGATCCTGGGTCATCCCAAGGGCACCTACGAGATCGTCCACCCGAACAACCACGTCAACTGCTCGCAGTCAACCAACGATGCTTACCCGACGGCCTTCCGGCTGAGTCTGTTTGTGGAGATCGGCAAGCTCATCACCGAGCTTGGCGGCCTGCGCGATTCGTTTGCGCGAAAGGGGCAGGAGTTTGCCGACATCATCAAAATGGGCCGCACGCAGCTGCAGGACGCCGTGCCGATGACGCTGGGTCAGGAGTTTGACTCCTTTGCCGTGAACATTGGCGAGGACCTGCGTCGACTCGAAGAAGCCCGCGCGCTTGTCACGGAAGTGAACCTCGGCGCAACGGCCATCGGCACCAGCATCAATGCTCCCGAGGGCTACCCGCCCCTTGCCGTGAAGTACCTGTCGGACGTCTCGGGCGTGCCTGTTACACTGTCTCAGAATCTCATCGAGGCCACCTGGGACAACGGCGCGTACGTGCAGATGAGCGGCGTTCTTAAGCGTGTTGCGGTAAAGCTCTCGAAGATCTGCAACGACCTGCGCCTTTTGTCGTCGGGTCCACGCTGCGGCTTCAACGAGATCAACCTGCCGCCCCTTCAGCCCGGCTCAAGTATCATGCCCGGCAAGGTCAACCCGGTGATCCCGGAAGTCGTCAACCAGGTCTGCTTTCTGGTGATCGGCAACGACGTCACGGTGACGTTTGCCGCTGAGGCAGGTCAGCTTCAGCTGAACGTCATGGAACCCGTGCTGGCCTACTGTCTCTTCCAGAGCATCGAAACGCTCGGACGTGCCTGCACCACGCTTCGCGAGCGCTGTATCGACGGCATCACCGCCAATGCCGAGCGCACGCGCTCAATGGTCTTGAACTCCGTCGGCATTGTTACCGCCCTGAACCCAATCCTTGGTTACGAAGCCAGTGCCGAGATCGCCAGGGAAGCCTTCGAAACCGGTGGCTCGGTCATCGACATCGTACGCGCCAAGGGGCTTCTGTCGGAAGAGAAGATCCAGGAGATCTTCAGTCTGGAGAACCTTATGCATCCGAGGTTTATTCGGTAAATGCCTTCGCGGCGGAACCAGAAACCTGAATTGGAACACCCTTTGTCGGGGATAATCTTTAGTGCCTGAAATTCAGGGTATTGTCTCTGTTGTATGGTACTTTGTTGGCAAGACGCATAACGCTCCGGAGTCATCAATGGAGAGATCGGGCAGAACGCCGTTTATCAGTCATCTTGGGCGATTGCTCATGGTGCTGGCCTCTGTTAGCGGAGTATGCTCACCGGTGGCGGCACAGGAGGATATATCACTTGGTGTTTTGGGGCTGTACGGCCTCAACACGCACAGGGCTGATTTTCGAGCGCTGCCGGGTGTGCCAAATTGCTGTCCTGCATTTGGTGATGGAACAGGTGCCGGTGCAAGCTTTGGCGTTGTGGGACGCATGGCTCTTGCAGAACCGTTCAGGGCTGAGGTGCGGCTTGGATACACGGATCTTTCGGGAACATTGCTGCGGCAGGAGCAGACGATCGTCTCGGGTAACCGTCCGGGGGTATTTGAGCATCGCGTCGATGCAGCACTGCGATCGTTGACGATTGAGCCGACGATTGGTGCGGACCTGTTAGCTGGGCTGACACTCTTTATCGGTTCGCGGCTAGAAGTGGGTGCTATTTCGCGCTTTGACCAGCGCGAGACAATTCTCCAGCCATCGCGAGGGACTTTCCCCAACGGACGGCGCACGCAGAACGAACGGGTCAATGCAGAGATCCCCAATGCAACGGCACTCGGATTATCGCTCACCGGGGGGCTGCAGTGGGAACTACCGATGGACGAGGGCGAGACTGTAAAGCTGGTGCCTGAGGTGTCCTATGCGTATGCACTCACGTCCGTGGTATCCGGACTCAAATGGAATGTCGACCAGCTACGCATTGGTGCTTCTATCGTCTGGTGGCCCTGGCGCACGGTGGTACCGGTGTTCGACGATGAACGTATTCTTGTCGAGCAGCGGTTAAATTTCATCGACACGGTCATCGTTGACGTAGCCCCGCGCCTGGCGAGATTCTCTCCGGGTGTCGATCTGATCACGGAGAGCACCGAAGAAAATGACTCGCAGATCGTCGTCACGCGCACCCTACGGCGCACCGATACGCTGCTGCGGGCGCGTCGTTCCGCTATCGAAGCGTCGATCAGCGCCGTTGTCCGTGATGGCCAGGGGGCTGAGGCTAACGGTAGCGGATTCAATGTCGAAGAAGTTTCGTCGACCATCCTAACTCCGCTCCTTGGATATGTGTTCTTCGAAGAGGGGGCATCGACTATCCCTTCGCGGTATCGTCAGCTTACGCCCGGGCAGACCGCGGTTTTTCGTGAAACGACTGTCAATGATCAGGATAAACTCGCCACATACTATCACGTGCTGAACATCCTTGGTAGCCGTCTGCGGCAGAAGCCCGCCACCGGCGTCACACTGGTTGGCTGCCATGCTGATGTTGGAGCTGAGACTGGTGACACAAAGCTTGCCAGGACCAGGGCCGAGCAGGTGAAGGACTATCTCCAGAATGTATGGTCGATTGCCGGCGATCGGATTCGGATACAGGCCCGAGGACTGCCGGAGAAGGCCGCCAATTCCCAGACCACTGATGGAGCGCAGGAGAATCGTCAGGTGGAGATTCAAAGCGATGACCCTTCGATCCTTGCGCCGGTCATTACACGTGATACGGTCATGGTGGTCACTCCCTCGACCCTTGAGCTTCGATGTCAGGTGACGTCGGAGCGTGCGGTGGAACAATGGGGCGTGGAACTGCGACAGGGTGAAACAGTTTTAAAGACGTACTCGGGTGCGGGAGCCGTGCCACAGAGTTTCGAGTGCGACATGCAGAAGACTCTGCGAACAAGCAGTCAAGAGCCGATCACCTATTCCCTGACGGTCATTGATGAAGACGGAAACCGTGTCGAGCGAGGCGGTCGTCTGGACGTGCGCGTGCTGACCGTGGCGACAAAGCGTCGCGAGAAAATGGCAGACAAAGAGGTTGACCGATTCAGTCTGATCCTCTTCGATATCCGTTCGTCCGAGCTGAGTCGAACCAATGAGGCCATTGTTGGACTGATCCAGCAGTATATCAGACCGAATTCGACGGTCACACTCACTGGACTTACAGATCGCACCGGTGTTTCCTCTCAGAACCAGGCACTGGCCGAACAGCGTGCGCGCGCTGCTGCCAGGGCGCTGGGGGTAGCGGACCGTGCGGTGGTGGCAGGTATCGGAAATGCTGTGACCTATGCACCGGAACTGCCAGAAGGACGGCTTTATACAAGGACCGTTGACATTGTGATTGAAACACCGGTAGCCCCCTGATCGAGGAGCATGAATGACTACGTCAAGAACGCATTCTATCGTCAAGCCGATCGTGCTGCTGGTTTGGGTGCTTGTCTGCGCCGCTTCTGATCTGACTGCACAGTCGATCACGCTCTTCGATATAACAACGTCGGCCTACCCGACAATGCGTGCACGATTCTATGCTTTCGATGCAGCAGGTAATCGCCAGCGCCCGGCGGTATCGGATCTTCTCCTCAGTGAGGATGGCAGCACACGCCCCATCACCCGAGTGGACTGTCCTACAGATCGTCAGGAGCGGCTGTCGGTTGTGCTGCTGGTGGACGTGACGATGTTCAATGAAATCAACAACGCAAAGGCAGTGCTCACTTCCTGGCTGGATCAGCTTGAATTGGGAAAGAATGAGGTTGCTCTGGTGAGCTATGATGACAACTCGTACCTCAATCAGGACTTTACAACAGACCGGCAGAAGCTGCAAAAGGCTGTCATCAGTCTGCGGACACTGTCAAGCGAAGAGAATCACACAAGCGCTATGGTGCGCCCACTTACCGGCGGTATCTCCGTGGCAGAGGGCGGTAAGTTCCGTCGGGTTGTGTTGTTGCTCAGCAGTTGCAGCCACTTTGATCCGAAGACCGTGCCCGATATCATCGACCGCGCTCGCCAGTCGAACGTTGCACTAAACTTTGTGATCTTCGATCGATTTGACTGGACGTCGAATCTGACGATGAAGATGGGGCTTGAGACCGGTGGCTTCTCGATGAACAAGATCCCCAATAACGACGTAGCCTCGGCTGCGAATGCGCTAAAACGCATCTATGCTGTCTCGACTGCCGAAGCCCCATGCGTCATTGAATGGCAGAGTCAGAGGTCGTGTCAGCCCCTTACCACGAGCGTCGCGCTCAACTGGCAGTCAACACGCTCCACGGCGAACTACGTGCCTCCGGATGCGGCAGTGGCTAAACTTGAGTTTGAGCCGTCCTTCCTACGGTTCAAGAGTCCGCCTGTATCTACCCCTGTCAGTAAGACCATTACGGTGACGGCACGCACAGCCCCTTTCAATGTGCGTTCCGTAACAACGACCAATGCAGCGTTCACCGTTACGCCCACAAGCTTTGCTCTGCAGCCCAACCAGAGCACAACCCTTACGGTCACCTACACGGCCGCCGACAGTGCCTTCGCGTTCAGTCGGTTGATGTTTGACAGTGAAGTATGTCCGCAGATCTTCGAGGTCAGTGGCGGGTACACAGGACGAGAACCCAAACAGCCAACCTTGAAGTTGACGCGGCCCAACGGAGGGGATACGCTCATCGTCGGAGGCACGGCAGACATAACATGGGAAGGAATCCCGGCCAGCGCTCTGGTACGCATAAGCTACAGCTATGACAATGGGGCTGTGTGGAGAAATATCGATACTGCCAGAGGCCTGCGGTACCGATGGCCGGCCGTGCCGGTTCCGACCAGTGACAGCTGCCTGTTCCGGGTTCGACATCTCGGTGTTGACAGTATCGGACAGCTCCTGCTGACGCTTCCGCGTCATGGTCGGGACGCACTCACGGCAGTCTTCAGCCCGGATGGCAGCATACTGGCAACCGGCAGTGACGATGGTACGATTAAGCTGTGGAATAGTTCTTCCGGAAACCTCGTCCGCACGATAAGCGGACACAGCTCGTACATCCTCAGTATTGCCTTCAGTCCCGACGGAAGAACGCTAGCCTCGGGCGGTGCCGACAATCAGGTAAAGATCTGGGACGTGCAGAGCGGGGCGGAGCTGAGGTCGCTCGTGAAGCACAGTGACATCGTGTATTCGGTTGCGTTCAGTCCCGATGGGCAGTTGCTGGCTTCTGCCAGTGACGACAGGTCGATCAGTCTGTGGGACACCAGAACGTGGCAGGAGCAGAGATCGCTGCTCGGACACAGCCGTGGTGTTGTGCGTGTCACGTTCAGTCCTGACGGCAAGGCACTTGCCTCGACCAGCGACGACGCCAGCATACGGCTCTGGAACGTGCAGACCGGTCAGCAGGATCGGGTATTGACGGGTCACCGCGGTACGGTGCGCGGGGTTGCCTTCAGTCCGGACGGTGCCACTCTGGCAACGGCCGGCAGTGATTCCACGATCATCGTCTGGAATGTCGCCTCGGCCGTCAGTCTGGCGATTCTCAAGGGGCACACGGACAAGGTCGCCAGTGTGGTGTTCAGTCCCGACGGAGGGACAATCGCCTCGGGCAGTTACGATAAAACGATCAATATCTGGGAAGTATCTACTGCGCGCCCGATCCAGAGGATGCAGGCGCACACGGATTTCGTGTACTCGGTTGCCTACAGTCCGGACGGTGCATTCCTGGCTTCTGCCGGACAGAACAGTGCCGCCAAGATCTGGTCCGTCGGGGAGTTCGTGCTGCAGGAAGATCGCTCCGATGCGCTTGTCTCGATAGTCCGGCCAACGACCACAGCAGCGGACATTGATATGACCACTTGCCTTGTGGGGTCGGAAAAGGACTCGGTGATCGTTGAACTCGTCCGCAATCCTGGCGCCTATCCCTTTGAGGTGCGCCGGATCTTCTTCGCCGGGGCCGACTCGGCGGCGTTCTCGCTGGTGTCGGGTCTGCCGGTCTACACCATCTTTCCAAACAACACCAACTTCGGCGAGGTACGCTTTCGCCCCCTCCGAGAAGGCCAGCATCGGGCTCGGATGATCGTCATCACTCAGGCAGACACGCTCATTCAATCGGTCACGGGCAGAGGCGTTGCGCCGCTTCTTTCGCTGCTGACCCCCGTTGTTGATTTCGGACGCGTACCTCTGGGCCGATCACGCGACACAGCAGGGGTTGCTGCCGTACGCAATGTTGGCACGGCTGCGCTCACGATAACGGCGCTCCGGCAGGCAGGGCCGAATGACACCGACTTTACCGTGCTGAGTGGAATGTCCGGTTTTACTCTTCAGCCGGGAGAAACACATTTGCTGGACCTTCGCTATACATCATCCGAGACAGGGCGCACCAGTGGAACGATTGAGTTTTTGTTCGATGGTCCCGGAAGCCCCGTTCAGCTGCAGCTGTTTGCTGAGAGTCACAGACCGGAGCTGGACACCACAAACGCAACCGTCATGATGTCCGGAATCACGGCCGAGCCCGGACAGGCCATTACCGCCGCACTTACGCTGAGGTCTGCCGTCAACTTTGACCAGGTCCGTGCCCCGCGCAGGTTTGCCGTTACCATCGGAACCAACCCTACGGTTGTCAATCTCCCTGCTTCAGACCTCGATTGTCAATTGGTCAACCCGCACTTCTGTCAGATGTCGTTCACAGGGACCCGCAAGGCCGGCGACACGTTGCTGACCTTTCCGGCGACGGTTACGCTGGGCACGACAGATGTTGCTCCGCTGCAGATCGTGAGCTTTCGGTGGCTTGATTCGTCGCTGACAAATCTCGTTACCACCGAAGATGGTTTTGTTCGTGTGTCCGGAGTTTGTGATGAAGGGGGCGTGCGGCTCTTCGTGCCCGACGGTGCTGAGTATGGGCTGGCAACTCGACCCAATCCGGCTGCTTCGCGTGTTGATATCCACTTCGGTCTTGCCGGCTCTGCCCCGGTGACAATTGAAATTGTCGATCGCACCGGACGTGTGGTCCTCTCACCTGTCAACGAGCCCCGTCTGCCCACGGGCGACTACGTCCGCCCAGTCGATATAACTGCCCTGAGTCCCGGACCCTATACAGTGATCCTTCGCAGTGAATTCACTGTTTTGCATACCCGCATGGACGTGGTCAGATAAGGCTGCCGCTCGGCCTCGGCGTAATTCCGTACTTCCGTAATTCAGTAATTGAGTACTTCCGTACTTCAGTAATTGAGTACTTCCGTACTTCAGTAATTCAGTACTTCCGTACTTCAGTAATTCAGTACTTCCGTACTTCAGTAATTACTCCCGATCCACCGCACACTTTCCTCCACCACTGTTGCCACCGCCTTTGATTCTGCTGCATAGCCGATCTCGTGGGCGTCGGCATTGAGGGGGAGAAAGCGCTTGCGCTGCGAGGAGAGCTGCTGGTGCATGGTGCGCATGGCATCGACGCTGACGATCGAGTCCTGCACGGCGTCGTTATGGTACCAGCACATGGTAAGAACAGGCTGCCGGATGGCTGAGAATGTCTCCGGCGTCATGGAGGTTTCCAGCAGCTCCTGCAGCTGCTGAATACCTTCGATGCGGTACTTCATGTACCAGTACTTGGCGCGTTCGGGGTTCTTCATCTTCGTTTCACGGTAGTCGCCCCCTACGATCAGGCGCGCCAGCGACAGACCCCATGGGTTATTGGCCAGAAAGCTGAGTCCGTGACGTAGGCGGATGTTGGGTGACCAGTTAATGACCGAGGAAACATCGCCGGGGAAGCGTGCTGCGAGAAACAGTCCCAGAGTTGCGCCGGTGGATGTACCCATGACCACGACCTTGCGTCCCAGTCGTTTCCCGATTGCCAGGGCGCGAACCGCGTCGGCATAGACCGAATCAGGCGAGTAGTCGGCAAGGGGCTCGGCAACGCGCAGCCCATGACCGTGCAGCCGGGCAAGGTAGACGTTCGAGCCGGTGCGGCGAGCCACTTCCTCGATGGCGGGGGAGCCATCGTGCCAGGTTCCGGAGAAACCATGCAGGTAAACGATGGCAACGTCCGTGATGGTGCGGTTGGTATCAGCCCAGATGATGCGTGCCTCGACGTCGGGCTTGAGCGCATACGATGCTTCGCGCGTGCGGACGTCATTCTCGAGCTTCGCGAGGTCCTGCGTCAGCGACGGCAGTGTTGCCGAGTACGTCGGCGTTGCCGGCCGCGGTCCGAGCAGGTAAGCAACAACGAGGACGGCGATGACCGTCAGTATGATCTTTGTTCTCTTCTTCATGACTGGTTTGTTCTCTCGAGCCCCCTCATGATGACCGATCCGACGAGGATAACGCCGGCGCTGAGTGCAAGATGATCGAAGCTGGGTTGAAGTACGTACAGAGCTCCAATGAGCTGCACGACAATGATGATGATCAGCAGGTTGGCAATGGCCACGCGGTTCCACTTCGAGATCACAAACGCACCGAGAGGGGCAAAGAACAGCACCACCGGAGCAGCCGCCAGCCAGGCGTGGTACATGGTATCTGACACGTCCTTTTCGACCAGTGCATGGAGCGCAAACCCACACACGGTGAGGATGCTCATCAGGACGACAGACGTCGGTGTGGCAACCTTCTCGTCAACCCCGTACCGGAGAGTCAGAACGCAAAAGGTGATAAGATCGACGCCATTGCCGAAGATCGCCGTCACGATGCCACCGATGAATCCCGCAGTCAGAAGCGTCATAACGTCCCCGGACGCAAGTACCTCCGGCAGTCCGGAGCGCACGGTGCGCATGCGGCTTCGATTCGCTCTCCAGAGTCCGATCCCGAAGGCCATCCATAGCGACACAAAGAAGAGCTTCGTCTCTACCGGGGGCAGGTAGGGGGCTACCCACCACGTACCTGCAAGAAGTCCAACTATTCCGCCCAGTGCCGGCCACTTCACGGCGCGCAGTTCCACCGGGATGCCACGGCCGAGGATGAGCAGCGACGCCGAGACCATGCCGACGCTCTGGATCATGAACGAGAACGAGCGCGCGTCCACCGGCGGGATCTTCAGCAGGAGTGTAAAGACAGGGAAGGCGATCGCTCCGCCCCCTTCGGCGCTCGCGCCCGCGATGAACGAGCCGAAGACCATCGTCAGCGAGGCCGGCCACCAGGAAAGCACTTCGTCAGTGAGGTCGAGCAGCAGGACCGTCGCGATGACACCGATCAGCACCAGTGCGGCAAACGGAAGATAGAATCGCAACGGACGCAGGTTCATCGAAACTACTTTCCATCCGAGCTTAGCATCTTCAAATACGAGATGATCGTATTCTGGTTCTGCACGATCATATCCTGGTTGTTGATGATCGTCTGCTGATTGCCGATGACCTTCGTCATCGTCTCGACGATCGTCGAATGCGCTTCCATCACAAAGCGCTGATTCTCGGACAGGATCGATTGCGACTGAATCAGCTTCTGCTCATTCGTGGTTGCAGCGCGACGCGTCTCGGCGAGTGTTGTGTTGACCTCACTGAGCATCGCGATGATGCGTGCGATATCAGATTCAATTGTTGCCATGGCGACGCTGAATTCGTGTACGGATGCGGGAGACGTCCACTCCCTGGAGGAGATCCTCGAGTTCAAGGCGGATGACCTTGGGGATCGGTTTTGAATCAAGTTCGATGCGGCGCATCAGACGGCCCACGTGCTGAAGGGAGAACCGGCGACCGAAAAGACGGTCGATGTATTCGGCCACCAGCAGCCGCGTCCACGCATCGCTGTCGATCCGGTGGTCCCTTGGTGACGAGTTCAGAAGTACCCGGAGCATGAGCAAGTGCCGGTCTGTCAGCGCCCTCGGTGCACCGGGCTTCGGACGCGAGGCCAGGCCCTCAGGGCCATTCATCCGTGCGCGGTTGAGCCACTGACTGACGGCTGCCGCCGATACATCCAGCGCCGCTGCAATGTCCACGGCTTTCCAACCCCGATTATGCAGCTCCCACGCGCGCAGGCGCCTACGTTCGAGGATCTGCGAGCGGACGGATTCGGCAAGGGGCGCATGGGTCTGCATCGCGGGAAATTTACGACGAAGTACTGCCGGTCGTGCCTATTTTTCCCGGTCGATACAACCATGCTATGATGGAGATACCATATGAGCACAGCCAAGCTCCCCGAGGCCCTTGTCCAGGCCGCATTGCCCGAAGTGGGCGTGACGGAGGTTAATAGTTCAAACTGCGGACCGCGCGTTGATGAGTACAAAGCGGCAACGTGGCTCAATCCCAAGCTCGGCTGGCCCTGGTGCGCTGCCTTCGTGTGCTGGTGCGTGCAGCAGGCGCTCACGGCCACCGGCACGAAGGAGACCAAGACCTTCAAGCGTCCACGCACGGCCGGTGCATGGGACTTTGAAAACTGGTCCAAAGCGCAGGACACGTCAACCAGCACCAAGAAGCCCCATCGCAACGACATTCAACGTGGCGACATCGTGGTCTTCAAGTTCAGTCATATCGGCATAGCACTCTCTGCGCCCGACGCTAAAGGGAATGTTCGAACCATTGAAGGCAACACCGACGGAGCAGGATCACGCGAAGGTGGCGCCGTGCTGAAGAAGACGCGCCACGTGTCGAAGATCCGCAGTCGAATTCGTTTTACGGTCTGATGAGACCATTCCTATTCGGCGCTCGTTTGGGCATCGTCCTGGCGTTGTGCGCATTCCTACCTGAGCTAGCGCCGGCGCAGCAGGCGAAGCTGAGGTATCTCGAGTGTGGTGACGGCGTGCTTGGTCTGCAATTCATTCGAAATGGCCAGACCGGAAGTTTGCTCTTCCATAGAACTGGAGAAGGTGTCTGGGTCTTTGACGAGCAGACGTTAAAAATCAGACCGGTGGCAGCCACGCAGCAGAACGCTTCTGGATACCAATACAGTGGCTTTTCGGTTGGTCCTGATGGTGCGGTCTTCGACCTGCAGCATGGGTTCTATGGTGATAGGGCGCTGCGCATCGATACAAATGATGAGGCCCGGCTTATCGGTCCGCCTGGTAACAGCTTGATGGCTTATCATGGCAACGGGGTGCTCTCGTGCTCCTCAGCTGATACAGCGCTCGTTTCAACGAGGATACTCTCCGTCGATGGCGCTCTGACCTGGTTCACGGGAAAGGGGGGCGTGATCTTTAAGAAGTTCGGAGCTGCTGTTCAAACCTCGAAGAATCCGGTCCGGTACTGGGTATCGTGTCCCACCATGGGAAACCGCTCATTTGCGACGCCCATTAGCAGAGAACCGACATCGCTGTGCATTCATCGCCAAGACAGCGTTCTGTGGGTGAGTAAGTCCAACAGAACATGGAG
>CANHFG010000051.1 GCA_947459875.1 Ignavibacteria bacterium
CCACCAAACTTGCGAAACGGCACGTTGGCCTTCTGCAGTTCGATCTCAAGATCGAAGGACAGAAAGCCACTGCGAACCAGAACGGCGATCTCTCCAAGCGGCACACCGGACTCGCGCAGCTCGAGTATCTGCTGCACGATGAACTGCGACTGCTGGCGCTCGTTAACAGACGATACCAGCATGGGCAGCTCACCATCGGGCGTTGTGCTTCGGAGCTTCTTGTCGAACATCCCCGCAGCCGCCTCGATGATCGTGTTGCAGAGGTCCAGGATCTGCTGCGAGCTGCGGTAGTTCTGCTCGAGTCGAATGATCGTACATGGATCGAACGTCTCAGGTACCTGATGGATGTTGCGCACATTCGAGCCGCGGAACGAATAAATGCTCTGGGCGTCGTCACCCACCACCATCACGTTGCCGGCCTTTCCTACAAGACCAAGAATGATCTGGTGCTGGAGATTGTTGGTGTCCTGGTACTCATCGACCATCACATACCGATACTGCGCGCGCAGCACCGGACCTATCGATGCATCTCGCGTCATGGCAAGCAGATACAACAACAGATCATCATAATCGAACAGGCCATTGTCATGTTTGTAGGCGCAATAGCGCCGGATGATCTCGGCAATGGTCTCGGTATCGTCGACAAACTGCGGGAACTGCTCGGCGATCACATCGGCAAGGGGCTTAGACATGTTCACCGACTTCGAGTACATGTCGTGCAGTGTGGACTTGTTCGCAAAACGCTTGCGACCACGAATGGCTTCTGAGCGCGACCGCACGAGACTCATGACATCCTCAGCATCCGACTGATCAAGTATCTGCATTGGCGGAGCAGCCGGGTCTCTTCCCTGCACTCCGAAACGCCGTAGCGTTGTCCATGCGAAGGCATGGAAGGTTCCACCGGCGACGCGCTCACAGCGTCCATCGAGAAGCGCCGAGGCTCGGCGGATCATTTCCCCGGCAGCTTTGCGGGTGAAGGTCAGCAGTAGGATCGACGTTGGATCGACGCCATCCTCAACCAGACGTGCCACACGGTAGGTGAGCGTGCGCGTCTTTCCCGTGCCAGCACCGGCAAGAACCAGGGCCGGACCATTGGTGTGCATCACAGCCCGAAGCTGCTGCTCGTTGAGAACCTGCTCGTAAGCGATCCTATAGGCTCGCCCGGTAGCGGCAAGCGCGGCCGTCTTGAGAACAAGCTTCTTCATGGCCGGGACATCAGTAGGCCAGCAGCGCCCGGAGCTGTGCGGCGACCTCTTCGATCGTTGGGATCACCGCGTCCATCATCCCCTTGTTGTAGGGGATGGGCACGTCGGCAGACGCACAACGGACCACTGGAGCGTCGAGCGCACTGAAACACTCACGCGAGATTGTTGCGGCAATCTCCGCACCAAATCCGGCCGTGATCGTGTCTTCATGCAACACCATGCAACGATTCGTGCGTCGCACTGAATCCAACACTGCCTGCTGATCCCACGGCACAATCGTGCGCAGGTCGATGATCTCAATGTCTTCGGCACAGAGTTCGACGGCAGACTTGGCGCGGTGAACCATCTCACCCCACGTCACGATCGTTGCCTTTGTACCACTGCGAATGGTGTTGGCCTTACCAAACGGAATAGCATAGAAGTCACCGGGATAAACGCCGCGTCCCGGCGCTGTGTCCTGAATCGCGCGATGCTCAAGGAAGAACGTCGGATCATTTCCTCGTAGTGCCGTGCGTAGCAGTCCGACCGCGTCCTGGGCGTTCGACGGCATCGCGATGCGCCATCCAAGCGTGTGGGCAAGGATCGCCTCACCGCTGACACTATGCCACGGGTCGCCGGTCCGCTTGGAAAAGCCGACCGGGATACGGACCACCATCGGCGCGGCAAAGTCGCCATTGGTGCGCCAGCGAAGAGTGCCGCAATCGTTGATCTGCTCGGTGGCCGGATCAAGATACTTGCGGAACTGGATCTCCGGCACCGGCATCAGGCCGGCTGCGGCCAGGCCAACGGCACGACCAATAATGCCATCCTCGTTGAGCGACGTATCAAAGACACGTCCTGCGCCATGGCGCACTTGAAGGTCCACCGTTGCGCCGTGCACGCCCCCTTTCATACCGACATCTTCGCCAAAGACCACGCAGCGCGGGTTAACGCCAAGTTCATGATCAAGTGTTCGTTTTACGGCTTCGATGAGGTTGATGCGCGGGCCCTCTTCGGCGATCACTGTTTGTGATGGAACCGGGTCGATACCCTCGGCGGCAAGACCACCGTGCTTGGGCAACGATCCATCATCAAAAAGCTTCGTTAGAGCATCCTGCGCCGTCGGCTGAGGCTGCCTCAATGCTGCTTCCTGGGCCAGACGTACCTCCTGCTCTACCGAGGCCACGAGGTCATTCCACCCCTGTTCATCGACGTACTTTTTCCGGATGAACATCGCCTTGAGTTTCTCGATCGGATCGCGCGCCAGGTCGTCTTCGCGCTGCTCGGGAGTTTTGTACGACTGATTATCCGCCCCGCTGTGTCCGCAGATGCGCGGCACTCGAACTCGAAGAAGCGCCGGGCGCTGCGTGTCTCTGACGTGTTCGACCGTCTTGGTGATCATTCGATCAGACTCGTCCGGGTTGGTGCCATCAACTTCGACAATGCGCAAGGAAGCAAAGGAGGCAAGGTTGGCCGCGATGTTACCACCAGGTGTCTGCATCGTTCCGGGAACGCTAATGCCAAACTGGTTGTCCTCGATGAAGAAGATCATCGGCAGCTTCAAAGTCGTTGCGATGTTCAACGCCGCCCAGAAACCGTTGGTGGCTGTCGAACCATCACCACCAAGGGCAACGGCAACAGCACCTTTCCAGGACTCATCGCTGAGGACGTTGGTGTGATAGCTGATCGCCTGGGCCCAGCCAACGCATGGCGTATACTGCGCCCCCACGTCGCCAGAGGCCGGAAGCACCGTCACCCCCTTGCGATTCGGCAGGTGATGCACTACACCAATGTCACGTCCACCATTACGGCTGCCAGCAAGTGCAAGTGGTCCGGCAAATGACTCTTCATAGGTCATCCCCGCCGCGATGACAAGGGGGCGAGAGCGATAATAGACCGTGGCCGCGTCTCGGCCGTGGCGCAGCGCCTGACCCAGAATTACCTGCGCCAGCTCATGTCCACGAGCAGAAAACTGATACGTGACTTTGCCCGAAGGAGCAAGCTCGGTCTCTTCGATCGTGTCAATAATCCGCGATGCCAGCACCGTGCGGGCGACCTCAAACCATTCGTTCTTCGTCATGCTGCCTCTAATTTTCGTGCGATCGTTCGGGGCAAAACTACGGCAGGTGGTAGATTTGCAGGGTGTTTTCTTCAGACCCCTTCATGAGGTACGTCATGCGCCTACTATCGGCTATCGCCTTGATCGCAACTCTCTGCTCGAGCGCAGCCCATGCGCAGTTTTCACCTCCAGCATTCGACCCGAGCCAGTGCATGAATGCAGCCAAGAACTCCATTGCCGGGGCCACGGATGCGGAGATCCTCGGCGTTGTTGCCGTTGGGCTGGAGCTGCCGCTCGGAGCAACGTCGATCGAGCTTGCGATGAGCTCCAAAGACGGCCGCTCATCTCTGTGGCTGTATATCGTCCGCAGTGCCAGTTTGGACTCGACCGCGTTCGCGCCGTTCATTCGCCTGTTCGGCACCTGCTCTGCCCCACCGCTGCCGGGAGACATTGATTTTGGCGGTGGCGACATTACCGAAGGGATCGGGCGCATTCCCCTGCCAAGCAAGTTCACTGAAGGCCCGGCGCTTATCACCGCGTTAAAGACAAATCCGAAGTTCGCGGCGTTCAGCAAAGCCTACCCGGACAGCAACGCGACGTTCGCCGTGATGACAGCTGCAGCAGAGGCCGTACCGGGCTTGTTCGTAGCCGACAAATTCTACTGGATCATCAACTGGTCGCCGCTCGGCCTTGAAGGTGGCGGGGGACCTCCAGAGCCGGGCCAAGGCCTGCTCTGCATCAATGACATCGCCACAGGGGAAACGATCTGCCTCGATTCATCCGACTTTACGTCCGTGCGCTCGTTTGAGCGTGACGAGCGCTATTCGATCGCTCCGAACCCGACGGGCGATGTTGCCGTTCTGACGATGCCCACGGGGCTTATGGGAACGACTATCGACGTTGACCTTGTTTCTCCGACCGGGTCCGTCACGCCCCTTGCCCGCCGTCGATTCGTTGACGCTCCGGCAATGGTCATGGAACTCGGGTCGGTGCCTCAGGGAATGTACTCGCTGGTGGTTCGCGCCGCCGACCGAAACGTTCTGATTCCCCTATCCGTCGTCCGATGATATCTGTCGACAAACCTGCCTGACATCGCAGTTTTCACCACCAAGAACATCACCACCAAAGAGCATGTACACGCATCTACAGCAGACCGACGCGGAAGTGTTTCACGCCGTTCAGGGCGAGTATGGACGTCAGTGCGACAAGATCGAGCTCATTGCCAGCGAGAATTTTACTTCGCTGAGCGTCATGGAAGCTCAGGGCAGCATCCTGACCAACAAGTATGCCGAGGGATACCCCGGCAAGAGGTACTATGGCGGGTGCGAATGGGTTGATGTTGCCGAGAACATTGCGATTGATCGGCTCAAACTGCTCTTTGGTGCCGAGTATGCAAACGTGCAGCCCCACTCGGGATCGGGGGCGAACATGGCCGTGTACTTCACGTATCTCAAGCCGGGCGACACTGTGCTTGGGATGGATCTGGCCCATGGCGGGCACCTGACGCACGGTTCTCCTGTGAACTTTTCCGGCATGTTCTACAACTTCGTCGGATACGGCCTGGACAAGGAAACAGAACGCCTCGATTATAACGTCGTTGAGGATCTTGCCAAAAAGCATCAGCCGAAGATGATCACGGTTGGTGCCAGCGCATACTCGAGGGAGATCGATTTCAAGGCCTTCCGTGAGATCGCTGATAAAGTCGGGGCCTTTCTTCTTGCCGATATTGCCCATCCGGCGGGTCTGATCGCCAAGGGGCGACTCATGAGCCCCGTTCCCTATTGCGATATCGTCACGTCGACAACACACAAAACGCTACGTGGTCCTCGCGGTGGCCTGATCGTGATGGGTAAGAATTACGAGAATCCTTTCGGCAAGGTTGCACCAAAGAGCGGACGCAAGAAGCTCATGGGCGAGCTGATCGATTCAATGGTCATGCCCGGTATTCAGGGCGGCCCGCTTATGCACGTCATTGCGGCAAAGGCCGTGGCCTTTGGTGAGTGCCTGACGGATGCATTTGATGAGTACACCAAGCAGGTGGTGCGCAATGCGGCCGCCTTGGCCGACGAGCTCATCAGACTCGACTACAACATCGTCTCCGGCGGAACGGACAATCATCTGATGCTGATCGATCTGCGGAACAAGAACGTCACCGGCAAGCAGGCTGAAATTGCTCTTGATGCTTCAGGCATCACCTGCAACAAGAATGCCGTTCCATACGATACGCAGCCGCCATTGGTCACAAGTGGCATCAGACTTGGAGCAGCGGCAATGACCAGCCGCGGCATGGTCGAGGACGACATGCGCCAGATCGCGCGATTTATCGATCGCGTGATAGGCAACATCGGCAACGAAGAAGTGTATACATCTGTGAAAGCCGACGTCAAGACGTTCTGCAACGCCTTCCCTCTGTATCCCGCGCTCTGAGGCGCTCAGCGCGCTCGTATGGCCTTGGGTTCGATCGGAAAGTGGATCGATGGTGCCGCTGAACCCGAGGCGATCCTCATAGCCGCGACCGAGGCGATCATGGCAGCGTTGTCCACGCAGTACTGCATGCGCGGAGCGACAAACGTAAGCCCCTTGCCTGCGCATTGATCGGCCATTCTGCTGCGAAGTTCTGTATTTGCGCTCACTCCGCCGGAAATCGTCACCGCTGTAACGGCGCTGGCCGTCGCAGCGCGCATGGTCTTGGACACCAGAACATCCACGATCGCTGCCTGTGCTGACGCGCAGAGGTCATTGATCGGAAGGGGCTCACCAGCGTTGGTTAGGCGGTCGACCTCGCGGCGCAGGGCAGTCTTGAGTCCACTGAACGAAAAGTCGAACGAATCCTCGCCGATCCTTCCGCGTGGGAACGCAAACGCATCCCTGTTACCAGCTGCGGCATGTCTGTCGATGGCAGGACCACCGGGATATCCAAGACCGAGCATCTTGGCGATCTTGTCAAACGCCTCACCGGCAGCGTCATCCGTGGTCGATCCGAGGACCGAGTAAGAGTCTGGTGAATCAACGCGAAAGATGCTGGTATGTCCGCCGCTGACCACGAGCGAGACACTTGGATAAGCCAGGTCGGGCCGTTCGAGGTAGCCGGAATAGAGGTGCGCCTCGATGTGATGGACGGGATACAGCGGGATCTTGAGTGCAAGGGCAAGCCCCTTGGCATACTGTGATCCGACGAGCAGCGAACCGGCAAGTCCCGGACCATGGGTCACGGCGATCGCATCAAGTGCGGCAAGTCCAATGCCTGCCTTACGGATCGCCGCGTCAACGATCTGCGCGATCATTGCCATATGCTCGCGTGAGGCAAGCTCCGGAACGATACCACCATAGAGGTCGTGGATCGCCTGCGATGAGATGATGTTGCTTCGCACATCACCGTTGATCAGTACTGCTGCGGCCGTATCATCACACGATGTTTCGATAGCCAGGATTGTCACGAGAGCAGCCTCCAGAGCATGGCCATGGCCATACCTACGCTACGCTCGCGATTGACATGGCGGTCGCTGCCGAATTGATGGCGCGTGGCAATACAGTGTCCGGGCGTGGCCACGGCAATGCACACCGTTCCGACGGGCTTCTCCGTTGAACCTCCACCGGGTCCGGCCACACCGGTAATGCCAATTCCATAACTACTAGCAAAGCGCTCCTTCACACCGATTGCCAGCTCCCTGGCAACCTCATTGCTGACAGCGCCGAAGGAACCAAGCGTTTCCTCCGATACGGCAAGGTCACGCACTTTGGACTCGTTGCTGTAGCACATGACTCCACCGAGAAACCACGCGCTTGAACCGGCAACGTCGGTAAGCCGCGCCCCGAGCATCCCGCTGGTGCACGATTCCGCGATGGCCAATGTTTCGCCCCGTTCCCGAAGGCGCAAGCCGATCACCTCTGCAAGCGTCTGCTTACCACTGCCGAAGACATACTTGGCGGCACGCTGCATAACGTGGTCGCGCACGCGCCATAGTTCGGCCTCTCGTGCAGCTGCATCGGCGTGCTGCGCTCCGATGCGAAGACGTACGCCATGATAGTTCGGCAGAAACGCCAGTGAGGATGTGCCCAGAAACTCGTGCGGATCCCCCAGAAGGTCGGCCAGTGAGCTTTCGGCGATCCCTGCCGTAAGTAGCGTGACGTACTGGCGGCGCACGCCTCCTGAGTTTTCGAGACGCTCGATCAGCACCGGAAGAAGATGACGCTGCACAATATGCCGCATCTCGGTGGGCACTCCGGGCAGAGCCACGATAAGACATCCGTGGTGGTCGATACTCAACCCGGGAGCCGTTCCTATGGGATTTGCAAGGAGCGTTGCCTTCGACGGCAAGAGTGCCTGCTCTGCATTGCGTTCGGTCACCTCGCGGCCACGCTCACGCATCCACTCGTGAAGGTGCAGCAGCCAGGACTCAGACATCACCAGCGTGTCGTGCGTGTACTTCGTCAGCACATCCTTCGTGATATCGTCGTGCGTGGGGCCCAAGCCCCCTGTCATGATTATGACCGAGCATTCAGACCGCAACCGCTCGAGTGTCTGCGTCAGCTGCTGGGCAACGTCGCCCACGGTAACGTGTTCCACAACGGAGCATCCGATCAGCGTGAGCTCTTCGGCAAGCCACGCCGCGTTATGGTTGACGATCTGTCCGATCAGGACTTCGTCGCCGATGGAGATCAGGGCAACACGCATGCTCAAAACCATCCTGAAACAACGAGGCCCCGCTTCTTGCAGGGCCTCTGTTTGCTGAAATCGTAGGGAATATTCCGCCGAGCCGATTAGGACAGCTTCTGACGGATCTTCTTGTCGCTCATGCCGCGCAGGTAATACAACTTGGCGCGGCGTACCGAACCTTCCTTGAGAACCTGAAGCGACTGGATGATCGGCGAATGGATCGGGAAAATTCGCTCAACGCCGACGCCATTGGAGATCTTCCGCACGCGGAACGTCTCGTTCATACCAGAACCGCGACGTGCGATGATCACGCCCTGAAAGTTCTGAATCCGCTCTTTCTCTCCTTCAACAACGCGCACCGCAATCTTAACGGTGTCGCCCGGACGGAAGTCCGGAATCTCCGGCGAAGCTTCGCCGGCCTTGGCCTTGCGCTGCTCAAAGGCCTCCGAGGCGGCCAAGGTTTCTAGGGCTTTGACTTTCGGGTGCATGATCTCTCCGTGCGTTCGGTAATGGTCGACTGATGGATTTGCCTGTTGTCTTTTTGCTGACAGGGCCGCAAAGATACAACAAATTTTGGGCCGATAGCAAGCCATTGGCTGGCATTGACTTACGTAGCGTTCAAGGATTTCTACGCATCCGGTTGTAGCGTTATCGGTGCTCCCTTCTTTGGACGCAGGGTGAGCGACGTGGCTCGCCGTTCGATCGTCCACGTGCGCGGCTGGCCGTCGATCGTCGTGATGCTGATGCGATTGCCTGCGCCCGAGAAACTCATGTTGTAGCGAAAGGTCTGTCCGTCGATCACCAGCATCAGATCATTGGTGAATCGATACTTCCTGCCATCAGAAGTCTTCCAGTTTCCGGCAACACAGGAGTTGTTCACCATGCGTGTGAGAATGAACATCGGGTCCTGATTCTTCGATGGTAGGGCTCCCATGACGCAGGGCTGCTTTTCCATGCTGTCAAGGGGCGTCAGCGCGATGTAGGAGCGCTTTTGTTCGTCGTCGGCTATCATCCAGATCGGCTGACCACCGCGTCTACCAAGCGTCCACTTCTGACCAGCACCCTTGATGGTGTTGATCACCAGGAACATCGTGTCGATCTTCTGTGGTGTGAACCCGACCAGCGCGATTCGCCCTTTGGACGACGAATCGATACGCACCCATAGCGGGTTGCCACCGCTCAGTTGCCCCATGGCATCCTGATACGAACGCACGGAACTAAGCACCTTGATGAAATCGGCATTGAACCATGTGCCATGAAACCGCCCTAACTCGACAGGCGCCTGGCTCATGCGTCCGAGCAGTCCACGATCATCCTGCGCCGAAAGGTCACACGATACGGAGAGCAGCCACGCAACGGCCACAACGGCATGAGCAACAGAACGATACATCAGGAGACCTTGGTCGCTACCGACTTACCCTGGAGGAAGAGCAGAAGATAGTCGTGTCCTCCTGCCTTGGAGTCGGTTCCACTCATGTTGAAACCACCGAACGGATGTCCGCCCACCATAGCGCCGGTACACTTGCGGTTGAGGTAGAGGTTTCCGCAATGGAACTCGTTTCTCGCACGCGCCAGCTTACGCGGGTTACGCGTATACACAGCTCCAGTCAGTCCATAGATGGTGTTGTTGGCGATCTCCAGCGCATGATCGAAATCGCGTGCTTTACAGACGGCCAGCACAGGACCAAAGATCTCTTCCTGCATGATCCGTGAGGTTGGTTTGACGTTCACGATCACGGTTGGTTGGATGAAATAGCCATCCTTGCCGGCAACTTTCGAACCACCACAAATCAGCTTGCCTTCCTTCTTGCCAATCTCAATGTAGTCGAGAATCGTGCGCTCGGCACGCGCTGAGACAACCGGGCCCATAGGGACGTCGTCCTTCGGATCGCCGACGGCAATGGCGTCGACGGCGATCTTCAGCTTCGCAACGAACTCGTCATAGATCTTGGCATCGATGATCGCACGTGAGCAGGCCGAACACTTCTGTCCCTGGAAGCCGAAGGCCGCAGCA
This sequence comes from Ignavibacteria bacterium, assembly GCA_947459875.1. Classification (GTDB taxonomy): domain Bacteria; phylum Bacteroidota; class Ignavibacteria; order Kapaibacteriales; family Kapaibacteriaceae; genus UBA10438. Next base: position 9,915 of record CANHFG010000051.1, read on the forward strand.
ACAACGCCCTTCACGGCGACGTCGACGTCTGTTTCAGCGTCGACGACGATCGCGTCCTTACCACCCATTTCCGCTACGACGCGCTTGATCCAGATCTGTCCCGGCTGCGTCTTGGCAGCAAGCTCATTTACATGCAGACCCACTTGCATTGATCCCGTGAACGAAATGAACCGGGTCTTCGGGTGGGCCACAAGGTAGTCTCCTGCTTCGGCACCTGAGGCAACAAGGTAGTTCAGAACTCCGGCCGGCAAACCTGCCTCGGTCATGATCTCCTGGAACAGCCACCCCATCATCGGTGAGTCACTCGATGGCTTGAGCACGATCGTGTTTCCAGCAACAATGGCTGCTGCCGACATACCGGCCAGGATGGCAAATGGGAAGTTCCACGGCGGGATGATCACGCCCACGCCAAGTGGAATGTAGAGCAGCTCGTTCTTCTCACCCGGCTGCGCAACGATGGGCTGAGGTCCGGCAAGACGCAGCATTTCGCGACCGTAAAACTCTAGAAAATCGATCGCCTCACAGGTGTCGGCATCCGCTTCTAGGTAGTTCTTGCCGACCTCACAGATCATCCATGCGTTGATCTCGAGGCGACGTCGGCGAATGATATTAGCCGCCTTGAAGAGTACACCGGCACGCTTCTTGGGGTCAACATTCTTCCACGTTTCGAATGCCTTCAGTGCCGACCGCATGGCCTTCTCGGCATCATCCACACCGGACTTCTGGAAGACACCTACGAGCTCAGAGGGGGCTGCAGGGTTCACACTGCGCGTCTTGTTCACGGTCTTAACGCGCTTGCCGTTGATGATGTTTGGATACTCCTTACCGAAGGCTTTGCGCACTGCGTCAATTGCAGCTCGTTGTTTTGCCGCAACAGCTGGCTTTGTGAAGTCGTGATAAGCCTCGTTGACAAATGGCTTCATAATGTCCTCTGATTGGAAAGAGTGCAAATTTACAACGTCGCTGTCGTAGGTTCGTTGCCCCAATACCAGTCTTGACCGCCATGATCGAATCATTGATTGAATTCTTGCAGGGATTGCCCGTTTGGGCGATCCTTGGCATGACCTTCGCAATTGCCTTCATCGAGAACCTCGTGCCCCCTTCGCCGAGTGACGTCCTGCTGGTATTCATGGGGTCGCTCATCGGGATGCACGTTGTCGAATTTGGCCAGGTGCTCAGCGTTGCCACAGCAGGATCCGTGATCGGCTTTATCACGGCGTATGGTATCGGTCGCAGGTATGGTGAGGCCATCGCCGGGTCGCGTTGGGTGCCATTTGTCGACCATGACACACTTGCCCACGTTGAACGCTTGTTTGACCGCTACCACGGCTTGATCATCGTCTCCAATCGGTTTCTGGCTGGCACGCGCGCCGTGGTTGCCTTCGCGGCCGGCGTTTCGCGCCTTCCTCTTGTTCGCACCGTCATCCAATGCGGGATCAGCGCTCTGGCATGGAATGCCCTGTTGCTGTATGTCGGCATGCACGTGGGACAGCGATGGCGCGACGTTGAAGGGTACCTGTCAGCCTATGGCTGGCTGATCACGGGGGTACTCGCCATCGGAATCGCGGTATGGATATATCGACGCCGACGTGCCAGACAAGGGGCAGCGGCGGACACACCTACCGACGAATGAAACCTGAGGGGGCTTCTGCGAGCCCCTTACATATTGGCTTCGCGTCCCCAGTCAACGATCAGCGAGAAGCGCAGAGTGTTACCCAGTGGGTGATTCTGCTCTACCGTGATATAGTAGCTGAAGTCGGCGCGGAAGATGTCATACTCAACACCGGCACCCAGCGTAAAGTATTCACGAGCTCCGGCAGCTGCCGGTTCGGTGAAGTAGCCTCCACGAAGGGCTACCGACTTGTCATAAACATACTCCATGCCGAAACCTGTCTCCAGCCCGCCCCGCTCCCAGGATGTTACCAGAGAGATTGGCAGCGGGTCGGAATTGCGGCCGTCGCGTCGAACAAGAAGCTTCATGATATCCGATGAGAACGTAAGCTTGTTAAACTCGTCTTCAAGGACGGTCAACGCAACACCGACGCGGAGGTTCGTCGGGAGCGGGTCCGACTCGCGATCGTAGGTCATCTTTGGACCAAAGTTCTGAAGGTTCGCTCCAACGCTGAGCCGCTTACCGAACTCTTCGCCGAAGATGTCGAGTTCTGACGGACGCCACATGACGCCAAGGTCAAAGGCACTCGAGATACCGACACCTGCACCGGGGGTTCCGGCACTGGCAGGCGCGAGATTCGACTGAATGTACTTCACCTGAACGCCCAGTCCGACGTCATTACCAACTTCGGTGCCGTATGCAATACCAAGGCAAAACTCATTGGATCTGAATTTGCCAAGTGCCTGGCCGTTTTCGTTAGTCTTTGTGAACTCGCCGAGGTTCATGAAGATGAACGAACCGGCGATGGTGCCGCCGAGCTCTTCCACATATTGACCATACGTGCCATAAGAGTAGTAGAGGTCGGCATTGAACTGTGGCAACCACTTGGCAAAGCTCAGAGCAACCTGGTTCGACGCGTCGTTGAAGGCAAGTGCCCCCGTGTTCCAGAAGACGGCGTTGACGTCATCGGTCATCGCTGTGCCGATATCCCCCATTCCGCTCGCGCGCGAGTCAGGGGTGATCAGCAAGAACGGAACGGCAGCACCGCCAGCTTGAGAAAATGCGAGCGACGACGTTGCGAGAAAGACTGTCAGACCCAGAATGAACTGCCGGACCAGCGTCATGTAGAACTCCATTATACCCACCTGTTAGGCGGCAAAGTTAGCGAATGAGGGTCAGTTTACCACTTGCGAATGACGTTGTTCCGTCCGCGTCAACAAGGCGCACCACAGCTTGATACATGCCTGATTGCGCCATGTCTCCACTCTCGTCTCGCCCGTCCCAGACGATATCAGCCGTCTGCATATCGGAGATGGTCATGGGCCGGTCCAGCAACAGGGTTCCCTGCAGGTCATAGATCAGAAGCGTTGCGCTGAATGGTCTTTGACTCGAGTGTGTAAACCGAATCGTGGTGCTCGACGAGAAGGGGTTCGGAAAATTGAACAGACCCTCGGAGACAATCGCATCACCAGGCCCGGGTATGCGGAACATCGTGCTATGCTGTGAAACGTTATTGAACACATCCCACGCCTGAACAGTAACCGTGTGCATCCCCGAGCCGAGCCCGAAGATCTGCTTCTGTGCCGTTCCGGCGCGCGGGTTTTCAATCGACGTTGTAAACGTTGGCGTGAGAATCTCGATGCTGCTCGAGTTATTGAATTGCGCCGTGATATCGTGCCCGATCCCAACCCCTGTCGTGTTGATTCCCGTTTGATCGGCTAGGTCCACGATCAGCACTGGATTTGGACGAACGATCCCGCCCGGGACAAACTTGCGGGAATCAACATAGACCTTGATGTCTGGCCCATCGGTCTCTGGATCGGAAACATCCGTTACCCCATCAACAACTACGCGGTTGGTCGACCCCATGGCGAATCGATCGTCGGCCGAAGCAGCGTAGCCGTACAGAGAAGCAAGTTCTTTCGAAAACGAGATGTCCTTGGGCACTACGAACGTTGCCGTAAAGCGCCCATTTTCGACCTTGAACGACCCCCGACACAGGGCCGAGCCGGGTCGTCGGAACGTATTTCTCGACTTGTAGATATCCGTATCGATCACCGTCACCGTTCGAGCTGCGTCGTTCAGAGAGACCGTGATGTTACCGTTAAACGAATCATCAGCAACGTCAGAACCGGGTCGGGAAACAAATCCGGACACCTCGACGGTGCCAAGGGCCGAGACATTGACTGCGTTCGAGTCGTTGCTAACGTCGGCACCGTTGATCGTTGTGAAACGCACCTGGTGATCCGGAATCAGCAACGTCATGGTCGGATCACCGAGGATCAGAAACTTCTCGTCGTTGCCACCATTATAGACCTGCTTGACACGATACATGGCCTGTCCGACCGTTGGGTAGGTTCCATCCGGCATGCGCGTGAAGAGATCTGCATAGAACTCCTGATTCAAAGCTGCGTTTGCCAGAGAATACACCACGCGTGCTGCAGAGAACACACCTATCGCACCTCCGTCTGGCATCAGAAGCAGCTCCTCGGCACCGGATTGAATGTCTGTCAGATCAAATCGCGCAAAGTCACACGTTGCGGCGGTTAGAAAGAACAACTTGTTCGCGTTAAGCAGTTCTTTTGGGGTTGTCTCTCGCACGAAGACCTGTTCGTGGGCCCAGACGCGAGGGTTGCCATGTCCGATATAGTTCAGCAGCACCGAACCGGTTGTGTTCACCGTCGAGACAAGCTCCTGGGTAACCGTCGGCTTGCGACGTCCGCGTGCGATGTTCTCTGTTGGGTACTCCACCATGTAGATCTTGCGCGGTTGGAACTCGGTTGGCACGTACTCGTTGATCAGTCTTTCATTCTGATCAAGGTGCGTCGATCCGTCAGAGCGATTGTCTTCCTTTTCCCCGTCGTCAGCAACAAGAGTTATGCGCGTACGCCAGTCATCACGTGATGATTCACTCTCATATCGACCGAGTTTGGCGATAAAGTTTCTTCCCTCTTGGTTCGAACGGATCGGCACACGTCCACCGGCAAGGTCTGGCCGTCGGTCGTTGCCTGCAACGCGCACGAAGTAATCATCGGTGGTCGTCGTGGTGAGACCGACATCGGCATTGTCCGGATCAAGACTCTGATACGGGACAACGAAGTTCTTCTGCGCTGTCGAGATGTTCTTGTAGTCATAATGACCGTCGCCCCAGAGCACAACGTGTGTCGGACGCGGCTGCCAGTTGGCAAAGGCATTGGCAATGAAATCACGCAGCGCCGTCGGATCTGTCATCCCATAGCTAAACCGTGCAAAGATCTCATCGGTTGAAAAGACGCTGACGGAGTACGTACCGCGTCCGCGTCGGTACTTGGCAAAGTCATTCGCTGACTCGAGCAGGTCCGGATGCGTGATCACCAGCACATCGGCCGCACGCTCACTGCCGGCAAACGTCGGCACGCTGACTCTTTCGAGGGCACCGATCGAGGCCGGCTCGGAACAGAGGTAGAAGCGCTGAGCGCGCCCTGCGGTGACCTGCGTTCGCACCGCGAACATGCCTCCTATCGATGCGGCGTTCGTAAGCAGTGTGGGCCGCGCCGGATCAGTGACGTCAAAACCGTAGATGCTTCCGCTGAAGCCATTGATTGAATATTCATGCACGCCGTTGTCGCTCTGCGACCAAAACGTGTAGACGTTCGACTGGGCATCGAGGCTCTGCGGATAATGCACCTCAACCCAGTCCAGCAGTCCGGTCGAACCATTGTCGCTGGACGCATAGGCGAACCGAAGAGCCGTCCGTCCATCAGCTGGGATGCGCGAGGCCGCCAGCGTTCCGAACCCTGAATTGGTGTACACGTCCATGTACTCAGGCACGGCTGGCAGACTTACCTGCCCGAGCGTAGTTCCCGATTCCGAGACCGTTATCACACCGCTGGCATTGCGACTGCGATGTCCGGCCACATAGCGATAAAGCACCGTGCCTGTGGGCACAAGGCCCGGCAGTGACATGGTCAGGTTGATCGATGACCTGTTTTCGATGGTACGTCCAAGCCAGCGCCTTCCGGAGCCCGGAGGTAGCGGGTTGACGATCTCGTCCTCCGAAAAAAGGCGTCCGGTGGTGATGTTTGGCCGTACAGTGGGCTCCTCAGCGGGCAAGGGGCGAGGCACGGCCCGCAATCCGGGTTGACCGCCCACGGAAAGATAGTACCCTGCTTCATTGCTGTAGTGATTGATAAGGTGCCTGATCTGTGTGCCTTCCTGCGTCCAACCACTGGTACCATTGGCATAGAATACAACCTCGCGGATGGAACCGTCCGGGTTTGTCTGAACAACGATCGGTTGCTCAACAAGCTGATTTGCGCGCGCCGAATCGACCGACTCGGGAAGCTCCCTTCCGCCCCTTCCGAAGATCTTCAACGAAGCGGCAGTGGCAGCGTCGGTGGCGACTCCCGCGCTACGCAGCTGGTCGGCTGAGAGACGGTAGACGCCCTCACGAGTAACTCGCATGCGGTACATGTTTAGCGCCGTCTCGGCTTGGGTCTGCTCGCCGGACTTCCTGGAGGCACTGGTAGTCGGCCTGGGCACTCCAGCAACCCAAGGGGCTGCCGGATTCAGAACCAGCAGAGCTCCCAGCGAAGGGGTATTCTGACGCACCGCGCCGCTGGCATTGAACCGCACACGGATCGTTCCCGCGTTCAGCATGGCGAAGCCCTTATCTACCTCCTCAGCAATGACAATGTCCAGCCGAGCTACGTGCCGGTCGCCTGCAACGCCATCATAGGTCAGACATACGAGGTCGGCACAGGACATTTGCGGCGCACCAGGCACAATTCTTTCCATCGATGAAGTCGGAACAGTTACGATCGACGACCGCAAGTCCGCGCCTTCGAGTGAAAAGCCACCGGGTCCGGGAACGATCACATCGAACGAGCGTACATAGCGGCGCTTGGCCTGCCATGTCATCAGCCTTGCTCTGTCGTCAGCCGGACGCAAATACGTGCGACCTTCGTGGGTCAACTCGTCGCAGACACCCTGCGCGGTAAACTGCAAGACCAGATCCTGCTCGCTTGACCGCACGACGCGTACATCAGAGCCAGCGGTGCCCGCCAGGGCAAATGGTGCGCAGAGAATGATGGCGCAAAGCAGAGACACAACGGCTCTCATCGCACGTGCGTTGTTGTTTGTGCAGATCCGTAAACCATCAAGAGACTGCATGCTGCCAACAGTTTCGGTGGTGAAAAAAAGCCTGCTAACCCGGTAATCGTTTAGCGCGCCTTGAATGACGCGCCGATGATGTGTTGTAGTGTTGCTGAGCGATGGAAAACTACAAAGCAATCTGGTGGACATTGTCGTATGTGTCGATCAAAAAAAATGCCTCGCCATCAGGGGGGAATGAGATGGCAAGGCATGCAGCATAAAGAGGAAGTGACGACTTGCGTCGTCGAGCGGGAAACGAGACTCGAACTCGCGACCCCAACCTTGGCAAGGTTGTGCTCTACCAACTGAGCTATTC
>CANHFG010000052.1 GCA_947459875.1 Ignavibacteria bacterium
ACATCGACCGCCCAGAGGCTGGTGTCGGGGAAGGCAATGCGGTTCCATGACGCGCCGCCGTCCGTGGTGCGCAGAAGTCCGCCGTTGCCTTTGATGTTCTGCTCGATAACGATCGTCACCACCGCATAGCCCACGGATGGGTCGCCCGGCGAGAAGACGATCTTCGGTATCTCACTGTCGCTGCGGATGGTCAGCGCGGCGTTGTTCACGGGGACGTTTCGCCAGGTGCGACCGGAGTCGTCGGAGCGGAAGATCTGACCGCCAGTTGCTCCCACGAAGAGGATGTTGGTGCTATCGCTGCGCATAGCCATGGTGCAGAGTCGACCCGTAAGCTGGCGCGAAATGGTGCCGATGCTGTCCCACGTCAGGCCGTTGTCGCTACTTCGCCAGATGCCGTTGTAGGTCGAACCACGTGCGGCATAGAGCAGGCCCGGACGTGTGGGGTCTTCGATGATCGCTTCGGAAATGAACCACATGCGTGCATTGTTGATCGTATCGGTAAGCACGCGCTGCCACGACGCACCACCATCGGACGAACGGCGAATGCCATCGAACCAGAAGCCCCCTGCAAGGATCACACCCGAATCGGCCTGTGTCACAACGGTCGAGGTGAGGTAGTTGATAACGTTCAGGTCGCCCAGCTCCACCGTGCGCCACGAAAGGCCGCGGTCATCCGAGCGGAACATCTGATTGGTCCAGTTACCCACGTACAGCTTGGTGGCGTCGAGTGGGTTGATCATGATCGTATGCGAAAGCGTCGGCGTCAGCACCCGCCAGCGCTGCGCCGGTGCCGTGCTGCAGCAGAACAACAGCGCGAGCAGGGTCAGGGTGATCTGAGCTCGGTACATGGACAACACTTCGATGCCTCCTTGATCAGCGCTGAACAAGCGCCGTCGTAACACCCGTTGGATGCTGCACGCGCACGGCGTAGGTGCCGTGGGCCAGACCTGATGTCGAGACTCGCTCCTCCGCGCCGGCTTCGATGCGTCCGCTTGCAACGCATATTCCCAGGAGGTCAACGATCATATACGTTGCCGACTCCTGGCCGTCAACCCTGATGATGATCGAGGAGGGGGCTGAGCGGATCGATGCAGCATATGCTTCTGACGTGGTGCGAACGCTGGTGACCGACGTTGAGCGATATGTGCCGCCCTCGGTTGCCATGATCACCTCCGAAAGGCCACTACCGTCGCGCGTAACGGCAAAACCCCAGATGTTGCTGCCGACGTCTCCGAGTTCATTGGTCATCCAGTCTACCTTTGACAGGTCCTGCCATGTTGTGCCACCATCCACCGAGCGCAGGACGATCGAGTCGCCCGCAATGGACTTGTCAGACAAAAACCATTGTCCACCACCGATGAAGATCTCGTCGCCATTCTTGGTCGGATACACCTCCAGCGACATAAACGACGTGTCGCGAAAGCGACGGTTCTCCCACGTAAGCCCGTAGTCATCGCTTATCATCAGTCCGGCATTGGTTACGTTGGTCTTGATCTGAAACTGGCCAACGGCGTAGACTCGGCCGGGAGTGGTCGGACTCCAGCGGATCTGCACGACGTCGCAGTCCGGGTGTCCGGCCATCATCGTGCCTGTGGATGTCCAGGCGCGACCGCCATTGGTTGACCGGTACATCACCGATCGGCGTCCGCTGGCGAGCATGATGTGCGCGCTATCGGGATTGGGGCACACGGCTAGGGAATTCATCCGGTCGCTTGTGGCCAGACCGGGGATCGCTCCGATGGAATCCCATCGAGCCCCCTTGTTCGAGCTTCGGTAGATGATCGCCGGAAAGGTCCGCAGAAGGTATACGGTGTCCGGGTTACTCGGATGAAAGTCGATGCTACCGCGGCTGTTGACTTCGAATCGGCGCGCTTCCGGATCGTTGAGAACGTTCCGCCAGCTGATACCGCCATCGGTCGAGCGATCAACGCCGCTGAAGTTCACGCCCCCTGCGAGGATGACGTTGGTGTCGCCTGGATTGATCACAACGGCCGACACTTGCGAGATCCCACCCAGCTCGCCAACGCTCAGCTCAAGCCACGTAGCGCCACCGTCGGTGCTGGCATACAGAGCGCGCCCGTATCCGCCGGCATAGAGCGTGCGGGGATTGAGCGGGTTGGTCGTGATCGAAAAGATCGCCCGCTGCTGAATGTTCGGAAGCCACAGCTGCGAACTGGCCGCTGCGAAGCCGACTAGCAATGTGAAAAGTACTGCTGTTGCGCGAGTAGCAATGTTCATGTCCGATAGTCTCCGTGTAACGAGTCGGGGGCGCTCAATGCAGTGATTCGCCGAAAAAAAAGGGCTACCGACGCGTGTCGGTAGCCCCCTATTATACGAAGTTTTTACAGTCGGTACCGCCGTTGGCGGCCCGTGCCCGAGTCGATTAGCGGATGACGACGAAGGACTTCATCGAGCGCTGTCCATCGACGACCAGTGCGAGGTTGTAGGTACCTGCAGCGAGCACCGAAGCATCAACGTTCACACCATGCAGACCGGCCGAAAGGAACTGCGAATAGACCGTGCTGATCTTGTTGCCCATCAGGTCATACAGCTCTACGGTGGTTGTTGCCGGACGGTCCAACGTGAAGGTCACTTCGGCGTTGCCGGTCACAGGATTTGGAGCAACGTTATTGAAGCGGAAAGCGTAGTTGCGCTCTTCGGTGTTGACGCTGGATGCCAGCGGGTTCAGCATGGAGAAGTCCACAACAGCCGTTCCGCTCCAGACAAGCTGGAAGGCCTGACGTGGCATCGTGGCGGCAATGCCGGCGTTGCTACCCATGATGCGGACCACCGGAATGCTGTCGAGCGTCGGCACGATGTCCGGCATGTACGTGCGGATGGCCATGTCTGCATCATCCGTGCAGTTCACTGCCTGTGTCCACTGATTCGAACCGATCGGACGGCTGGTGATGTAGACCTCGGTGTCGAAGTTACCGGCGTAGGCATCGCCCTCGGTGTAGTTGCCGTTCGAGCCGGAGAAGGTGCGCACTGGGGCGAATGTGTTCTCGCGGTTCGGGTTGATATCGATGTACTTCACCACGAGGTTGTTGCCGTCGGCCGTGCGAGCGATCTGGATCTCATGTCCGCGCCCGTTATCAGCCACAAGCACAGCTGGTGCGTTGATCGATTGCGAGATCGAGTCCTGAATCTGCAGCGTCCCGATCGTCAGTGAGTTCAGGTTGGCAACTTCGTTGAGAGTCCACGTGCCGGACTTATATGATGCTTCGACGACGTGATAGCCGAGGATCGAGTCAATAGCACCTTGCTGCGTCTGACTTGCAAGGCCGAACAGAAGGCGGAACAGGAAGGAGTAGGAGTCCGGGCCGGTGACGATGAAAGCGCCGCCTTGATATGGCGACTGTCCGGGCTGGAATCCTAACTCGCCGCCGCGTGCCTTGACGTATTCGTCGATGAGTTCGCGTGGCATTTCGTTGAGTGCACCCCAGGTCTTACCGTTATCGCCGGACTTCGTCACCTGAACGCTGCGCTCACCAGCTTCGGCGTCGGCCAGAATGTTGTTGAAGCAGGCGTAAATATTGCCGTCATTATCGCCCGAGATCAGCACCGGAGCGTTGAACGACGAATTGAGCACTTCGCTGGCGCGCCAGCGGTCGAGCGCCCATGCCGACGGGATCGTTGGGGCGGTGCCGTAGTCTTCGACCACAAGATTGAAGTTGAAGTAGCCGTATGCGCCGTACTGCACGTTTTCGGCGTTCAGCGTGCCGGCATAGTGCACAGCACCACCGGAATTGTCGCTGTAGAGGTCGCCCATCGCCACATCATATCCGGCAGCCGGCTTGCTCTGGTCCGACAGCGGAAGCTCGTACACACCATTGGTGGTGCGGTTCCAAAGGCTCATGCCCCCGAAGGTAAGAGCAGGGATCGGGTAGCGGATACCGTACATGGCCGTTGAGTACTTCGACGCGTCGGTCAACTCGTCCGGGTTAACCCATCCGAAGGTGGGCATGCCGTAGAAAATTTCCGTTGTGTTCTTGACAACGTCAAAGGCCCATGCGCGACCGCCATTGGTCGAACGCATGATGCCGATATCGACGCCAGTGATGGTATTGGTCTGGATTGCGCGATTCCGCGCCAGGTTCAGCGACTTTGACTTTTGGTCATACTTGAAGATGTCATTCGAGGCCGTGCCAAATGGCCAGTAGTGGAACTGACTGCGAACGTCCGTCGTAAAGATCCGGCGGAATGTTGCGGCCTGTGGCAGCTCGTCAGGCTTGGAAACCGATGGTGGCGCCATAATGTCTGCTGGCGTCAGCGCGGCCGCAGACTGCATCGATGGCAGCATGTTCGGCTCGGGCATAATGTGCTTCTTCTGCGCGAACATCGATGCCGATGAGGCAACGATGAGTGCTGCGATAAGAGCATTCTTCATGGTTGAGAACTCCGAATGGGAAACGAATGTGAACAGTCGCGAAAACGTGGGTGGAAAGATACGGAACCGTGCGACGATTATGCAGGTTTCCTCCGGAGCGCAATTGATGGGTAAATTTGCGCCCGCATTCACAGACCGAATCACCACCTTCACGAACTCTCCACGAACACTTCATGAATAGCGCAGATATCGAAAGGTTACTCCACGCGATCGTCGACACAGACCTTGGCAAGACCCTGGGACAGCTCGGAGCGGTACATTCGGTGGAGATCGCCGGAGACCGTGTACGGGTCTTTCTTGAAGCCATCGGCCCCCTGCACTGGATCGCGCGTCGACTTGACCACGACTGCAAAGCAGCCATCCTGGCTAACTACCCGTCGGCAAACGTCGACGTGCTGGTGCGCGAGCGAACGACCGACGTCAAGCGCTCGCCGGCCCTTGCAGGGGTCAAGAACCTTATTGCGGTCTCGTCGGGCAAGGGCGGCGTGGGCAAGTCCACGATGGCCGCAAATCTTGCCGCAGCCCTGGCGCAGCGCGGAGCAAGCGTGGGCCTTCTGGATGCCGATATCTACGGACCATCTCAGCCGACCATGTATGGTCTGACGGACCAGTCCATGCGAGCCGAGAAGAACGCCGAAGGCAAGGTCATCGGATATCCGAACGAGGCCTACGGCGTTAAGGTGGCCTCCATCGGCTTTGTGATGCAGCGCGATCAGGCGGCCATTCTGCGTGGCCCCATGCTGGCGGGGTACTTCACTATGCTGGTCGAGCAGATCGTCTGGGGTGACCTGGACTTTCTGATCTTCGACCTTCCGCCGGGCACAGGGGACGTGCAGTTGACGCTGACGCAGCGCATCCCGCTCACGGGTGCCGTGGTGATCACGACGCCACAGGAGATCGCCCTGGCCGACGTGCGCCGCTCGATCCAGATGTTCGAAAAGGTGAACGTGAAGGTCCTTGGCGTGATCGAGAACATGAGCTACTTCATTCCGCCCGATATGCCGGAGCGCAAGTATCACATCTTCGGTGAAGGGGGCGGGCAGAGCGTCGCCGAGGAGTATAAGGTGCCATTCCTTGGCGAAGTGCCGATCGATGTGCGCGTGCGCGAGGGTGCCGATGCGGGCTTCCCGTTCGTGCTGGATCCGGAGTCGGGTTCGATGGGCGATGCATTCCGCTCGGTAGCCGAGAGGATCGTTCAGCAGGTTCGCATTGCCAACGCCAACACGCTTTCTTCGCCCCTGCAGATCGATCTATGACCGAGGCCGACCGGAAGCGCTTCGAAGATGTCCTTGCGCTGGTGCGTCCGTACCTGGAGGCCGACAAGGGCAATATCGAGTTCGTGTCCTTCGAGATCTCTACGGGCGTTCTCGAACTACGTTTTGTGGGCGCCTGCCGCACGTGCGCGATGTCGGCCATGACCCTACGGGCGGGCATCGAGCGCGTTGTTCGACGTCAGCTTCCGGAGGTGCGACGCGTCGAAGCTGTGCCGTGATCCATCCAAATTCCGTATGTTCGCACCTCTCCGGAGGATAGTCCGGGCAGTTAGCTCAGTTGGTTCAGAGCATCTGCCTTACAAGCAGAGGGTCGGGGGTTCAAATCCCTCACTGCCCACATCCAGCAAGCGTGGCGGAACTGGCAGACGCACTGGACTCAAAATCCAGCGGGGTCAAACCCGTGCGGGTTCGACTCCCGCCGCTTGCACGTCGAACGGAAAAGCCCCGACTCTCATTCGAGAGTCGGGGCTTTTTTTTCTTTTCATGCGGGGAGGTGCCTCGCCCCCTGCCAATCGATCCTAGCGGACCACGGCGCGGGCGATGAGCGAGTCGGCGTTGGATTCGTTGTAATCGTAATCGAGAACCGAATCCCGCACCTTTCCGTCCTGCAACACATAAATGGCCGGCAGGGAGGAGATGGATACGAGACTCTCGTAGTTGTGACGGTCGCGCTCGGTGCGCATCGACCAGACCTCGATCCTGTCCTCCGGCACGTTGGCATCAAGAAGCGTCTTGACGATCTGCGGAAACAGACGCTGCGTGCCGCGGCATGAGCAGGAGGCCTTTACAAAGATGCAGACCTTCTTGCCGGCCGAGGCGTTGAACGCCGTTGTGATCGGCGCAAGCAGCTCGGGTCGGGGAGTGAACCTGCTCATCTCAGCCACAAACCAGGTAAATCCCGGAGTCTTGGTCATATCATCGATCTTCAGCTGCTGCGCCTCATAGACCGGCTCGGCCGGTGAAGAGCAACCAGCCAGGCCAATGAGGACGAATGCCGAAAGAGCCAGGAGTGTCTTCATGGGGCTTACCACTTCATGAGGTTGATCTCGTCAACATACACCGTCTGCTTATTGCGGAACAGCGCCAGTACGATGGCCAGACCGATGGCTGCCTCGGCAGCGGCAACGGCCATGATGAAAAACACGAACATCTGTCCGGCAATGTCGCCAAGGAACGACGAGAACGCGACCATCGAGAGGTTGACGGCATTGAGCATGAGCTCGATGGACATGAAGATGATGATCGCGTTGCGACGTGTCACCACGCCAACCACTCCGATCACAAAGAGAACGGCCGACAGGATAAGGTAGTAGTCGAGTGGAATCGAGGTCGGCATCATGATTGTGTCTCCGAAACATGGCGCTTGGCAAGGATGACAGCGCCGATCAGGGCGGCCAGAAGCAGAAGCGAAACAGCTTCGAACGGGAAAAGGTAGCCGGTAAAGAGGGCCTTCCCGATGCTCGCCGTCGTGCCGATCTCCACGGCCTTCTCCGACAGGGCGTTCTTACCGGTCGGGTTCGATGCGATCACGCTCGAGACCATCACCACAAGGATGCCTGATATGAGCATGGCCAGTGTGGGCCGCAATGACCGCGCACTCGGCGCCTGCACCTCACGTCCGACGTTCAGGAGCATGATCACAAAGACCACAAGGACCATGATCGCGCCGGCATAGACCACCACCTGAACGGCAGCCACGAACTGTGCCTGAAGCGTCAGATACAGACCCGTGAGCATGAAGAAATGTGCCACGAGCGACATGGCCGAGGCAACGGGATTCTTGCGCGTAATCGTAAAGACCGCCGATGCGACGGCTCCGATGGCGAAGATGGAAAACAGTATCGACTGAAGACTCACGACGTCAGTTCCCTGAAGTTGAGACAAGAAGTCAGCGCCAAATATACGAAAGGGGCTAAGCGCGCCTCACTCTTCGAATCGCTCGACGGATTTGACGCCCCGAATGCGATGTAGCTTGTCGAAGATTCGCTGCAGATGATCAAGGTCTACCACGTACACGGTGAGGATCCCCTCGAACAAGGCGTCATAGGCGTCGATGTTCACTCCGCGGATGTTGGTCTTCTGCACAGAGATCACCGCGCTGGTGATCTCGTTCAGCATACCGGGCCGGTCATCACCGGTGATCTTAATGGCTGCCAGGAACTCGCCCTCGGACTTCGAAGCCCAGTCGAGTCCGACAATGCGGTTCTGCAGCTTGTCCTGCAGGTCGGCGATATTCCGGCACGAGGCACGGTGCACTTTGATACCGCTTCCGATGGTGACGATGCCCACTACGGCGTCTCCGGGTACGGGGTTACAGCAGCGTGCGTAGGAGAACATGATCTTGGCGCTCGACGATGCGCCTGGGTCGCGCAGGACCAGCCCCTCGTTCTT
The DNA here is from genome assembly GCA_947459875.1 of Ignavibacteria bacterium. Classification (GTDB taxonomy): domain Bacteria; phylum Bacteroidota; class Ignavibacteria; order Kapaibacteriales; family Kapaibacteriaceae; genus UBA10438. The sequence goes on from CANHFG010000052.1 coordinate 8,056, forward strand.
CTCCCGTGCTGCCGAACGGAACTGCTGCGCACTCAAGAGGGGATAGGCGTCGGTCTTGGCCGGTGCCGGCGCCACGAGTTGACGGATCATATCGCCGGCGGCTTCAGGCGTCATGCTGCCGTTGGCCAGCGACACGAACATGTCCGTGCGACCTCCGAGCTTGGCCAGCACGCACAGCCGCTCGAGCTCATCGTCATTGATATGCAAACCAAGCTTCTTGGCGCGTTTATCCCAGATGTCCTTGCCCTCGGAAACAAGGGCGCGACGTTCCTCATTGAGGATGCGACGGATGTGCGTCTTGGCCTTGTGGGTAACGGCAATACGCTCCCAGTCGCGGTGTGGCGTCTGGTTCTTCGACGTCAGAATGCTTACCTGGTCGCCGGTGGTCAGCTCATGATCGAGCGGCACGATCTTGCCATTGACCTTTGCGCCGATACACCTGGCGCCCACCTGCGAGTGAATATCGAAGGCGAAGTCGATCGGGGTAGCCCCCTTGGGAAGGATCCGCAGTTCACCTTTCGGCGTGAAGACGTAGATCTCGTCCTGATAAAGATTGAGCTTAAAGCTCTCGAGTAGCTCCTGGGCAGCCTCATCGCCGGCATTTTCAAACACGTCTCGCACCCAGGTTGCCCATTCCTCCAGATCCGACGCGTCAACCCAGCTGGCGGTCGACCCCGTGCTGGCCTTGTAGCGGAAGTGTGCCGCAACGCCGCGCTCGGCAAAGTCGTGCATGGCCCGCGTGCGGATCTGCACTTCAAGGGGCTTACCATCACCGCTGATCACCGATGTGTGCAGGGACTGGTAGCCGTTCTTTTTCGGGACGCTGATGAAGTTCTTGAATCGCTCGGGAATAGGGCGGTAGATCTCACTCACGATGCCGTAGGCAAGGAAACAGTCGTTGTTGTCTTCGGTATCGAGAATGATGCGGATGGCCATAAGGTCATACATCTCGTCCACCGTCTTTCCCTGCGCCAGCATCTTGCGATAGATGGAGTAGAGGTGCTTAGGGCGGCCGTTGATCTCAAAGGTCAGCCCATTCTCGGTGAGCTTCTCGGCTATTGGCGCGGCGAAGCGTTCGATGGTCTCCTGCAGCTCGCGACGGGATTTGTTAACGCGCAGCTGTATGTCGTCATACGCATCGCGGTTGAGCACCTTGAAGGACAGGTCCTCGAGCTCCCACTTCATGTTTCCCAGACCGAACCGGTGGGCAAAGGGGGCATAGATCTCCATGGTCTCTCGCGCCAGACGTTCCTGACGCTCGCGTGGCAGCGAATCGATCGTGCGCATGTTGTGCAATCGGTCGGCGAACTTGACGAGGATCACACGCACGTCGTTGACCAGTGACAGCAGGAGCTTTCGGTAGTTCTCGGCCTGAGTTATCTCCCGACTCTTGAACACATCGCTGATCTTCGTCGCCCCGTCGACAACTTCGGCCACCTCGGCACCAAACTCTGCCCTAACGTCCTTGAGCGTGAAGGCTGTGTCTTCCACCACATCGTGCAGCAGGGCGGCTACCACGCTGACATCGTCCAACGGGATCTCCCGCATAACGATCAGGGCCACATTGGCCGGATGCGTGTAATAGGGCTCGCCCGATAGGCGTACGTCTTTTTCGTGGGCTTTGACGCAGAATCGGAAGGCCCGTTCAATGAGATCAGGATTGAACCTGGCAAGATGCTGTTTGCCCTCACTGAGCAGAAACGCCAGGTCCTTGTCGACGTCAAGACCAAAGACATGCGCAGGTGGCTCCTCGGAGGAGCGACGTTGGCGGAGCGATATGGAGGCAGTTCGCCTCATGGGCAGTTTAGCGGTTGATGAACGTGGAGTGCATTCGACGATTCACCGTACGGGCGATCACAAAGTAACTACCAGAGGCCAAGTTCGACGTGTCGAAACTCCCGGAGGCCTCTGCAAGACGTCCGTCATAGACCGTCATAAGTTTCTGACCCGTTACGCTGTACACTTCCACCACGGCATGCTCGGCTCCGTATGCGCCTGCGCGATCCACACGCCAATTCATTCCGCTGGAAGCAGAGCCGAAGACGCTAAGCACCGGAGCGTCGGCGTTCAGATCCGAATCGTCAACGGACGTCTGAACGGTGTCAGGATTCTGCGCCTCTTCCAACCAGGCAAGGCCGCGGTCGAGGATCTGCGTGCGCTGCACTCCGTCGAGAAACCGCGAAGCGTTGATACCCATCACAATGCAGCGCAGCGTCTGCTTTTCCATACGCACAGCGCCCGAGGCCGTATCGCCCTTGCGGATCATCATGCTCTTGGAGGAACTCAGGGGGCGCAGCAGGAAATTCGGAACGTACTTGCCCCCTCGCTGATGGTCGAGACGCGGTAGCTGGCAGTCGATCAGCGACATGCCGGCCGTGACGGGGTCACCGATCACACCGGTGAAGATGCGCTGACCTTTGAGTACATCGTCGGACTCAGCGCCCAGCGGGGCCGCACCGAGACTCCGGAAGAACGCGCCCGACATGGGCGATTCCAGACGCAGCGCCAGCGGGTCGTCGGCGATCAGGAAGACGTCCACATTACGGTCGAGCAGCGACATGAGCACAGCCTCATCAACGGCGCTGATTTCCCCGAACGAGCCGCTGTTCCAGAGCATGGTCTTGAGGGAACGAAGCTTGTCGGCCACGCCCACGAATACATCCGACGTGATCGTCACGTAGCCCATGCGCGAGGTCAGCGCAACGGCCTCACGAATGTCGAACGTGCCATTGCGCTCGTCCTGCACAACCACGCGGCGAAGGCCTGCCGGCACCACCACAGTGGTTGCCTGAAGCCCCATCACATCCTTGTCGAGCATTTCCATGATCTCGCAGCGCGTAACCGACAGCGTGTCGAGCGTCGGCACAACCACCGCCACGCTGGCGCTGGCACCGCCGGCGATCGTCAACGGCTCGGGCAATGCGCTCCACGGCGTGCTGCGTCCGGTGCGGTCACTTGTCCAGCGAACCTTCAGCACCGGGCTTGCCGAGGTGGCCGAGGCGTTGTTGTAGAGAAACGTTAGCGTGTCGCCGCTGCGGGCAGCAACCACGTCGCGTTCAGCTGTAAGGGCATTCTCGGCGGCCAGATCCAGCCGGCAGACACGTGCCGTGGCACGGTCGACGAACCAGATTCGCTGGTCCGGGCCGACGGTAATGCCGAGCAGTTCCGTAGCGCCGGTAGAGATGGCACCAAGATGGGCAACGCCGGGATCCGTAATGTCGAACACGTGAATGCGACCGTCGGCGCGGTCACCAACCAGAAGGCGCGTGCCCACGACGTCGATGCCGACCGGAGTCTTGAGACTGTCGGAGACGACGGTGGCCAGGCGAGCCCCAACGACCGAGGTGAACTCGGTGAGATTTTCAGCACTCGAAGGGGGCATCTCCAGCGTGTCCTTGACGCTGCCGGATCTCGTGTCGAGCCGGTGCACGAGGGATTTCCCGGGGTCGATGTAATACAGCCACCCCGTGCTTCTGTCGAGGCACACATGCGCTGGCTGGCCGCGCACTCCGGGGGAGATCACCGTCTCGATGTACCGGCGGATGACGCCGTCGCGGTGATCGGTTCCGCCCACTTCGTGCGGATCCCGGAAGTCATAGCGTGAGATGCCGCCATAGCGTGCATCCAGCACCCAGTAGATGTTTGCCGAGTCATGCGCAATGCCCAGGCACCACGGACTCTGATGAAGCATATCGAGGTGAGAGGCAAGCCGGCGGTCTTCGTTCTGATAGCGAGAGGCGAACACTGCCGTGTCACTCGACCACAGGGTCGGACCCATGAACATGTAGTTCACGTCACCATCGCCTGGCTCACCGTTCTGAGCCGTGGCAAAAGAACCATTGGTGCCCATGGCGATGCCATGCGTGCGCCACATGAAGTGTGAAGCCCGTGCATCCTTCTTTGTGCGAACCGTCGGACGTGCCGACGTGGCCTCGTGAATGATCGCCATGGCGTGTCCACCCCTGTCGGCCATCACGACCCAAAGATCACGTCCGCTAAGGGGCGTGCGGTTGAAGTCAAGATCGATCGGCTCCACGATCCCATCGGTCGGTCCTGCCACGGTAGTAACGATCGGAGTGGACTTGATATAGCGATCAATGTATTCAGACGAGGCAGCAAGCTGCTGGGAAGATGCTCCGTCGGCAGCCAGACCGATGAGGCGCTCCACATCCATGTAGGGCGAGTCGGAATACACCGCCCCTTTGATCTGGCCTCTGGTAACGACGATCGTTGCATGCAGATCACGAAGCGTGTCGTTGATCATACGCTGCGCTCCGATGGCGCGAGCCGCTGAGCCGTCGGTGTCGGGCACGTAGCGGAATACCGCTGCGTCGATGCTGTACGCGCTGACGAGGTCATTCCAGCGCTCTGCCGGATCGGCACTCATGGCCACAACGCTGATGCCCAGGCGACGCAGCTCTGCAGCGCGAGTGTTGAGATACGTCAGCTGCTCGACGCAGTGACTGCACCGGTAGCCCAGGTACCGCACAAGAATGACGCTGCCGTCGGCAGCGCTGATCGGTAAGCCGGAAAGGGCGCTGGTGAGTTCTTGCCGCGAAGGCGCAGGGAACAGACCACCGTCGTGATCCATGACGTCATCGCCGGCGGCCGGCAGCCGCATGCAGGAGATGACAACGAGCAAAAGAAGGAGCAGTGTCTTCATGTCGGGGTAAGCTGGTGAATTGGCGCAGATATTCGCCGAACCGATAACCGTGAACGCCTCAGTGAAGTTACACGGTTCCGTGGTGTCTGCCGAATAAAGCAGAAGGCCTTCGCCGGTTGCACCGACGAAGGCCTTCTGTCAATCGTGTTGTCGGGGTGGCAGGATTCGAACCTGCGACCCTCTGCTCCCAAAGCAGATGCGCTAACCGGGCTGCGCTACACCCCGAGTCCAAAAGAGGAACGGCAAACCTCGTGATTTCTTCCCGAACCACAAAACTGAAAATGTTATCACTGATATCTTGACATCTCCCGAAGATGGTCTTATTGTTGCAACGTGATAGGTGAAATACGAGTGCCCCTAGACGAGTGGTGACGTCTGGGGGTTACTCCTTTTTAGACGTAGTTTTGCAGCTTATGAAGCACTCCGCACGACTCTTCACCTGCGCGCTGGCGGTAGCCGCGGCGCTCAGCGTTTTCACCACGACGGTCGCTCTTGCCGGCGATGAGATTCCCGGCGCGCCGCAAAAGCAGGTTGTTGCCCTGACGAAGGCCACGATCCACACCGGTAACGGCGTGACGCTGCAGAATGCCACGATCGTGTTCGACAAGGGGATCATCACCGACGTCGGCATCAGCGTCAGCATCCCACAGGGGGCTCGCGTGATCGACTGTTCCGGCAAGCGCATCTATCCGGGCTTTATCGCCCCTTACACTTCTCTCGGTCTGACCGAGATCGATGCTGTGCGCGCTACTCGTGATGCTTCAGAGGTTGGCCCGTTCAACCCTAACGTTCGTGCAGCAACGGCGTACAACCCTGATAGTGACATTCTTCCGACCGTTCGGCTCAATGGCGTACTGCTGGTCAATAGCGCGCCTTCGGGCGGACTCATCTCGGGTCAGGCATCACTCATGCGCACCGACGGGTGGACGCGCGAGGACCTGGCCGTCAAGGCTTCCTCGGCGATGGTCATGTCCTGGCCATCCATGGAGGTAAGCACCGGATGGTGGGAGACCAAGAGTCCTGACGAGCAGCGCAAGGCAGCTGCCGATGCCGTTCGTGAGATCTACGACCTGTTCCGCAATGCCAAGGCCTACAGCGATGCAGCGCTTGCCGGCATCGACACGGCCGTGCGCGACATTCGCTATGAGGCCATGCGCATGGTGTTTGAGAAGGACGTTCCGCTAATGATCTCGGCCTCGACCAAGAGGCAGATCGAGGCAGTGATCGATTTCAAGGAAGTGTTCGGACTGAAGATCATCATCACCGACGCTGCCGACGCGCACCGTGTGATTCCGCAGTTGCAGAAATCCGGCATTCCCGTGATCATTCCGCGCGTACACAGTCTCCCGCGACGTGACGAAGACCCGTACGACGCCCCATTTACGCTGGCGGCAACGCTGGCAAAGGCAAACGTCCCGTTTGCATTCACCGACGACGGATCGTGGCAGCAGCGAAACCTTCCGTTCCTTGCCGGTACGGCGCGCGCCTTCGGTCTGTCCGAGGAAGACGCCATCAAGGCCCTGACCTACTGGCCGGCCATGATGTTCGGTGTGGAAGGTCAATACGGGTCGCTCGAGAAGGGCAAAAGCGCTACGCTGTTTGTCAGCTCCGGTGATGCCCTTGATACCAAGTCCAACATTCTGACGGCGGCCTTCATCGACGGACGCGAGCTTGAGCTCACCTCACGGCACACGAAGCTTGCCAAGAAGTATCGCGAGCGTGGCAAGCGGTGACGTCAGCTCCTGACGGTACGCTGCTCTCGTCCGAACCCGTCGAGATCCCCCGCAGCGCCCTCTCGATGGCACGGCGGTCGATGACGGATCTCGACTTCCAGCGCTTTGCCTCGGTCACCCTGCATGCCATAACGTATGCCAGCGGTGGTCTGCGCATCAGCGGGTTCCTGGCGCTCCCACCTGCCGGTGAGGTCAGCTATCCATCGGTGATCTTTAACCGTGGCGGCAGCGGACCCAAAGGTGCTCTCGTTCCAGAGACGGCCATGCCGGTTATCGGACTCTATGCTTCATGGGGATATGTGGCCATTGCCTCGAATTACCGCGGGACAGGGGGCTCTGAGGGTCCGGACGAGTGGGGTGCCGGCGACGTGGACGACGCGATGAACGTTCTTCCGCTTCTTGATGCAATGCCATATGTTGACAGGGACCGGATCGGAATCGTGGGTGGCAGCCGTGGCGGCATGATGACCTACATGATGCTGCGTCGCACGCAGCGTCTGCGCGCTGCCGTCACCTTCGGAGCCCCTTCACAGATCCACGCCGTCGAAGCCAATGCCTACATCCGACGCACGATGGCCAAGCACCTTGCCGATGGGGCAAACGAGCAGCTCGAGGCCGAGCGGCGCAGTGCCGTGTGCTGGGCTTCTGAGATGTCGCCCGAAACGCCTCTGCTCATTCTGCATGGAACGGGCGACCGGCGCGTCGACCCGACGCACAGCCTGCGTCTTGCAACCGAGTTGCAACAACTGCATCGACCATACAAGCTGATCATGTACGACAATGCCGATCACGTGCTTGCCGGACGAAGGAACGAATCCAACAACGATATTCGTTGGTGGTTAGACCATTACGTGCGGGGCCGCGCTCCGTTGCCGCGCACGGGACCACACGGCGCCTGAACCGGCTTCAGGCTTTGACAATCATCACCGAAGTACTGCTACCATGAGCTTTCCTAGACCACTTCAGCGTCTTACGCTTACGCTGCTTGCCGCCGTTGCCTTCAGCCCCCTGCATGCACAGGAGGACAAACAGTCGTTTCTCGACTGGATGATCACCGATCACGGTCTGCTCGAGCAGATGCGTCCGGTGCATCCGGAAGCGAACGTCGTGAGCTCGTTTCCACGGTTGCCCATCGACACTACGCTTGATGTGATCAGGTATGATATCGTCTGGGATATGTATTCAGCGTTGCTGACCGGGCGCGACCAGCGGCCGCAGCGCAAGGCAAATGCATCGGTTCGCATCACGGCCCGCTCGCGTGTCAACGCAATGGCGCAGATCCGCCTCAACAGCGTGTCGCTGATCATCGATTCGGTGATCAGCAACGGATCGGCGCTGCCGTTCACAACCGCTGCAAACCGGCTGCAGATCACGCCCGGTAAGCCCCTTGACAGGGGAGACTCTCTGACGTTTACCGTCTACTATGCCATCACGCAAGATCAGTCGTGGCTGAGCATCTATTCCAAAGAAGACGTTGCGCAGAACTCGATCCCTACGGGCAGCTTCTTCACCTTCGCTCAGCCGGAGGGCGCGCGCACGTGGTTGCCGTGTAATGACATCCCGACCGACAAGGCGCTCTTTACCGTGCGCGTGCGCGTGCCGAAGGATTTTACGGTGGTCTCCAACGGTGTGCCTACCGACTCCGTGCCCGACGGGGACACGGCCTCGTGGCAGTCGTGGGCGCACGATCAGCTGATGCCAACGTATCTGCTGACGATCAACGCGGCCGTGTACAAGTATTACCCGCAGGAGTATCGCCGCAAGGACAATTCAGTGATCCCGATCATGAACTACCATTTCGACGTCGATCATGAAGGAACACAGTACAACGCCGTGCGCGCGCTGAGCAATTCGGCGAAGTGGTTTGAAGCACTCGAGTCGCGACTCGGGCTCTATCCGTTCTCGTCCTATGGTCATGTAACCGTCACACCGATCCAATTCGGTGGCATGGAGCACCAGACAATGTCGACCATCAATCGTATCTGGCTGACCGGCAACTACGAGAACGGCTATGTGCACGAGGTGGCGCACCACTGGATCGGCGACCTTGTGACGTGTGCGACGTGGGCCGACATCTGGTTGAATGAAGGGGGCGCATCGTTCTGCGAAGCTCTGTACTATGAAT
>CANHFG010000053.1 GCA_947459875.1 Ignavibacteria bacterium
ACTGGGTACTGGGTACTGGGTACTGGGTACTGGGTACTGGGTACTGGGTACTGGGTACTCAAGTGGTGAAAGAGAAGTGCTTTTTTGAGCTTTGTTTCTGTCCTGTCAAATCCATTGCGTCAAACGAGATCGTTTCCACGTCAGACAATCGGTACCAGTACCAGTACCCAGTACCTAGTACCCAGTACCTAGTACCTAGTACCCAGTACCTAGTACCCAGTACCTAGTACCCAGTACCCGTCTTCACGGCACGATCCGATAGATCATCCGTGGGAACGGAATGACCTCACGAATATGCTCGGCGCCGGTGATCCACTTCACGGTCCGTTCCACGCCCAGACCAAAGCCGGCGTGGGGAACAGAGCCGAACTTGCGCAGGTCGAGATACCACTGGAAGGCATCTTCCGGGAGGTTCTCATGACGCAGGCGCTCGAGGAGCAGATCATGATTGTCTTCGCGCTGCGAACCACCGATGATCTCGCCAGCCCCTTCCGGAGCGAGCATGTCCATGGCTAGCACAACCTTTTCGTTGTCAGGGTCGCGCTTCATGTAGAACGCCTTCACCTCTGAAGGGTAGCGGTGGATGATACACGGACGATCAAACTGCTGCATGATCGCCTCTTCTTGCGGTGCTCCAAAGTCTTCGCCCCATGGGAAGTCGATCTGGATTTCCGAACCATCCGGCTGCTTACGGTTAAGCTTGACGTTGTTCTTGTTAAGCCAGTCGACCGCTTCAGAGTAGGACATGCGATAGAAGGGGCGACGCACGGCTTCGAGTTTGGAGACATCACGTCCGAGCGTTGCGAGCTCGCGCTGACAGTCCTTGACGCATGACTGGACGATGTACTCGACGAGGTCTTCGGCAAGGTCCATGTCGTCATTAAGATCGAAGTACGCCATCTCCGGCTCTACCATCCAGAACTCTGTCAGATGACGTCGGGTCTTGGACTTTTCGGCACGGAAGGTCGGCCCGAACGTGTAAACCTTTCCGAGCGCCATGGCACTGGCTTCGGCATAGAGCTGACCCGACTGCGTCAGGTACGCCTTGCCAAGATCGAAGTACTCAGTTTCGAACAGCGTCGATGTTCCTTCGCAGGCATTCGGCGTAAAGATCGGCGAATCCATCAGACGGAAGCCATTACCGTCGAAGAAGTCGCGGATGGCCTTGATAACCCGTGCACGCACGCGCATGATCGCATGCTGGCGTGCCGAGCGCAGCCACAGGTGGCGGTGTTCCATCAGGAACTCCACACCGTGTTCCTTCGGCGTGATCGGGTAATCCTTCGACAGTTGCCAGATACGCACATCGGTTACGTCGAGCTCGACTCCGGAGGGGGCTCGCTGTTCGGCGCGGACCGTGCCGGTGATCGACACGCTCGACTCCTGCGTCAGCTGCTGGGCATTACCGGCGATCTCCTCCGACACATTCGGCTTGAAGAGGACGCACTGAACAATGCCGCTACCATCGCGGAGTTTGATGAAAACGAGCTTGCCCTTTTCCGTCTTGTCGTACACCCAACCGCTGAGCGTGACGGTCTGACCAATGTGATCGGCCAGATTTTCAATGGCAACAAAGGATTTGTAGCGTGATTCCATCCACGAAAATACGGGAGAACTTGGCGAAGTTTGCGTCATGCATCGCCCCTTATCACTCAAACGGCGTAACGCCGCCGTTCTCTGCAGCACATGGTCCGACGGACTGGAGTCGTGCATTCTCTTATCGGACCTACGCGAGGCCTGCCCGTGTGCACACTGCTCGGGGGAGCAGATCATGGGTCAGGTGGTCTTTCCCGGTATGAAGACCCTCGCCCCAGGCATGAACGAACTCACCGCGCTTACCCCCGTCGGCAACTACGGCATCCAGGCGTCATGGAAAGACGGGCACGACACCGGCATCTATTCGTTTGAAATGCTGCGTGGAATTTTCGAATCGAAGCGCCTAAGCCAGGAAACGCTTGAGCAGATCGATGCTCAGCTTTCAAGCTGATCGAACACGAGCACGTAATCCGGCTTTTCCGGATCATTCGGTACGTCCAGCAATGCATCGGGATAGCTGCGGCGACTGGGAGTTGCCGCCTGCGGACAGAGATCCTCGTGAATAAATGTGATCTCCACGACATCCGGAAAGTCTTCTTCGCGCGAGTAGGGGGCGTAGTTGTTTCCATGAATGTGCACGATGCGAAAGTGCTGCAGGAGACGGGAGATTCCCTCATTGAACTGCTGTGGCGAGGTCGTTACGTCATGAAACTCCGCCGTCAGCGTGCTTATGCGCGATGCGTGGTCACAGATATCTGGTATGATGCCATACTCGCTGCCCTCGATGTCCATTTTCACAACGACACTATGAGGAGAGGCATCCGGCAGCATCTTCATCAGCGTTGAAATCGACACTGTCTCTGGACCATCAGCAGCTGATACCATCTTCTGGAGATGCTGCACTTTGCCCTGGAAGAGACGTTTGTACTGATTTGAGATCATCTTCCAGCGTTGATGGCGCTGAAGCTTTTTCGCATTCCCGAGTAGTCGGTAGAGGATGATCTTCACCCATGACCTACGGCGCATGCGGCTAAACAGTTCTGGACTGATGCTCGGGTCGACTCCGATGATCACTGCGCGTGGGTTGCGCCCCCTGACGGCCTCATCAAACGTCCACTCAAATCCGAGTCCCAGCGACAGGATCCCCGTAGCCGAGTCGATCAGTCGACCATCAACGACGTACCCCCCGTCTGCCATCGCGCCGATGCGTTCGAGAGGCTCATAGGCGATCGGCCGCAGTTGTTCTTTATGCAGAAGCATGAGGGAAAGTTACGGAGGGACGAGACGCAGTCTCCCCCACCACACCACTGCTGCGAAAGCAGGAATCCGGAGCAACATGACGAATGGAACTCCACATCAAGCTCGCAACGTTGACCGCATTGGTTAACGAAGCGGGCAAGCACACAGGCTCGCCCCTACTTCCGTAACTCGGTAATCCGGTAATTCCGTAATTCCGTAATTCCGTAATTCCGTAATTCCGTAATTCCGTAACTCAGTAATTTCCCTCATGTCCCGCATCATCACTGCTCCTCGCGGCTCGACGCTCACCTGTAAGAACTGGGAGATCGAGGCCGCCTATCGAATGATCCAAAACAACCTCGATCCGCAGAATGCCGAGAAACCGGACGAGCTGATTGTCTATGGTGGACTTGGCAAGGCGGCGCGCAACTGGGAGGCCTTTGATGCCATTCTCGATTCGCTGCGCACCATGGAAGTCGACGAGACGCTTCTGGTGCAGAGCGGCAAGCCCGTGGGGGTGGTCAAGACCCATACCGGAGCGCCGAGGGTGATCATTGCCAACTCGAACCTCGTTCCGAAGTGGGCCACATGGGATGAGTTCCGACGTCTTGATGCCATGGGGCTGATGATGTACGGTCAGATGACGGCCGGCTCCTGGATCTACATCGGCACGCAGGGAATTGTGCAGGGCACCTATGAGACCTTTGCCGAATGCGCACGTCAGCATTTTGGTGGCACGCTCAACGGACGTTTCCTTCTGACCGCCGGACTCGGCGGGATGGGTGGTGCTCAGCCCCTTGCTGCAACGATCGCCGGAGCTGCCGCACTCTGCATTGAGATCGACGAGGTGCGGATCGATAAGCGCATCCGCGATGGGTATTGTGATCGAAAAATGCACAACCTGGACGAAGCGCTTGCGGTGATCCGTGAGTATCAGGAACGTCGCGAGCCCATCTCGATCGGTCTTGTCGGCAATGCTGCCGAGATTCTGCCCGAGCTGCTGGAGCGCAACATCATCCCGGATGTCGTCACCGATCAGACCTCGGCGCACGACCCGCTCAATGGGTACTACCCTGCCGGGCTTACAAAGTCTGAGGCCGACGCACTTCGCATCAGTGACCCGGAGTCGTATCTCAAGCGTTCTTATGCCAGCATCGGGGCGCATGTGCGAGCAATGCTTGGCTTCCAGGCAAAAGGTGCCGTAACCTTCGACTACGGCAACAATATCCGCGGCGTTGCACGGGACTTCGACGGTGTTTCCAACGCGTTTGACTTCCCGGGATTCGTGCCGGCCTTTGTACGCGAACTATTCTGCGACGGTAAGGGGCCATTCCGCTGGGTGGCACTTTCGGGTGATCCGGACGATATCCGTGTAACCGATGACGCCATCATGGAATTGTTTGCCGACAACCAGCAGCTTCATCGGTGGATTCGCGAAGCTCAGGACCATATCGGCTATCAGGGTCTTCCGGCGCGAATCTGCTGGCTCGGCTACGGTGAACGGGCTAAGGCGGGCAAACTGTTCAATGATCTGGTGCGTGACGGAAAGGTCAGTGCTCCGATCGTGATCGGCCGTGACCATCTTGACTGCGGAAGCGTTGCCTCACCGCACCGTGAAACCGAAGCCATGAAAGACGGGTCTGATGCAGTAGCGGACTGGGTTCACCTGAACTTTGCCCTGAACGCCGTCGGCGGTGCCACCTGGGTGTCCCTCCACCACGGCGGAGGCGTTGGAATGGGGCTTTCCCTCCACGCAGGGATGGTTGTGGTGGCCGATGGAACTTCTGCCGCAGAAGAAAAGTTGGCACGGGTATTGACTTACGACCCATTAATGGGCATCTTGCGACACGCCGATGCAGGCTACGAACGAGCGATCTCCAACTCACGAAAGTTTGGCATAGAAATACCACTACTTCCTAACAGCTGAGTTTCTCACCCAATCGGGACAACATGGCATAACTGCTACGTCGTTTTTACAGAAAACTGCCATTATGGCAGACTTTGACGACACCTTTTAGCAGGAGTTGCCATGCAAAGCGCTGAATTCCGTCGCAAGACGGGCCTGGCTCGCCCGAAGCGGTACAACACAGAAATCACCACAACAGGAGGTAGTGCTATGGATCTCGCACTGCAGATCGAACAGCTGTTCCGCACAGACCGGAACAAATATCTCGGATTTATCCGCCAGCGCGTCCGCAATCAGGAAGACGCTGAGGACATCCTTCAGGACGTTTTCACGAACGTTCTCGCCGCTTCAAAAGACGTCAACAAGCCTATCGACAACCTCGCGTCGTGGGTCTTTACGTCTGTTCGCAACCGAATCATCGATTCATACCGTAAGAAGAAAGCCGACACGTTCGCTGATCTCGGCACCAACGAGCAGCATGAAGAGGGTATGGACACGGTAGAGCGTTTCCTAGGCGACTACAGCTACTCTCCCGAGGAAAATCTGGTTCGGGACACCATCTGGCAGGCCGTACTCGAGGGACTCGAGGAGCTTCCGCCAGAACAGAAGTACGTATTCGTGAAAAATGAATTCGAGGGTGTATCGTTTAGAGAGATGTCCGAAGAGATCGGTGTCAACATCAATACTCTTCTGGCACGCAAACGATACGCAGTCCTGTATCTTCGCAAGAAGCTTCAGGCACTGTACGACAACATCAACGACTGACCCTCAAATGTCGATTCTAACGACAACAACAGCCCGCACGATGATGTACTTTTTCAGCATCGGCGGGCTGTTGGTCGTTAACGGAGCTGCGGTGACTTATCTATGGAACACCATGCTCGAATCGGGTGGAAGCAGTGAGCCCCTTCGCTTTCTCGAAGGGGTTGGTATTACGGCCTTTGCCTACGTTCTTGTGTTTGCGATCAAGTACGGACGTGGGGTTAGCCCGCTGATCAAGCGGCAACGCAGCTCCGATACCAGCGTGGAACGGAAATGTGCGGAGATGACCCCCGAGCAACGCGGTGAACTTCGCCGCCATCTTGCCGCAACGTGCGCACGCGCGGATGAAGAGGTAAAATCCTCTACATTCGTGCATGAGCATCATATCTGAATTCAGAGAATTCGCCTCGCGTGGCAATGTCATAGATCTCGCGGTCGGCGTCGTGATCGGTGGAGCGTTCGGCACGATCACCAACTCACTCGTTCAGGATATCATCATGCCCCCTATCGGCATGGTTCTGAGCGGGATCAACTTTGCGGACATCGCAACCACGCTGAAGCAGGCCGGACCCGATGGAAAGGGGGCTGTAGTGCTCAGCTGGGGGAAGTTCATTCAGTCGGTCATCAACTTCCTCATCATTGCCATGGCAATGTTCGTGGTCGTGAAGGCCATGAACACGATGAAGCGACGAGAGGAGGCCGCTGAAGCTGCTCCGGAAGCCCCGACCGAGCCATCAGAGGAAGTGAAGCTTCTTACCGAGATCCGGGACGCGCTGCGGAAGTAGCGTAGATCGTAACGTGGGATGCCCCGACCCGGGCAACAAAGATCACCCCGTCAGGTCCACCGTCTTCAAAGTGCAGGCTCCGACGGACCGACTCGGGGTCCCTGTCCCATCCGCGCTTCTTGATCACCGTTCCGCTACCCCATCCACGGCGGCGTACTTCCTGCTGCATCCTGCGTGTTGACGCGCCCGGCACGACAGCCTCGATGCGGTAGGGAACATGCAGCGCTGACAGTGCCGGCATCTGCTCGAGAATGCCATATCCGATCTTTGGGTCGAGAACACCAGCCCCCTGCTCAACAAAGTAGGCACCGATGGCGCCACTGGCGATGATGGCGTTATGGGGCTCGATGAGATAGGCACCGGAGGTCACCACCGGGGGCTGTGCTGACCGGGATGCTTCGGAGGGCGTCCACATGGTATGCGCACCCTCTTCTGATAGGAGCGTCACAAGAGGACGTTCGGCGGCATCGGCACTCCAGAGGATACGCTCTCGGCACTCCGATCCGATTCCGATATACTCGCTGGCGTAGGACGTCTCGGGGATCAGGTCTCCCGGACCAGTCTTGACGCCGACCACTGATGCCTGTGGGATGCTTGAAAGGGGCGGCTCATACTGCCGCGAATCAAAAACACGACGTCCCTCGCTGCGCCGGGATGGGTCGGCCCACACACCATCCCAATGCTGTCTGGCAAGCCCCGCGTCCGGCCAAGATCCGCATACCACTTCCACATTGCTCATGCCGTGACGTCGGAGATTTCCCGCAGCAATGGCGGCAACACGCTCATCGGCTTCGACGGTTACCACCCGTCCGGCAACTTCGGCTAGCGCCGCCGCGTCAACCCCGGGTCCGGTACAGATGTCCAGAACACTCGTCAGACCCCTATACGCATCAGCATGATACCGGGCGATCACCGGGTTGGTGGCCTGCTCGGCCATCCTACGGGTAAAAAGCCAGCCGGGACGGGACTTTCCGAGTGCTTTTGCCTGCATTGTGCCCAGTGCGAGCTCGATCAGCATCTGGGCACGCTCGGGGCCGCCATGCTGACTGCGAAGTCGATCAACAACGCCGGCAGACACCTCGCCCCCTTCTGAACCGATCTCGATGATCGACTGCTGCACATCATCAACGATAGCATCGGAACCCAGATACGTCGTCATACGTATTCCTTCACCGAAATCCCCGATATTTGCCCCTTGTCCTGCACGACCATTGTCCACCTTTCCGAAAGATTCCTCGCATGAGCAGCAACACCCTCGACAACCAGCTCAATGAAATGGGGCTTCACAATCTTGGCGATGTGTACTACAACCTGACGGCCCCGGAGCTGGTAGAGCAGGCACTGACGTTCGAGGAAGGGATCCTGTCGGAGCATGGTGCGTTGTGCGTCAACTCGGTGCCATATACCGGACGTCGCGCAAATGACAAGTTTGTGGTAGAGGAAGACGACACCAAGGGCGACGTCTGGTGGGGCAAGGTAAACAAACCCTTTGCGGAGGACAAGTTCAACGCCCTGAAGCGTCGGGTGTTCGCCTACCTGCAGGGACGTGATGTTTACGTGCAAGATCTGATCGCCGGCGCCGATCCAACGTATGCCCTGCCTGTGCGCTTTGTCCAAGAAGAAGCGTATCACTCGCTGTTCGTGCAGAACATGTTCATTCAGCCTACGGCTGAACAGCTGGCCGACTTCGTGCCTGGTTTCACGGTCGTCACGGTTCCTGGATTTAAGTCCATCCCTGAGATCGACGGAACACTCAGCGAAGTGTTCATCATGCTGAGCTTCAAGCAGAAGCTCGTACTCATCGGCGGAACATCCTACGCAGGCGAAAACAAGAAGTCGATCTTCACCGTGCTGAACTACCTGATGCCGAAGATCGGCATCATGTCCATGCACTGCTCGTCTAACATCGGTCCACAGGGCGACACGGCCCTCTTCTTTGGTCTCTCGGGAACAGGCAAGACCACACTCTCGACAGATCCGGAGCGCGCGCTCATTGGCGACGATGAGCACGGCTGGAGCGATGATGGCGTGTTCAATTATGAAGGGGGCTGCTATGCCAAGGTCATCAACCTGAACGCCGAAGCAGAGCCGATCATCTTCAATCTCACGCGCACCTTCGGCACGATCCTCGAGAACGTGGACATCGACGAAGAAACACGCGTGATCAATCTTGATTCGCAGAAGTACACCGAGAACACCCGCGCTTCCTACACGCGCGAGCGTATCCCGAACATCGCCGATGGCAACCGTGGCGGACACCCGAAGAACATCGTCTTCCTCACGGCAGACGCATTCGGCGTCATGCCGCCGATCGCACGTCTTACGCCAGAGCAGGCGATGTATCACTTCCTCTCTGGCTACACCGCAAAGGTTGCCGGCACCGAGGAAGGCGTCAAGGAACCATCAGCTACATTCTCAACATGCTTTGGAGCCCCCTTCATGGTGCACCATCCGAGCGTGTATGCGAACCTGCTTCGCGATAAGATCAATACGCACGGCTCACGTGTCTGGCTGGTCAATACCGGCTGGAGCGGTGGTCCGTACGGCGTTGGCAGCCGCATGAAGATCAAGCATACCCGGGCCATGCTTCGCGCCGCACTGACGGGTCAGCTCGACAACGTGGAATTCGTCAAGGACGCGTTCTTCAATCTGAGCATCCCAACGTCTTGTCCGGACGTTCCGTCGGAAGTTCTCAACCCGCGCAACACCTGGGCCGACACAGCCGCCTACGACAAGCAAGCCGCCCACCTCGTGCGCCTCTTCGAAGACAACTTCGCTCAGTTCGCTGAAAGCGTGGATGAAGCGGTGCGAAGCGCGATGAAGGCGTGATGACAGGTTTCAGGTTTCAGGTTTCAGGTTTCAGGTGTGTGGTGTGAGGTGCTGTTATAACTAAGAAAGCTTGTTGGTACTTTTCGCGTTCGTGGGCACTTATCGGGAGCTTCGCATCATGCGTGCATTGATTCTATTAACCCTCCTAGCACTCTTGGCGGTCGATTCGCTGGCACAGGGCCTGTCACGCGTTTCCATGGATAAGGGGCAGCGGTTTATCGCAGCTTTTGCCCCCTTCATCCATGAAGCATCCGAAAGACCATTGAAGCGTTCTCTCGAACTCATTGCGACGTGTGAGTTTGAGGCGAATGTTCGATTTCGATCAATCGACTCAACAGGCTCTGCTTCGGTTGATACAACTCTCCGGATAGTTCCCCGCAAGCTCAGCGGCACCACAACGTCCCTCGGAGGAATGGTCGCCCTCAGCATCGATACTTCGATGCTGGTCTCACAGTCTAAGCGAAAGGCGAAGGTTGCTTTCGAGGTAACATCTGATGTGCCGATCACGCTTACGACACGTCGATCATGGGGTGGCGGAGGAGAAGAGGCGCATGTTTTCCCGGCGGATCATCTTGGTACGGAGTACCGTGTCCTTTCGAACCCGACCGATGTATATGGTTTTCGCACGTACACGTGGACGCCGGGCTTTATAGCGGTGATTGGTACTGTTGATGGCACCCAGGTGACGGTCACATCAGCACTTACCTTGATCGATCCGGTAACATCAAAAGAGCTTTCAAGTAACACGCCTCACACGTTCACCGTGGATGCCGGTGAGGTGATGATGTTCGATCATGCTATCGACACAAGTAAGGTTCACACTGCAGCGCAGGACCTAAGTGGAGCTCTTGTGACCTCGAACAAGCCAATCGGCCTTCTATCGGGTCATCTGAAGGGGGCTGTCGGCACACGGTACCGTTCCTTGCCGCCCGGTGGCTTGTTTGAGGCCGGAGCGCATTTTGTGCGCAACAATCTCGTCGAAATGATGCCACCGACGACCATGGCGGACACCATGTTTGTCCTCTCACCGCTGACGACTTGGTATCCGCGAGTGAAGGATACGTTGTTCGACTGTATGATCCCCGGTGACATCGTCAAGTTTGTCAGCACGCAAAACAACACGCTTATCTACAAACAACGCACGGGCGAATCGACGAGGAAGTTGATTGGCACCGTTCAGGTTGGCCAGGTGTTGACGGATTCCTCTCTATTTGAAGAGGCGGTGTACTGGAGTTCAAAGCCCGTTATCGTTGGTGTGTACCTACGCTCCTGGGCAAAGATTCTAAGCAATACAACAGGCAAGGATGGTTCGCCCAACGTTCAAGGTCATCCTACCGTAGAGGCAGCGATGCCTTCACTGATCACAGCTGTTCCGGAGAGTCGATGGATCACCTCTGCGGTCTGGGCTAAGGTTCCGGGGATGGATAACTTCTGGATGCTCGTCTTTCGGACTGGTGACGAAGGGTTCATCACGTGGAATGGACGTCGTCTATCATCAATGTCTGGGATCAGAAAAATCGCAAGCACGCCATTCAGCATGGTCCGATCGCCAGCTGATACGAGCTCTGTCCAGATCATTCAAGCGACAAAGAACGATGTGCGGTTCAACGTGATGGTGTACAGCGATGTCCTTGGCCTTCAAATGTCACGCGCCATGTCTCATCCTACCGGTTTCGATTTCTCAGCACCAGGAAGAGACTCGATTGTTTTTTCCGAGGGGATGGTCCCGCTCAATACGGCACTGTGCGGTGTTCGTGAAGCATCAGCAACGATCAACGGACCCAACGGCATTGCATCGGTGTTTCCAACAGAGCGCATCAATTTCCAGCTGGTGTTGAACAACTTCAAAAGTGGTGACAAGTCGGTATCCTTTCGGGTGGAGCCGATCGACCCAAGTATGGGTGGCTCAATAACTGTGCGCATCACAGCTGCGTCAGGAGCGTTCGCTGAGCGTACATATTCCTACACACCGCAGGCGCTCAAAGTCGTATCATCCAAACTGCCGTCATCAGTCGGAGTGAATGTACCCGAGTGTTTCAACCTGACCATCACTAATCCAGAAGCCGAGCAGCTGGTGATCAATGATGTTTCCTTGCTGACGCGAGGAACGTTTGAGCTCAAGACCGTCCTGCCGATCACGCTTGACTCCGGGGCATCGACAACGGTCACCGCTTGCGTAACACCGAAAGCAGTCGGGGCCGCCAAGGATACCATCATCATCACGTTGCCCTGCTATACTGCACCGATGGGTGAAATCGCTTATAACGTCACGTCACCGTTGATCGGTGTTGACGACATAGACTTCGGAAGTGTTGATCCATCTTCACAGCCGATCACGCGGTCGGTTCAGATCACAAACCGTTCAGGCATCGCTAGGATGCTGTTGTCGGATATTCGGTGGACGGGTGGTGGCAGCGATACACATTTCCGATTCGACACTGCCGGACTCGGGCTGCCCTTCGTACTTGGATCAGGGCGCAGCATCACGCTACCGATCACCTACAATCCGGGCGGTGAGGTCGGAAGTCACACGGCAACGATCCGCGTGTTCAGCAGTTCCGATGGCTCAGATTCATTGATCCGCTGCAGAGCTGAGTCAAAGGTCATCAGCAGCGTCGCAGAGGATCTCGCCGCCATCAATCTGCATCCGGTACCGGTTCCAATCGGTGGGATGCTCCGCGCGTCTCTTCCACCAGGATCTTCTGTTCGGGTTCTTGACCTACAGGGACGTGAGTTGGAGCAGGTGACCATTCAGTCAAGCGGACAGCTCGAAGTTCCCATATCGGCAGACCGCTACAGTGCCGGCGTCTATCATCTGGTGGTCACAACGGGGGAACGGATTCAGACCTTCCGCTGGATAGCGAAGTAGGCCTGATGCCCCATCACACCTCACACCTCACACCTCACACCTCAAACCGCACCGTTGTTGCGAACCATCCGCGTTTGCCGAAGGAGCTGAAGGAGCTGGTCAGGATGGTGTCTTCATCGGAATCAGCCCCTTTCGGGAGCGGGTGCCGCCCTGGCATAACTACAGGTCCTGCTGTGCTCTGCGTACGGAGTTTCAGAGGAGCTCATGTCTGAGCGATACCGTATTCTTGCGGTAGTACGTACCTAACATAGGATGCATTACCATGCGCTATTGTGCTATCGCCTTAGCCCTGCTGGTTCTGTCCGTTGATCTGTGTTCGCAAACGGCTGATGAGGGATGGAAGCAGCTGACGGCGAACGAGTTTGATGCGGCGCGCTCGACATTACTGAGAACGGCTGCTAAGGATCCGCGCAGTGCGGCGGCATGGTTCGGCCTTTCGATGGAAGCGGAAATGCGCAATGCGCACGTTGATGAATGGTCATACCTTGTCAAGGCACTTGAGTCTGTAGATACGCTTGCTCCGTATATGTATTCATTCCTTGGGCAGCCGGCGTTCTCCCACGCAATAATGAGGCACACGCCAGAGGCGCTTCGCCTTCTGACACGCTCTATAGAGACGCCGGATCCGAGCGGTATTCTTTGGGCAACGGCGTGCTCACGCATGGGAGCATGGGACCTGAGTCAAGAGAAGTTCGACGATGCCAAGAAGTGGTATGATCAACTGGGTGCGATCACGACGTGGCGGTTTGTAGGTCCCCTGGCCAACATCTCCAATTCGGGTCATTACAGCCAGTTCAGTGCAGAGCTTGAAGACAATCCTTCCGCAACGTTCAAATCAGCGGAGGGTGGTGAGCTGCAGTGGTTGACACCGAAGATTCATCGCCCGGACCGTTGGATTGACATGAACTACTTCAGTTCGCTGTTTGAGGGGCAGTTCATCAATGTCACTTACGTCTACAGTCCACTGCGGCAAAGAGTGCAGTTCCGCCTCGGAGCGCAAGGCTCGTTCAAGCTTATCATCAATGAAGAACTGGTTCGTGAGTGTGCCGAGGAGATCGTCTCTGAGGTTGATGCGTATATCACTGAATGCACGATCAATGAAGGCTGGAACAAGGTCATTGTTAAGATCGGCGCCAGCAAGAATTCGAACTGCAACTTCATTCTACGCGTTACCTCGCCCGATGGCAAGCCGATCAAGGGGCTGGAAACAACAGCGGAGAGACAGAGCATCTCGAAGATCTCGGCTAACCCGAAGATCATTGAGCATCCATACCCACAGTTCTTTGCTGATCTGATCTCCCGCGATACCACGAATACCCTCAACTATCTGCTACTGGCCAATATCTTCATCCACAACGGTCAGATGGATTCAACCTTGTCGGTCATTAGGATGCTGCAATCGTATGCACCCGACTGTATTCTGGGATTGATGAAATCGATCCATGCCAACAAAAATTCCGGTCGGAAGGAAGTAGAGGAGTCTCTGTCGCAACACGTAAGCAGTATCGCGCCGGACCATCTGTTCTCTCTTCAAATGCGCCTGACCGATGCCATCGAAAGGGATCAACTTGAAGAGGCTGCAAAGCTCCTTAATGCGTGCAAGAAGATCGACAGTACCAGCTACACATATCTTGCTCACGTTACAGCTCTGGCAACAAAGAATGCCGACCTTGTCCAGTTGACCGATGTTATGCAAGGTGCGTTTGAACGATATCCTGAGATCACGGTACTCGCGCTGTGGGCTGCCGGTCTAGCTACCGTTCAGGAAGGTTCGCCTCATACTCGCGCGATCGAGATCATCGAGGAGAGCATTCGTGCCAACGCTAGTCTTGAAGCCTTCCTAGGACTTGCGAAGGTCTACGGTCAGTCGGGCCGGACGGATAAGGTGATCGAATCGTATGAAAGGGCCCTGATGCTGATGCCGCACGGATGCGGGCTGCTCGGACAGCTTACCGAATACCTTTTGGGAAGGAACGAGATGAGGCAAGCTCTTGAGACAATCGAACGTGCAATTGAGCTAGCTCCAGCCATCCCGAGGTTCTGGGCTTCGAGGGGGCTGATCCTTCAGAACCTAAATCTGAAAGACTCAGCTCTGGTCAGCTTCCGTCGGGCGATCGCACTTGATCCAAATGATCAAGACTCCCGCAAGAGGATCCGCCTGCTTGAAGAAAAGCCCCATCCATTCACGCTGATGCCGCAACCGAACATCGACAGCATTATCCGTGTTGCACCAACCAGCAGGGATTTACCGGAAGAACCATTGGTGTTTCTGTATGAGGGACAGAATGAGGTTGTCTACGACGGTAGTCGGCAAGAGTATCAATACGAGATGCTGTTGCGCGTGATGACGGTCGAGGGCATTGATCGAACCAATTCCTACTCAATTCCGAGCGGTTCAGTGATTGAAAAGGCCGTCGTCCGTAAGCCTAATGGACGTGAGATCCCGGGCGATCAGGGTGATCAGGAGATCGTCTTCACGGGTCTGGAAGTGGGTGACTTCGTACATGTAAAACTACGAGCATTCTTGTCGGAAGCGGGAATGATGGGACGCCATTACATCTCCCGGATGGCAATGTCGTATGGAGCAAGGGCCAAGCATGTGCGGTTTGCTGTACTCACCCCATCTGAGATGCATTTCGAAAAGATTGTCCGTGGTGCGATCAAGGAATCAAAGCCGGTTAATAACGAATACGGCACACTCCATGTATGGGAGACCTTTGACGAATCGAGAATCATCTATGAGGATGAGATGCCCAGTATGACAGACTGCCAGAAGGCCGTCGAGATCTCTTCGATGCCGGGCTGGGAAGACATCGTCTTGTGGTACGATGGCATCATACGCTCCAAACTGCGCCCCTCATACGAGCTGACCTCGCTAGTCGATTCTTTGCTACCGAGGAGTGAGAGCTACACGCGTGATCAGATCATCGAGACCGTCTACAAGTATATCACCAGGAACATCCGTTACTCCTACGTACCCTTCAGACAATCAGGATATGTACCCCAGGACGTTCATAAAGTCATCAGGACACGCGTTGGTGATTGCAAGGATGTGGCAACGCTGTGCATCGCAATGCTGGCGGAGCGCGGAATCACAGCGCATCCGGTACTGGTGAATACCGAAACCACCCAGTTTGAACGTCGCCCCCTGCCAAGCATCGTTTTTGATCACGTGATCGTAAAGATTCCGAATGATTCGAAGCCCCTTTATCTCGACCTGACCGCGGATGGTGTGCCGATCGGATCCGTGCCGTATCAGGACCGTGAAGCATTCGCACTTGTGATCAATGACACATCGACCGAACCGATATATCTCTCTCGGACGGAGTTCACGCCAAGCACCTTATCCGTGGAAACGTCGATCGTCCTCGACAAGCAGAACATTGCCAGCATCCAGCAGACCACCGTTGAGACTGGTCTCACCACACAGTCATATCGTACATCATGGAGGGATGCCTCCATGGAGAACATTCGGAAGTCGATCCTTGAGATGCTCGGAACACATTTCGCCGATGCAACACTTGACTCATTTGACTTTACCGATCCCGAGTCGCTTGAACCTACGTTTGCCTACACAGCGAGCTTCAGTGTTCCTAGCTTCCTATCGGAGGCCGGTCAGTTTCTGATCGCCCGTCTACCGTGGGAGCGCCCCTTCATCCCACGCTCCTCACTATCGTATGCAAAACGCACGTTCCCAATCGACTTTTCGACGGTGTATGATTCGACATATGAATCGATCACCATCACCGTGCCCGATGGCTTTGAAGTATCGGAGGATGACATGACGGCAACGCTTACGACACCTCAGTTCACCTACATCCGAACGTCATCAACGAAGAATGGCGTTCTTACGATCGTCAGGACGACCTCGCGCAATAAACGCTTCGTTCCCGTCGAGGAGTATGCTGCATTCAAGACCGAGTACAACCGCGCCGTTAAAGATGATCGTCGCTCCGTTCTCTTCATGCCCGTAGGCACGGTGGTGAAAGTACCTCGCAAGCGTAGATGAGGTCAGGGGGCGAGGCTACACCTCAAACCGTACCGTTGTTGCAAACCAGCCGCGTTTGCCGAAGGAGCTGAAGGAGCTGGTCAGGATGGTGTCTTCATCGGCGTCTTCACCTTTGGCCAGAGGATGCGGATAGACGATGTCGAAGACGTGACTCCAGAGCAGGTAATTGACCACGTGCACGTGGTAGGATACGTCCTCATCAACGACCATGTCATCGGACAGAACGAGTGTTGAGACCACATAG
>CANHFG010000054.1 GCA_947459875.1 Ignavibacteria bacterium
GCATACCTGCTGTTGGAAGATCAACTCAACTCGGCGGCGTAGTGGACGTCCAGATCGACTACGTCCGCGAGATTCTCCGCGATGCCAAGTCGGTGGCTGTGCTCACAGGAGCCGGCGTGAGTGCCGAGTCGGGAATTGCGACGTTCCGCGATCCGGATGGGCTATGGGCTAAGTTCTCGCCCCGTGAACTGGCCAGTATGGACGGCTTCCTGGCCAACCCGGAGCGCGTACGAGAATGGTATGCGTATCGCAAAGCCATCGCCAGGTCGGTCGAACCGAATGCCGGACATTATGCCTTGGCAGCTCTGGAACAACGCGCAAGGGGTACGTTCACACTGATCACCCAGAATGTAGATCGACTTCATCAGCGTGCAGGAAGCGTGAATGTTCTCGAAGTTCATGGTAACCTTATTGAAAATCGCTGTAATGACTGCGATCACATCCGTACGGACGATCTACTGACATGTCCGATATGTCAGGGGGCTATGCGCCCAAATGTTGTCTGGTTCGGTGAAGAACTCCCGCAGGACGTGTTCGCCGCAGCCGAGCAGGCAGCCATGACGTGCGACGTGATGATCGTTGCCGGCACCAGTGCCGAAGTCTATCCAGCCGCCGGTTTGCCTTACACGGCAAAGCGCTATGGCGGGGTGCTCGTCGAGGTCAACCCCATCCGCACGGAGCTCACTGCAGAAGCCCACCATGTCCTGACAGGGACCAGCGCTCACATCCTACCCTTACTCGTCGGAGATGCGTCATGATCATCGGCATCGGCACAGACGTCGTCGACGTCCCGCGTATCCAGGCAGCCTATGAACAGTACGGCGACCGTTTCCTAAGCAAGATCTTCACCCCTACGGAGATTGCCTACTGCGACCACTTCGGAGACACGCGGTTCCTGCACTATGCAGCCCGCTTCGCCGCAAAGGAAGCGTTCTCCAAGGCTATCAAGACCGGTATGCGCGACGGGATGTCGTTCAAGCTCGTCGGCATTGTGAATGAGAAATCCGGCGAGCCCCGTCTCGAGCTCTTTGGCGCTATGCTCGAGCGATGGGGCTCCTGCAAGATCCATGTGTCTCTGAGCCATACCGCCGCCGTCGGCCTTGCCGTCGTAGTGATAGAGGAGTAGGTACCCAGTACCCAGTACCCAGTACCCAGTACCCAGTACCCCGTATCTTCGTCCATGCTTCCTTCCCTTACACAACCCAACAAGCCCCTTACCCTAGGAATACTCGGTGGCGGACAGCTGGCAAAGATGACAGCGTCCGAGGCCTATCGCATGGGATTGCGTGTGGCCATCATTGAACACGGTGAGGATTCGCCGGCAGGCGTAATGACGAAGCTGGAGTTTCCCGGCGGCTGGAAAGATTCCGAGGAGCTGGAGAGGTTTATCCAGGCATCAGATATCATCACACTGGAGAATGAGTTCATAGACCCGGATATACTCGACGTGATCGCCGAGCGACGTCTGGTGTTTCCATCGCCCGCTACGATGCGGCTGGTGCAGGACAAGTTTGTTCAGAAGGAGACGATGAAGGGGGCGGGCATTCCCACGCCGGAGTTTGCCGAGATCGCAACCAAGGAAGATCTGCACGCTTTCGGACGTCATCATGGATATCCGTTTGTGGCCAAGACGCGAAAGTTCGGATACGATGGATACGGCAACGCCACGATCAAGCGGGAGACAGAGATCGATATGGTGTGGCGTAGGTTCATGGAGGGTGAGGACCCACGTCCTCTGCTGGCAGAGTCCTTTGTGACGTTCACCAAGGAACTAGCCGTTATGGTGGCTCGCAACAAACGTGGCGAAGTGGTCGTGTATCCGTGCGTGCAGACCATTCAGCAGGGACATATCTGTGTGACGGTGCTGGCACCGGCACCGATCGAAGAGCATCTGCAACGTCGGGCACAGGAGATCGCGGTTGCCTGCGTCGAGGCCATCAACGGGGTTGGCATCTTCGGCATTGAGATGTTTCTGACCGTGGCCGATGAGATCGTTTTCAACGAGATAGCACCGCGGCCGCATAATAGCGGACACTATACGATCGAAGCCTGCATGACATCACAGTTCGAGAACTGTGTTCGTGCCGTTACCAACATGCCCCTTGGCTCAGCTGCCATGCGCGTGCCGGCGGCCTGCATGATCAATCTTCTTGGCGAGCGCACCGGTAGTGGTGTTCCCGACAGTGTGATCGAGATGCTGAAGGTCGATGACGTCGCGCTGCACCTCTATGGCAAAAAGGACGTTCGCATGGGCCGCAAAATGGGTCACCTGACAGCCACCGGTGAGAGTGTTGACGAGGCGTTCAATCGTGCAAGCACCGCTCTGAATCGTTTTGTCTGGTAGGGGGCGAGCCCCTTACCGTGAGTTAACCCGTAGCGTTACGAAAGAGGCAATGAGACTGATTGCGGCGTTGCCAACCCACATCGCAACCGCCGGCGACAACAAGCCTCTATCGGCGAGTTTTTCGCCTCCGATCATCGATATCCAGTACAGGACGTAGAAGCCGAGAGACAGAAGGGCGCTCGATCCGAAGCTTCCGCCCTTGGTGAGAATTCCCATTGGGCATCCAACAAACACAAACAGAAGGCAAGCGAACGGGATCGCATACTTCTTGTGGATCTCCACGAGATACTTGTTGGCTACGGAGAGTTCGCTGGAGCGCCGAAAGCACTCGGACTCGAGAGTCGACCGTGTTGAGACGAGGATTGATGTCGCACGTTCGATCCGTTCCTTCCAGGTCCGCCCGGATGTGTCAGCCGATTCATCATCTTTGAGCAGGTAGTCAAGGTGCTGTCTGAGGGTTGTATCAAACCGTTTCTGTGCTTCGGACATCTGCAGTTCGGCCCGGTCAACTACCAGGCGCATGTCGGCGATGCTCATCTCCCTATCCGAGCGCGATGTACCCGTAACGTCCGAGGCCTGATACATCATGTTCTCGGCCGGAAGCGTCATTTGATAGCCGGCGAATTTGATCACACGATATTCATTCGGATCGCGCTGAGCGCGCTGGTGGATCTCACCGTTATAGAGTTGAACTACAAGCCGAGTAAGCGACGGTGAGAACATCAAACGCCCCGAGTCGGCCGAGATAACATTGCGCGATTCACTGCGTGAGCGGTCATAGATCGTTAGACCCCGCATGCGACCGTTCGTGTCCACGTGACGTGCCAGCACGGTCACTCCGTCGAGATACGTGCTGAACTGTCCTTCATCAACGGCAAACGTCGGCTTGGTTCTCTCTATGTCGCGCATCATTGCCGAAAGGCGCACATTCGTCTCCGGGAGTACCGTGTCCGTGTACCAGAAGACAAAGCCCCATAACAGACATCCGGTGAGCACGACTGGCATCATCATACGAAGCAGGCCGACGCCGCTGGCCTTCATAACGGTCACTTCGTGTGTGGTCGACATGGCACCAAAGGCCATGATCGTGCTGAACAGCACTCCGACGGGAACCGCCAGCACAACGATCCACGAGAGGTTGAGCACGAGGAACATAACGATCGTCGCAATGTCCAGTCCCTTGCTCGCGAGCTGATCAACCCATCGCATGATGTATTGAAGTAGAAACAGCACCATGATGACCACGGTGCCGAAGAGAAAGGGGGCTGCGTGCGTCCGCAGAATGTACCGGGCAAGAAGCATTGGTCTTACCCCCCGCGCTTGCGCTCGCACTCACGGATGAGCGCTTCGTAGCGTTCCTTACTGTCGGGCTTGCGCGACATAAGCGTCTTGAACGCCTCGATCGCCAGATCATAGGACTGCTGCTGCATGTAGATCGTAGCGATGGTGTCGGTGACCAGTATTGGCTGTGGCTGCTGCAAGGGCGTTGGCTCCGAGCGCGGCGGTGATGCATCCATTTCACTTTGGCGGGGCATCTTTGCGTCGATCAGCCGAGCGGCGAGCTCTTCAAGGTTCACCGGCCTGCGTGCCACAGCAGGTTCGGCCGGACGCTGAGGTCGGCGTACCGCATGGAAACTCCGAAAGGCTGGGGGGTCGGGTAGCGACCCGATTCCCCGACGTCCACGGGAGCGAAGTCCCTCGACGCGCAGCGTCGTGAATTCAAGGCCCGGAATCAGCCGTACACTGCCGCTGCGGATGATGCGGGCATCGTCGGCCACCGGCGCGGTTTCGATCATGCGGAGAACATTCGTCGGCGCGGGAGCCGCGCTGACACCTACCTGGTCGGTCAGGGCTTCCTCGGCGGTGTCCTCGATCTCGACGGCATCTTCGACCACGTCATCTTCGACCACGTCATCAAGTGATTCTTCTGGCGGTTCCACGACGGCGACGTGGCTACCCTGCGTATCAGCCGGTTCTTCGGCCGGCAGTACTTCTGCGTCGGGAGCTTGCAGATGCACGTGCACATAGGGAAAGCGCAGTGAAATGTCGTTCACCAGCGCTTCGGCGTCATCGGCTCTACCCAGGGCCGCATAGGCCTTGGCAAGCATAACGTAGCCACCGGCATACTCCGGAAATGCATCGACTCCGCCGATGCAAACGCCGATGGCATCCAACGTCCGCGACGCGGCCAGCAGCTCGCGCGCCTCGAGGGCAAATTCCGGGTGCAGCGGCCGGGTGGTCATCAGCTCAGGGAACGGCTGATCGCGTTAGTCGCGATTACCGAACAGGCGAAGAAGGTACAGGAACAGGTTAATGAAGTTCAGGTACAGCGACAGAGCGCCAACGATCGCCCGCTTGTGGGCCAGACCTTCGCCGGCATACATGACGATCGCCTGTTCCTTGATGCGACTCATGTCGTACGCCGTAAGACCGGTGAAGATCAGTACGCCGATAACCGAAACAGCAAACTCGAGAACCGAGCTGCCGAGGAAGATGTTCACGATGGATGCGAGGATCAGACCGATCAGTCCCATGAACAGGAATGACCCCATGCCTGAGAGGTCGCGCTTGGTAAAAAACCCGTAGGCCGCTGCCGCGCCATACATGCCGGCTGCGATAAGGAACACCTGAAAGATGCTGCCAAGGTCATAGACAAGAAAGATCGCTGCGAAGGAAAGCCCGTTTGCGATCGAATACGCGATGAACAGACCTGCCGCGGTACTCGGCTGCATCTGGTCGACACGCGCGGCCAGGAACCAGACCATGGCGATGGGGGCCAGCAGCACAACCCACTTCAGAGGTGTACCGAAAATGGCCGCAAGCAGGACCTCGGAGCCCGACACCATGAAAGCGGTTGCGCCGGTCAGCAGCAGACCGCCAACCATCCACGCATAAACGCGCTGGACGTAGGTACGGATAACGTCGGCGGAGATCGCCTGCGAAAAGCTGTTTGCACGTAGTTGTGACATAGACTGTGCCTCCTTTGATTGTGATGACGTGACTATGACGTACGTGTGATGACAAAATTAGCAAAGTCGATGAGGGCCGATCGGTACACTGAGGGGGCGAGTGTATCAAGCTGGCTAACTGCCTGCTGTTGTAGGGTTTCGGCTTTTGCCTGAGCATCAGCAATGCCGCCGTGCCGCTCCGCAAAATCCACCACCCGCGCTACGTCCTTGCGGTCGGCACGCTTTGACTTGACGATGCCAAGAATCTTCTTCGCCTCCGAGCGGTCGGCCTTTGCCATGGCATAGATCAGCGGCAGTGTGACCTTGCCCTCTCGAATGTCATTACCAACAGGTTTGCCCAGAATGAAGGACCTCGATGTGTAATCGAGCACATCGTCACGGATCTGGAAGGCCAGACCCACCAGTTCACCGTACTGCGTTAGCGCCTCGCGGCGTGCCGCATCATCGGTGGAACTGATCGCGCCGACGGCGCAGCAGGTAGAGATCAGGGATGCCGTTTTATCGGAGATGATTCGGAAATACGTTTCCTCGTCGATCGTTTTCTGACGGCTTTTCTGGATCTGCAGGAGTTCGCCCTCACTCATGCGGCGTACCGCGTCGCTTGTGACCCGCAGGTAGTCGAACTCGCCGTTGTTGACGGCGATCAACAAGCCCCTTGACAGGAAATAGTCGCCCACAAGCACAGCTACCTTGTTTTTCCAGACGGCGTTGATCGACGCCACGCCACGCCGCAGTTCGGCCTGATCGACCACATCATCGTGCACCAGCGTGGCCGTATGGAGCAGTTCGACCATGGCCGCACCGATGAATGCCCGCTCTCCAACACCACCGCAAGCCCCTGCAGCCAGAAAGACCAGGGCAGGACGCACCCGCTTGCCACGCTGACGCATGATGTAGCGCACCACAGTGTCGAGCAGCGCCGTCTGAGAACGCACCTGTTGGCGCAGGTAGCCATCAAACTGCTCTATCTCGTTCTGGACAGGCGCGCTGATGGACTGGATGGAATGGCTGCTCATGTAGCTGGGGTAGGTGGTGCAGACTTCGGATACGACAGGCGGGCGATCACAACGCTGATCTCATACAGCACCCAAAGGGGCGCGGCAACCATCATCTGTGTGACAGGGTCGGGAGAAGGCGTGATCACGGCCGCAACAATGAGTATCGCTACGATGGCGTGTCGTCGATACTTTGTCATTCCTTCGTGAGAGACCATTCCCACACGCGCTAACACCCATGTCACCATGGGAAGTTCAAAAATCAGTCCCGAGGCCAGGAGCATATTCACCAGAAAGCTGAAATAACTGCCGATGGCAATGTTGTTCTCGATGTTCGGATTAGCAAAATCCGTCACATAACTCAGCATGCTGGGTATCAGGAAGTAGTACCCAAAGGATACACCAACCAGAAAGCAGATGCTGGTGATCACTGTGATGCGCAGAGCCCACTTACGCTCGGTCATGTACAGGCCCGGAGCAACAAACTGCCACACCTGGTAGAGGATCCAAGGGAAAGCCACGATCAGACCGCAGAGAACGATCACCTTGAAATACAGGAAGGTCTGGCCAAAGGGCTCAATATTCTGGAGTTTGACCCGTGATTCAAGGGCCGGACGCAGCAGAACCAGGTTCATGACCTCGTCTCCATACATCCCAACCACGCAGCAGGCTACCAAAATTCCGGCCAGGGCCAGCATGATGCGCTTGCGGAGTTCCTCGAGATGGTCGAGAAACCCCATTTCCTCGGCGGATTGTGTTTCGGCTTTAGACACAGCTGCAGATCGCTTTGGGAATTGACGGAGAACGAGGACGAAGATACGGACTGCCCAATCCCGACAGGCGATTCTAAGTCCGCAACATGTGGTTCCGGCTTGCATGTCAGGCGGAAAATATCGTTACGAAATCAGGACGTCACCACCAAACGAAAAAAATTCACAGTAACTGCACTTTTCACTTGTGAAGCATGTTATCCACAGCCCATATTCGCAGCCCGACTTGCATCAGTCAGGGGGCTTGGCATCACAGCTTGAGGGGAAGCTGGCCATGTTCCGGTGCTTTGTCGGGATGCGTAGCAGAAGGGGATAGCGTAGTACAACCTTGTGATGCGGAAGGGATAAGAACTGGTGAAAAACGACGACGCTCTCAAGCTTTTCTCAGCAGAGCGCCCCTCGGGTCAGAATGCTAGCCCTGCGGGCAGGGCCACGCAGCGTGTCTCGAAGTCAGCCAACGCCGACGTCGAGGTGCTGTGGTCTCAGTGCCTGTCCATTGTGCGCGATAACGTATCCGATCAGGTCTTCAAGACCTGGTTCGAGAAGATGCGACCAACCAGGTGGGATGGTACGCACATCACACTTGAGCTGCCGAGTCACTTCTTCTACGAGTGGATCGAACAGCATTACTCCAATCTCCTCCAGAAGACGGTTCACCGCGTGCTCGGAGCAAAGGCGAAGGTTCAATTCGAGGTCGTCGTTGATGACAACGCCCCCGCATCGGATCAGCGCACGGTAAAGCTTCCGACGATGCGCACGGGTATCCAGCCGTCGCTCCCGTTTACCGAAGCTCGCCCGCAGACGCAGGCGCAGGTTCGCACGACGCACTTCCCTACGTACTTCAACCCGCGCTACACGTTTGAGAACTTCATCCGCGGCGAAAACAACCAGCTTGCGACCTCTGCCGGTATTGCTGTGGCGGATAATCCGGGGCGGACGAAGTTCAATCCGCTGGTGATCTATGGTCCGACCGGCCTTGGCAAGACACACCTTGTACAGGCCATCGGCAATCGAATTCTTCAGAGAAACCCCAACGCAAAGGTGCTCTATACGAACTCGGAGAAGTTCACAATGGAGTACATCAACGCGATCCAGACGAACAAGGTCCCCGACTTTACGAGTTTCTACCGAGGGGTTGATGTTCTGATTGTGGACGACATTCAGTTCCTGGGCGGCAAGGAAAAGACGCAGGACATGTTCTTCCACACCTTCAATGCCTTGCATCAGGAAGGCAAGCAGCTGATCCTGACCTCAGACAAGCAACCGAAGGACCTGGCGGATCTGGATGAGCGGCTGATCTCACGCTTCCAGTGGGGTCTAACGACTGACATCCAGCCCCCTGACCTCGAAACACGCATCGCCATCCTTCAGCAGAAGAGCATGGAAGAGGGAATGGACCTGCCGGGCGACGTTCTCGAGTACATCGGACGTCATGTTACCAGCAGCGTGCGAGAGCTCGAAGGGTGCCTCATCTCACTTCTGGCGAAGGTCTCCCTTGACAGCCGTGAGCTGACGATCGAACTGGCCAAGGAAGTCGTGCGCGGGGTGTCGAACTCCTTCGGAGCGCGTACACTCACGATCGACGAGATCAAAAAGGAAGTCTCGGAGTACTACTCCATCGACGTTGCGTTGCTTTCGGCAAAGACACGCAAGCACGAGATCGTGCTGGCCCGCCAGATGTGTATGTACCTTGCGAAGCAGCTGACGCAGACCTCACTCAAGAGCATCGGTCTGCACTTTGGTGGTCGAGACCACACAACCGTGCTGCATTCCTGCCAGCAGATCCTGAACTACATCGATACGGATAAAAAGATCCGTCAGGATGTAGACGTTCTGAAGAAGCGTCTGCGGGGTTAAGCCCCCTTAACGATCATCTCGTATTCCTGCTGCGTAAGCGGCAGTACGCTCAGTCGTGCCTGACGCACCAGGGCCACGTTATTCATGTCGGGCATGGCTTTGATCTCGGCAAGCGTGACGGGCTTTTTCAGGGGGCGGACGGGCTTGAGGTCGACCACGACCCATGCAGGCTCATCGGTTGTCGGATCGGGATAAGCAGTCTTCACCACTTCAGCTATGCCCACAGCGGCTTTGACGTCGCTGGAGTGATAGAAGATCACCTGATCACCCTTTTCCATGGCCTGCATGTTGTTGCGCGCCTGGTAGTTGCGCACCCCATCCCAGAACGTGCGCTTGTCCTTGACGAATTGCTCCCACGAATAGACTTCGGGTTCCGACTTCACGAGCCAGTACTGCATGGTTATGCTCCGTTACGGTTTGCAGCGTACGATGACGTTGAACATGGCAGGCCGGGCGCTGCCGGTGTGATTGACGGTGAACTGCACGGTGTTGATGCTATCCTTGAAATGCTTCGCGTTGATCTGCACATAAATCTTGGCAGCCGTTGTGTCGTGCATGAGCGGACGTTGCACCGATGCTGACGCGCAGCTGCAGGAGCCCGTCACACCCGTAAGGCGGATCGAATCACCGTGATCAGCATAGACCTTGATCATCGACTGCACAAAACCACTGGCATCGCGATCAACGATCAGCGTCGGCGGATCGAACCGGATGCCTCCATGAGGCAGGGGGCCTTCACTGCGCAGCATGCCGGAGGTGCTGATCAGGGCCAAAGAGATCAGGAATACCGTTGTCATCCTCATGATTTGTCGGTTCATGGCGCTTCTCTTTCCTGAGTGAGTGAATCGATGAGGCTACTGACGTCGTAAAATCCTTTTCGGTGCTCTATCCATGAGGCAGCAAGTAAAGCCCCTTGAGCAAATCCCTGTCGGTTCTTGGCCGTGTGGGTGATCTCAATGCTCTCGTACGGACTGTCGATGGTAACCTGGTGTCGTCCGACAACTTCTCCGACGCGAGTTGATGTAACGTGCAGTGCTGACGGGTCGATCCGCTCATGCTGCGCTTCACTCTCAACGTGCGTCTTGCGTGGCAGAGCCGCGAGAACGTTCTGCGCCGTACTCAGAGCGGTGCCACTGGGGCTATCCTTTTTCCGGTGATGATGCCACTCGTGAATGGCAATATCGAATGCTGTGTGCGGATCTATCAGCTCCGCTGCGCGGCGAACAACGCGAAGAAAAAGGTGCGTGCCGATGTTGAAGTTCGAGCCCCATACGCATCCGGTCTGCCCGGATTCAATCAGCCTTTCGACATCGTCCATGCGGCCATACCAGCCCGTTGTGCCGATCACGATCGGTCGGCCGAGCGCGGTAACGGCGCGGACGTTTTCAACCACAGCATCGGGCCAGGAGAAGTCGATGGCCACATCGAACGTGTCACGGTCTGCCGTGGTGACCGGACGCGTCAGGTCAAAGATCTCGGTGACCGTCATGCCAAGAGGCGAGGCAAGCTGTACGAGCTCTCGTCCCATTGCCCCGTGACCGATGATGGCAATGCGCGTCATGCCGCCTCCTGCAGAGGTGAAAGTCGACCGTCATGCATGGTATACCGCTGGCAATCGGGAACAACACCTGCCAGCGTTGCATCGGACGTTGTGATCACCAGTGCGATGTCTCGTCTGCCAGCCGTTGTTATGACGCTGTCAAGCGCCGATCGGAGCGTTGGCTCATCAAGGCCAACAAAGGCATCGTCGATGAGCAGAATCTCAACCGGACCTATGAATGCCCGGGCGATACCGACGAGTGTTCGCTCGGCATCCGAAAGCTCATCAACCCGATGCTGACGCCGGTGGCTCATGCCAACGTCAGCCAGTGCCTCCAGGGCCACTGACGTAGCCTGCTCGCGTGTGAGACCCCTTGCAGCCCCGGCCAGAAGAATGTTCTCGAACACCGTAAGATCCTGGTCAAACACCGGTATCTGCGTGATCACGCCAACACGGCGCTGGTATGCCCGAAGCTGCTTGCCCGAAGTGAAGGCAAGGGGGACGCTATCGACCGTGACGCTGCCGCCGCTCGGTGCGGATGATCCGTGAAGTACGGCTATCAGGGTGGACTTTCCACAGGAGGCCGGACCCGAGATAACGACGCGAGACGGCGACGCGATCGACAGCGTAACGCCGGAGACGATCGGGCCGTGCCGACTGTCGATCGTGATCTCATTGAGCTCAATGTGCATGCACAAAGTTAGGATGCAGCAGGCTCTTGAAGGTCGACCGCAGGGGGCTCTCCGGCACCCATCAGAATGGCCAGTGGACGCGTAGAGTCGACGCTTCCGAGAAGGGCCTTCGTCACGGCCATGATGGGTATCGACAGCACCATGCCAACAATGCCCCACATCCAGCCCCAGAAGATGAGAGAAAAAAGAACGACAACCGGACTGAGGTCTAGTCGGTCGCCCATGACCTTCGGCTCGATCGTGTTGCCGATGACGTTGTGCGCCACGGTCAGGATCGCCGTCAGCAGGGTGACCTGGGCGATGTCCCGCGTCTGCAGCAGAAACAG
The DNA here is from genome assembly GCA_947459875.1 of Ignavibacteria bacterium. GTDB lineage: Bacteria > Bacteroidota > Ignavibacteria > Kapaibacteriales > Kapaibacteriaceae > UBA10438. The sequence continues at coordinate 11,494 of CANHFG010000054.1, forward strand.
CAGCGACGGGATCAATGTCGAGATGATCGAGCCAAAGTTGGGAATGTAGTGGAAGACGAAGGCCAGAAGGCCGATCAGCGGCGCAAAGTCCACGCCGAATACCTCGAGGATGATCCACGTGATGAAGCCGTTGAGGAGGTTGAACCCCGTCTTGACGATCAGATACTTCCGAACCTTGGTGTTAAGAGTGCGAAACAGTGCCAGAACCATCGTTCCACGTTCATCGGGGAACGCTGCACGAACCTTGGCAGGAAAGGCCTCGTGTCCAAGCAGCATGAAGACCAGATACAGCAGTACCATAAAGCCGTCACTGAGTACGGTGAACATCGCCGTCAGCTGCGATGTTGCGAACGACGTCACCCGTTCGGCCGAGACGATGTCGCCCCAGGTGATGGTTTTGATACGTGCTCTTCGCAGCATCGGAGCGATCGCTTCATTGACCGATGTGATCACGCTCTGCAGCTGCTGTGAGTAGTAGAGCGAGCGCTGCTGAAATGCCTCGATTCCTGCGGCGACGATGACGTAAACCACCCACAGCGCCGTTCCGGAGATCAGCATCACCAGAAGAAGGCATACGACCATAGGAACGCCCTTGGAGCGGAGCGTCTGCACGAAGGGCTTGAACAGGATCGAAAAGAATCCCGCCAGAACAAACGGGATGAGAATGCCGCTCAGATTCTTGAGAACGATGCCTGTGGCGATCAGCGCAAGAAGGGCGGCCGAGAATCCGGTAACCCGGGACCAGGGAATGTGCTGTACCATGCCGACAATATAGGGCACTCCCCTCTGTGCGGTAGCCGATCCGTGGTAATTTTGCCGTCCACCTTCGAACATGGAGCTGACATGCAACGCGGACCGATATCACAGTTTATCGAATCGAATTACCTGCACTTCAACGCAGCGGCCCTGGTCGATGCAGCCAAAGGATATGAAACGCACCTGGCCGAAGGCGGCAAGATGATGGTGACTCTTGCTGGCGCGATGAGCACGGCAGAGCTGGGCATCAGTCTTGCCGAGATGATCCGCCAGGACAAGGTGCAGATCATCTCCTGCACAGGTGCGAACCTCGAAGAAGACATCATGAACCTTGTGGCACACTCGCACTACAAGCGCGTGCCGAACTACCGTGACCTGTCGCCACAAGATGAATGGCAACTCCTTGAAGGGGGCTTTAATCGCGTCACCGACACCTGCATTCCGGAAGAGGAAGCATTTCGGCGTATCCAGAAGCACATCTTCAATCAATGGAAGATGGCCGAAGATGCCGGCGAGAGGTACTTCCCGCACGAGTACATGTACAAGATGCTCCTGAGTGGCGAGATGGAGCAGTACTACGAGATCGACCCGAAGAACTCCTGGATGATCGCGGCAGCCGAAAAGAATCTACCGATCGTTGTGCCGGGCTGGGAAGACTCAACGATGGGCAACATCTTCGCTTCATACTGCATCAAGGGTGAACTCACATCTACAACGATGAAGAGCGGCATCGACTACATGGTGTGGCTCTCGGACTGGTACCGCAAGAACTCCGAAGGCAAGGGCGTGGGCTTTTTCCAGATCGGTGGCGGCATTGCCGGCGACTTCCCGATCTGCGTCGTGCCGATGATGTATCAGGACCTTGAGTGGCACGACGTGCCGTTCTGGTCGTACTTCTGTCAGATCTCCGACAGCACAACGTCCTACGGATCGTACTCCGGAGCCGTCCCGAACGAAAAGATCACCTGGGGCAAACTGGACATCACCACACCGAAGTTTATCATCGAGTCAGATGCAACCATCGTTGCTCCGCTCATCTTCGCCTGGCTTCTGGGTCAGTAGTAAAAGGGGCTGATTAGTCCCTTGCTGTGCATTAGCGAACGATCAAAGCCCGTGCATTCCGGTTCTGCCGCTGGAGGATGTACAACCCGGTTGGCAGGTCCTCTATGCGCTGCATGGAGCTGGACGTTGGCAGAAATGCCACTCGGCGTCCGTGTGAAGAATACACCGACACGTCGGCAGTGCCCGGCGCAACCGTGATCGTATGGCCGTCACAGGTCCACCAAGATGTTCCTTCTGCGTCATCGACTGATGCCGGAACATCACCGAGGACCACGTCCACATAGATCGGCAGATGATCAGAGGCGCAAAGAAGAGCAGCGGCTATTTCCGCGCTGACCTTCTGGTTGGGCGGATCATTGATGGACTTGTTGAATCGAATGGCGCCGTCGTTGCCGAAGGCCGTGTAGGTGGATGTAAGCACTCGCGGCGCGAGATCGGTGCTGGCAAGAATGAAGTCGAAGCGATCATCAATGCCGCCATCGACGCCCCCTCCGCAAGCGGAGATGGTTGTTGCACGCGTGCACTGGGTGTAGAAGGAAGCGAAGGAAGCATCGTTCCGGCGCCAGTTGGTCCCCAATGGATCAATGAACCTTCGCGGTGCGGATGGGCCGATCAGCGCCTGCATGGCCGATTCACCTGGGCTGTAGACGTTGAAGTCACCGCAGATAAGCACCTTGGCGAGAGTCGTCATCCGGGCGTTCATGGAGCTGACCTCGCGTTGTCTCTGCGCTTCATCGGATGACGATGATGATGCTTTGAGGTGAAGTCCGTAGACGACGATGGTGTCGTCAGGATCTCCCTTGTCATCGAGATGCTCAAGAGTCGTCTCGAAGATGTCGCGCAGTTCCGTCGGTATCCTCTTGGTGCCCAGCAGTCGTAACACTCGCTGGTTATAGAGTACCGTGATCTCCGTATCCGGCCCGTCGTAATATGGCGTGGCAGCAAAAGGGTCCCACGTCAGAACTTCTGAGACGAAGCGGGGTCCGACAGAGGCGTCAGCCACTTCCGAGCAGACAACAATATCGGGTCGGATGCTGTCGAGAATACGCTTGAACTGCGGAATGCGCCCGTCCTCGTTATCCTGACTGAACTTGAGAAGGTTGTACGAGCAGACGCGAACGGTGTCGGTGGCGTAAGCAGCGCAAGCCCCGACAAGCCATGCAGAGATGATAATGCCTCGGATCATTTGTGCAAGTTACCCACCGAAGGGTGCTTGCTGTGCAGCTCAGTACACCCCGCCGATTCGACGCTTGTCCAGCTTGTCTGAGGCGAACCGTGGAAGTCGTGCCGGAACCACCACCTTGAGGGATGTGTCGGTGAGTGCCTCCATGAAGGCGACCAGATCCTGCGCATCCTGCTCAGTCAGGTCAAGCCGATCAAACGGCAATGTCTGATGCGGCAGTTCAATCCCGATGCCAGCACCGCCCCCTCTGTGGTAGAAATCCACCACCTGACGAAGTGTGCTATAGGACCCGTTGTGAAAGTACGGCGAGGTCAGTGCCACGTTGCGCAGCGTCGGTGTCTTGAACGAACCTCGGTAGATGGGCGAGTTCTCGCGCATGATGCCGCCGGAGCGGCCCACGTCGGGGTCGGCAGTGGCGTTTGCTGTATCGGCCCGCAGCGGAACGCCGATCACTTCCGACTCCGACTCGAGAAAGGCCGGAGGAACATACCCGGCGTAGGTTGGTGGGAAGTGACACGTTGCACAGACGGCCTTGCCCATGAATAGATGAAAGCCGCGCCGCTCTGACGCGGAGATCGTAACGCTCTCACCGCGTAGGTAGCGGTCCATCGGTGAATTGAAACTGACGAGTGAAGTAAGGTAGGCCGCAAGAGCCAGAGAAACATTCGTTGGATCGATCGCCGAGGCCCCTTTGACGGTGGTGACCTTTTCGAAGAGCTGGACGTACTCATCCGACTGGCGGAGTCTTCCGACGACGTCAACCAGAGTGGAGTGGAACTCCAGCTCGTCGGTGATCACATGCGACACCACGTCGCTGATTCGCATCGCACGCAGATCATAGAAGAACCGACGCGAAAACACCGCGTTGAGAACAGTCGGTGTGTTGCGCTTCAACGAGCCCTGATGATCAATGGCCAGACCCTGCTTTAGTCCGTCTGTGAAGGCCTTGTTCGGATCATGACAGGAAGCGCATGCACGCTGGTTGTTCGACGAGAGCACGGGATCAAAGAACAGCATCCGGCCGAGATCGACCAGGGCCGGAGTAATGCTCTTGTAATGAAGGCCGCTGGACGATGAAGGCATTAGCGTTGTGGAACTAAACATGCTTTCAGCCGTTGGGTTAACGACGGGCTGGGCCGGACCTGCCTCGGTTGAGAGCTCGATCCCGAGAGAAAGCTGCAGGCGAGCAATGTCTCCATAGAGAGGGTCGAGATACCTGCGGATCAGTTCGACCTTATCGATTGCACTGTCTGGCGCGAGCAGCTCACGAAGTGCTCCGTCGATGTGCTGAAGCAGTTCATCGTGCACGGTAGTGATGTTCGACCGAACACAGTCGCCATGAAATGTCATGATCAACGCGCGGATCGTCTGCAGGATGGGCCGCTGATCAAGCAGCGATGGTTCAGTGCCCGGACGATCAAAGTTTGACAGCCCCATCATCGAAAGGCGCATGACACCGGTGCGAGCCGATTCCAGGATGAGTCGGTCGGTCCATAACGTCGAGCGCAGAAGACCTCCTGCCGAAGTAATATTCGAAACGAGGTTGTCC
>CANHFG010000055.1 GCA_947459875.1 Ignavibacteria bacterium
CGAGCGTTGATCAGGTAAGGAATGGCGCGGTTGGTCGAAACGTCATTGTTCACGTACAGAGGTCGCTGAAGCACAACCTTCGCCTCACCGGCATTCCAGAAGTGATAGCCGGCCTGATCTGTACCGAGAATGTTTGAAAGCCAGAATCCCGATTTACCGATCTTCAGCGTCTGCTCAAATGCGGACAGCGTGAAAGAATGGGCGGCATTCGTAGGACGCAGAAAACTTGTGATGGCTTCAGCCTGTGGCTGCGAGGTTGGCGTCGTCGTTGGAATCTCTGTGTAACAGTACGAACGTGATGCCTCGGAGAGCTTCGAAAGAATGTTCGGCAGGTTGGTTGACATTTCCTGAGCAGTCATTCGCTCGGTACCGCACTCAACAATGAGAATCTCAAATGGGTCCTCAGCGTTGGCAACGGGCTGCGCCGTTACCACGATACGTTGCTGATCGAGGTTGTCTCTTCGATATCCCAGCACCCGGAAGGCATTGAAGATCTTCGCCTGAATGTCGCTTTCACAGACATACCAGCGTGGGAAATACTGCAAGAGTTCCGGATCGATCGATGTCAGTCGAACAAGGATCGACGAATCAGATTCTTCGGCTGACAGTTTAGTACTCTCAACTCCGAGGATCCCGACCAGGATAATTGTTGCTGCAACAAAACGGCGCATGATGTTCGTCATTGGATTTCGCATCAGAAGTTGAGAATTGCTCGAAGTGAAGGCATGAACACGGCACTGTTTTCCCATGCTCGCGGGTCGCGGAAAACAGGTGTGAACATATTGACGTCGAGACGGAAGCCGAGATTCTGCGAGGCCTGAATCTGCAGCCAGAGATTTCCGAGAAGAGCTTCATCAAAGTACTGAAGCGATGCTCCGAGCGGCGTGCTCCAGCTCGTATTCATGAACTCGATCTTACCGGAGACTCCTCCAATGAACTTACTGTCAAACTTGCGCAGCACGGTTGTTGGATCGCCTTCAGCATTCGTTGTGTCCTTGTCAAACCAGCGCTCCATGCTGTAGCCCGTTCCACCGAGGCGGAATCGGAACAGATTACTGTCGTCAACACGAATAGCGAACGTGTACTGAGCGCTTGCGTGGAAGCGAACGAGAAAGTCAAATGGTGTCTGAAGGATCGAATCGGTGCGCTTCCTCTTCGTGGAACTGGCGTCATCGAAAACGTAGCTTCCGGAGAAGTTGAACACTCCCGATTCGGCGATGATCTTGATCGGGACTTCCAATGAAGCGTTGACGCCGAATCCGGCACTTGTCATTGTACGCTGATTACCGAACGACGTGGCAAGTTCGGACCATCCTGACGTCGGGAGGATGACACCAAGACGAGCCTGGCTCCAGACAGCATTGACGGACATGCGCTCGCTCCAGAGCGTTGGATAATTGATGTCTTCGAGGCCATAGCGGAGTTCGAAGCCATACTGTGCAAGACGACCGTTATACGTCGGAACTTCAACTTCGGTTTCCGTTTCGATTCCGGTACTGTCAAGTGCCATCACCTTGATGATCTTCGTTGTGGCATCTGGACGATATCGCTTGTAAGAGATCATGTCGGCAGCAGAGATAGTCAGCTCGTTAGGGCCGATGTAGCTCACTGGGATACCGTTCGTGATCTTGATATACTGCTGCACATCGTCTTCCGGCACACCGACTGCATTACCGAAAACCTGGCGTACAAAGCGCGTGTCAAGGTCGTCAATGCCCTGGGCTTCGAGCGTGACATTCGTGACGTTGTTCTGGATGACCTGATCCTTCAGGAATCCATACATTTTGTCATCGTACGTCTTCGCTGAGCTCGGCGGAGGGTCAAGGCGCGTGAGTTCGAAGCGCGTAATGATGTCACCAGGATTGACGCCACGAAGATCACGAATAGTATTGCCGGCAGGCTTTACGCGAGTCTTCATCAGACCCACAACAACAAGGTTCTCGCCGGTTTCGCCACGCTGATACTTTGACGTTACGAGGTAGGCACCAGTGAAGTTCTCACTCTCGTACTGACGCTGATCAAGGAAGAACTGAATAACGTTCTGCACATCCTGGTCAGCAAGATCATTCGGTGCATAGCCGGCAGTTTCGAGTGCCTCGACGATCTTGTCGTAGATCTGCGAACGCTTGACGGCCCGCTTGATTTCGTCGACAAGGTTCTGATCCTTCTTCGAAAGCTTCTCGATTGATCCTGTCTTGTCAACAGGGGGCGGGTTCAGATAACGCTGAACGTCAGCAAACAACTGACCATCGACGCGGAAGACGGATATGTCACCGTAACGATAGTTGGAAAGTGACCGGAGGACGCTCTTGAACTTGCCGACATACGCTCCGTCAGTCTGCGCACCAACTTGGTGCACAACCAGAGCTGTCATCAGCGCAAGTGCAATTGCCGATTTCCTGCGAATGTTCATGTGCCGTTCTCGCGTAACGTGGGGTTGTTTAACGGAATTCTGGAATTGACACGGTCTTGGTTTCGGAGATGATCACATTTCCGATACCCGCCGTGATTGTCGCATCGATCGTCTCACCGGGGAACTTCATCTTAGGTCCCTTGAGCGTGAGAATCAGGCGGTAACGACCGCCCCCTTCAGGCTCGATCGATTGCATGACCTGGTATTTGCCAACGCTTGGCTTGTCAAGCTTCACGTCAACCTTGACGTCCTTGTCGTCAGCAGTCTTATTACAGTCGATGCGCGGTGGAACAACTTCAATGCCGCTAACGACAAGTCGCATGTTCTTTCCATCCCAGTTTTCACTGGTGTTGGTCAGAAGGATTTCCGGTGAAGACTGCTTTGCCGAAGTCACCGTGCGATCATAAATCACGAGATCTTCCGTGTACTGGGAGCCCAGCACCGAGTAGCGCCACTTGACGTTTACGTTGAGTGACGTGAGGTTCCGAGGCACGCATCCCACAGTGACCTGCAGGGGCGTGCTTCCTGTGAATTCCTGATTTTCACCATTGAGATTGTACGAGAGGAAGAACTTGTTTGATGGGATTTCACCACCTGACGACGGCTCGATCGGCAGACGCAGCGGTTTGCCGATGGTGACGCGTTTTTCCATCACGGCGTCGATGGCATTCTTGTTCTTCAGGTCGGCCGGGAACACCTCGATCGTTGCATCAGTTGCCGAGTTATCGCACATTTTCAAGTTCGTGATCTTGACGGTGTACGTCTTTTTCTCTGTGGTGGCTGTTAGACCCTCAACTCGGATCTCAAACGGCTGATTGCGCATAGAGCCGCCACTGGATGATGTGGTGCTGGTTCCCTGGACAACGCGCACGGTGGCATCGTTCGGGGTGATCGAAACCTGGGGAATCTCGTTCCGGAAGTTGTTCACGGTGAATGGGATAACGGCCTGTTTCAGTCCGGAAAGAACACGCTGCTGCTTGACCAGGTCAGCGATACACGGCTCGGCGCGCTCGATGTTCGGCTTCTTGACGAACACCTCGAAGGCGAAGTTCGGATTGTTCTGCTCCATCTGGTTGGCATCACCATGCAGTAGGACCGTGATGTTCTTGAGAAGCTCTGCCCGACGAATCTTTTCCGACTTCGAACGCAGACCAAGGTCTTCGTGGTTGAGCTTGTCGACAGAAGCATCGATCTCAGCCGAGAACTGCGGGTACTTGTATTCGGAACTCACACCAAACTTCTCACAGAGCGCCTCGACTTCAGAACCGAGCGTACTGCGAAGGCGCTTTTCAACCTTTGAAAGCTGCTTACGCGTAAGCTGGATGGTACCGATCGAAATAACGTCGTCTTCCTTCTCGCCATTCTCCTTTGCCAGACCAGACACACCGAGGATGTTGTTTGTCTTTGACTGCAGAAGAACGCGGTAGAGGCCCTGACTCGTCTGCTTGAAGGTATACTCGAACACCTTGATGCCGTTTTCAAAAGCAAGCTTGTCCATGAACGTCAGGTGCGGACTGAACCTGAACTTGGCCATTTCCGTATTGCTCTTGTAATCCGTCGAATCGGGTACGATCACCTTCAAGAACGAATAACCATCGCGATACTCTGGAACATCAGTGATCGTCTTCAAGCCACCGATCTTGCGGAAGACTTCATCTGTTTTCCGCTGAAGCCAGTTCGGATCGATGTCCAGCGTGAGTGCTTCGACCTGATTCGTCCCGTTTAGGGTATCGAACAGATTGAGATTCGTCACATTAAACAGGCGAATGATCTCCTCGATACGCCGACGCTTCCCAACCTCGTCTTCAGGGAGATCGTCACCGAGAATATCCTTGATCTTTACGGTCGAAACGCGCACCTGATAAGCACGCTCTTCCTTCGGACGGTCCTTTTCGGACACGCCGACCATCACTGATTTGTCGAGAAGCGTGATCTCGTCCTGCGGCAGAGCATTCACGCCGCTGGCACCGAAACCGGTATTCAGCTGCGCCATCACGGCCTCAACGATCTCTTCGGCCTCTTTCTGCTTGCGGATGAGGTGCTCTTCGGCCTCGTCGCGCTCCACAATGATGATCAGGAGCTCGAGGATGACCGCGAGGTACAACACGAAATAAACTTTGCCTGCTCCGCCCTTGGACATGGCGTTCCTCCAGATGAATTTGCAACAGAGCCTGTGCTCTGCCCGTAAAGCTTGCCAGCGACAGCTAACCTAGACGCGTGCAAGCCCCCCCGTATTTTGCCGGCTATTACTTCGGCGACTGTTCCGTGTTGGACACGGATCCGACTTCTGACTTCGTTTCAGCTGATGTCGACTTGACCTCACTGGCCTTCATCGAGCAGCACGATCCGCTTTTCTTCGCGCTTGACATCGAGCAGCTTTTGGCCTTCTCTGTCGAACACTCCTTGGATGACTTCGCATCGACGGCGCACTTGTCGGAAGAGGACTTCTTACTAGCCGTAGACTTCATTGAACAGCAGGAAGCCTTCTCGGATTTTGCTGCGGTCTTGGTCGTTCCCGTTCCACCACCGGCAAATGCAAGGGTAGAAACGGCAAAGAGCGTTGCAACGACCGCTGCAAACACGCGGTTATTCATAGCTGACTCCATTGATGGAAGTGATGTTCGAGTTTACGCATGACAAGCCGTAAAATAGGCCCAAAAGGGCAACTTCTCCAAGTAAAAACCGTGCCAGTAAGGGGGCGGTCCCAATCATGAAAAAGGGCCGATCACTTGGTGATCGGCCCTTTGACGTGGATTTGCGTATTCGACCCCGAGCTGCGTTTAGGAGCACCCTGTTGTGGTTCCGCAATTCAGGCACATCGTGCAGGCTCCATTTCGGACAACCTGCGTTGACTGGCACTTAGAACAAGCCTCACCGGTATATCCCATGTTCTTGGGGTCAAGCAGCTTGGCCTTCGCCCCGTCCTGGTCAACCGATGCCGTGACGGCTTCCATCACCTCGTTGTAGGTCGGGGCAGGGGCGATCACCTCACCGACAGCCGGCGAGGGTGACTCTGATGCGTCGCTTTGTGCATTCCCCTCAATCGACTTTGGCTGCGTGGCCGAGTCCACCTGGGCCACGTGCACAAAGTCTGTGCGCTGCAGATAGTCATACCCAAGCGTGCGGAAGATGTAATCAAGGATCGATGTGGCATTCTTGATCGCCTCGTGACCCTCGACAAATCCAGCCGGCTCGAACCGGGTGAACGTGAACGTATCGACGAGTTCGTCCAGCGGCACTCCATACTGCAGGGCCTTTGACGTCAGAACCGCAAAGCAGTTGAGAAGCCCCTTGAACGAAGCGCCCTCTTTGTACATGTCGATGAAGATCTCACCCAACGAACCGTCATCGAAGTCCCCGGTACGCAGGTACACCTTGTGTCCGCCGACGGTTGCTTCACGAACGTAGCCATGACGGCGCTTTGGCAGGCGCCGGCGCTCGGCGCGCTGATAGACACGCTCGACGATGACCTTCTGAATTGCCTTCTGATCGACCGTCTCGTCCCAGTCGTCCTGATCGCCCAGCAGCACCAGTTCGTCGAAGTTGTCATTGCTGGCATTAAGGGGCTGAGAAAGCTTTGATCCGTCCCGGTAGAGCGCAATGGCCTTGAGCATCAGGCGCCAGGAGGCCAGGTGCACGTCTCCGACATTATCAACCGACGCTTCGGCCGGCATGTTGATGGTCTTCGAGATCGCACCGCTGATAAATGGCTGTGCGGCCGCCATCATGCGGACGTGTGCCATGTAATCGATATAACGCTCGCCGCGCTTACCGCACTTGTTGGCACAGTCAAAGATCGGCAGGTGCTCATCCTTGATGTGAGGAGCCCCCTCAATCATCATGGTGCCACAGATGTAGTCATTGACCTCGGTGATCTGTTCGGAGGTAAATCCGAGCTCCGTGAGCATGTCAAACTGCATATCATCAAGCTGCTGGGCAGTAAAGCCGAGCTGCTGGCAGAGCTCTTCGCCGATCGTGTACTTATTGAACACGAAACGGACGTCGAACGTGGTGTCAAGCTGACGTTCGATGGCATCAATGGCATCGTCCGTGAAGTTCAGTGCCTTGAGCGACTGCCGGTTGATGTGAGGACAGCCCACCAGAGTTCCGTGTCCCTTGCAGTACTTCTCGATATCGTCGATCTGCTGATCGGAATACCCGAGGGCTGCAAGGGCCTTGTGGACCGACTGGTTAACGATCTTGAAGTAGCCGCCGCCGGCAAGCTTCTTGTACTTCACGATCGCAAAATCCGGCTCGATACCGGTCGTGTCGCAATCCATCACCAGACCGATGGTGCCCGTCGGGGCGATCACCGTGGCCTGAGCGTTGCGATATCCGTGCTCTTCCCCAAGAGCAAGTGCCCGATCCCATGCAGAACGAGCGGCCACCAGTAGGTCGGCCGGGCACAGTTCCTCGCTGATGCCCATGGGCGTAATGGTCAGCCCCTCGTACTCGTTATCTGCTGCGTTGTATGCTGCACGCCTGTGATTTCGGATGACGCGAAGCATCGCGTCGCGGTTGTTGTCATACTTCGGGAAGGGTCCGACGTCGGCCGCCATTTCGGCACTTGCCGCATACGACTCGCCGGTCATGATCGACGAAAGCGCACCGCAGATAGCAAGCGCCTGCGGCGAATCATAGGGAATGCCCTTCATCATGAGCACCGTTCCCAAGTTGGCATAGCCAAGTCCGAGCGTACGGAAATCATAGCTCTTCTGGGCAACATCTGCCGACGGGAACTGTGCCATCAGAACAGAGATCTCAAGGACGGCGGTCCAGAGACGGATCGCATGACGATAGTCTTCAACCTTCATCGACTGGGACTGCTCATCGTAGAAGTGAGCAAGGTTTAGCGATGCAAGGTTGCAGGCCGTGTCGTCGAGGAACATGTACTCCGAACACGGGTTCGAGCCGTTGATCCGACCGTCATTCGGGCACGTGTGCCACTCGTTGATAGTGGTATCGAACTGCAATCCGGGATCGGCGCTCTTCCAGGAGCTCATGTTGATCTTGTTCCATAGATCACGCGCACGCACGGTCACATGCTTGGAGCTGTCCGTACGCCACGTAAGATTCCAGGCACTGTCGGTGATGACGGCTTCCATGAAATCGTTCGTTACACGGACAGAGTTGTTCGAGTTCTGACCCGACACTGTATTGTAGGCTTCGCCTTCGTAGTGCGTGTCGAACTGTGCAAAATCGATGTTGGTGAACCCCTGATCGATCAGCGCCAGCGTCCGCTTGATGATGTTGTATGGCACGCCGCGGTTAAGGGCGCGCTGGATCAACACGCGCAGACGCTCATTCGTCTGCTCATTGGTTCCGCCCTGCTGAGCTGCGTCAGAAATGGCATGCAGAAAGGTGGATGCGATCTTCGATCCGGATACCAGGGCGGCGACCTTTTCTTCTTCCTTGGCCTTCCACTCGATGAACTTTTCGATATCCGGGTGATCTACGTTGACGATGACCATCTTGGCGGCACGGCGTGTGGTTCCGCCACTCTTGATGGCACCGGCGGCACGGTCGAAGATCTTCAGGAAGGACATCAGACCACTTGAGACGCCCCCTCCGGAGAGACGCTCGCTCTCGCCCCGAAGATTCGAGAAATTCGATCCGGTTCCCGATCCGTACTTGAAGATGCGTGCCTCGCGCGTCGCCAGATCAAAGATGCCACCCTCGTTCACAAGGTCATCGTTGACCGATTGAATAAAGCAGGCATGGGGCTGGGGGTGCGTGTATGCATCGGCCGAGCGCGTCAGCGTCTTGGTGTCGGGGTCAACATACAGGTGACCCTGCGCCGAGCCGGTGATGCCGTAGGCGAAGTTCAAACCCGTGTTGAACCACTGTGGCGAATTCGGGGCAGCCATCTGCTTGAGCAGCATGTAAGCGATCTCATCGTAGAACGCCTGCGCATCCTCAGCAGTATCGAAATAGCCATACTTCTCGCCCCACCAGCGCCAGCAGCCGGCCAGACGATGCACGACCTGCCTGACGGAGGTTTCCGAACCGGTCCTGGGCGTACCGTCCTCATTCAGGATCGGAGCTCCGCCTTCATCGGTCAGCGGTACTCCGGCTTTGCGGAAATACTTCTGGGCAAGAATGTCGGATGCGACCTGTGACCACGCTTCGGGAACCTCAACGTGATCCATTCGGAAGATCTCTTTACCACTCTGGTTTCGCAGCACCGATTCGCGGACGGTGTAACGAAACATCTGATAGGGACTTGTTCCTGACGTCGTAAATCGGCGCGGAATCTTCATGCGGTCTCTCCGTGATGCGAGGTTGGCTGTATCTGTTACGCTGGGCCGATACGCCATGCCTGTTACATCATGGCGTCAATTCAGCAAACCTTCCGCCGGTCTTGGAGGACAGCCGACCGACGCACAAGGTGGTGTCTCGCACGCAGGACAATAAGTTGCTTTGTTGAATTGATTTTCGGACAACGACGAGCAAGATAGCGTGGTATCCGACGCGCGGTCAATCGCCGAAAGTTCGTGTGGAAAAATTCCGAAGAGGGAATTCTGTCTGAAAAGTTTTTCACGCTATTGCAAGTTTACATGGGCGCTTTTTCGCGCGTTCTCGCCGTAGATTTCGACGTGCTTCATGACATCCTTGCCGTCCTTATTTCATGGGACATTCAGACCTTTTTCATGATCAACCTCGGCGCAAGCAATGCCGTGCTTGATTTCCTGTTTCCGATACTTACAACAACAAAAAACTGGTTGCCGATTTATGTTTTCGGAGTGGGTGTTTTACTGGTACGTGGATATCGTGATCGTCAGAATGATGGCAAGCGTCTGGTGGCCTGTGCGCTCGTGCTTGTCGGCAGTGTCGCAGTGGCCGACCAGCTCAGTCATCGGCTTCTGAAAGAGGTTATTCAACGGGCCCGTCCGTACGAGGTTCTGGCCGACGTGCACAAGCTGGTCGGGTCGGGTGGTGGATCGTTTCCGAGCAACCACGCCCTGAACAGCGCCGTTATTGCAGTGATCCTCAGCACGTTCTTCCCGCGCCTGCGTTTGCTGTGGTGGAGCTACGCTGCGATCATCGGATTAAGCCGGATATACTGCGGTGTACATTACCCGAGCGATGTGCTCGGAGGATTTCTCATCGGCACGGCGTGGGCCTACCTTGTGCTTGCGAGCCTGCGGCGGCTGTGGCCGCAAATCCCGATCGGGCCGCCCCCTCAAGCGTAGCCGGTAGCTGCGTCTGCGTCCAGTCACCTGCCAGAAAGAGGTTGCGGACCTGCCCGCACAGGGCATCGGTGGCAGGCCTCTGCTTATGCACGGCCGGAGTGATGCATACAGTGGCGTGCTTCTCTTTGATCACCAATCCGTGCTTCAACTCTGCATTGGCCATTGCCGCCGAAAACAGGCGCCGGAGTTCGGCATCACACAATTGAATGATCTCCGTGGAAGGGGCTCCAACGATGTCCGATGCAGCGCTCACCGTCAGGGCAACGAGACCATCAGCCGTGCGCTTTTTATTGAACACCCACTGTATGGTTGTTCCCAGAGCTGCCGCAAAATCCACCGACATCCACTGGCGGTCGTACCAGAGGTACACGCTCACGATCGGACTCATTTCGGGCTGCGCCGACGGCACCGATCCAACGCCCGAATCCAGCATCAGGCGGGTCAGTGCGCGCTGAGGCATGGCACTGATCACAACATCTACGTCGACATATGATCCGTCAGATAGATCGGCACCGGCGGCTCTGCCATCGACGATTCGTAGTCGGTCGACGCTCGTGCTGGTATGGAGGCGACCGCCACGCGCTGCAAGCCACGCCGGAAAAGGTTCAATAAGATCACTCAATCCGCCGGTAGGGATCAGCAGTTTCGCATCATCCGTGGTGCCGAAAAATGCCAACCGCAGAACGGTGGCAAGCAGCTCAGCGGGTGCAGCCGACACGGGCGCATTGAGTGTTGCCAACACCAGGGGCTCCCAGAATCGCTTCACAGCCCCCGGGGGCTGACCAGTACGGACTAAAAACTCCTCGCAGGTAAGCCCCCTGCCTGCATCAGGCGAACGAAGTACCGTCAAGGCAAGTCGCATAATGGCCAGGCGTGCCGTGACCGACAGGTTCCGCAGCCTCATCAGGCCCCAGGCCATGCCGAGCTTACCAGGCATCTGAGACGCATCGAGAACATCCAGCCCGTGGGGTTCATCAACAAATGCTACCCGGAGCGCCTTCTGAGCTTCCAGAAGATGATCCGTTCCAAGGTCTCGCACAATGCGCAGCAGCTCGTGGTAGCAGCCCATCATGACGTGCTGGCCGTTGTCGATCACATCGCCCATGGTCTGGTCCACAAATGACCGTGCACGGCCTCCCAAATAGGGTCGCTGCTCAACCAGATCGACCTCCCAGCCGAGCCGGGCAGCCTCCATGGCAGCAGATATGCCTGCCCAGCCCCCTCCGATGACAAGTGCCTTCATCAGATGCAAATTGCGGAAATGCAACACGCCACCATGGAAGATTTCGATCGACTCGACATCCGCGTCGGCACCATCGTGCGCGCCGAGGCGTTTCCCGAAGCCCGTAAGCCGGCCTTCAAGCTCTGGATCGACCTTGGAGGGGGCGATGTGCGCCGCTCCAGCGCACAGATCACGGACCTCTATACCCCCGGGTCACTGGTCGGACGTCAGGTGGTCTGCGTCTGCGGCTTCCCATCCAAACAGATCGGCCCCTGGATGTCAGAGGTGCTGGTTACCGGCTTCCACCAGGCCGATGGCAGTGTTGTGCTATGTGTGCCGGATGGCAAGTTGCCAGATGGCACGAGATTGAGATAGGAGCGATGCGCGGAAGTACGGAAGTACGGAAGTACGGAAGTACGGAATTACAGAATTACAGAATTACAGAATTACAGAATTACAGAATTACGGAAGTACGGAAGTACGGAAGTACGGGGTCATTGGTCACTCGTCGTGGGGTCGCAGCATGCTGCGACCCTACCGGTCACTCGTCACTCATCACTATCTTTGCCGTTCTGCGGAAGTGGCGAAATTGGCAGACGCACCAGACTTAGGATCTGGCGGGGCAACCTGTGAGAGTTCGAGTCTCTCCTTCCGCACGCAGCATATCACCTGTAATCCGGCCGATAATGGCCCTTTGGAGCCCCGTTTGGAACGCACGATCACAACCCTGCAAGGGTGTACACGAGAAGTCCGCATCTCCCTCCAGCAATCCGAGCTGAAGCCGCATTACGAGCAAGCCTACGTCTCGGCGCAGGCCGGAATTACTCTTCCCGGCTTCCGCAAGGGAAAAGTGCCGATTGCGATGATCAAGCAGCGGTTTGGTCGGGATATCGAGAATGAGGCGCTGGAAAACATCGCAGACGCCGAGTTCCGTTCGTTTGCGCGGGCCGAATCTCAGCGGGTCGTCGGTAATCCGGCCCTTACGGATATCCAGAAGTCGGCCGAGGGCATTGTGTTCACGATCCGGTATGATGTGATGCCGGATTTTGAGCTGGGTACGTACCGGGGGCTGTCTGTTAACCGTCCGATCAAGGAGGTGACAGAGGAAGATGTGCAGCGCGAGATCGACCGTATCTGCATGCGCGCCGCGACGTTTGAGCAGGCAGAGCAGATCGATGGCACCATGTACGTGGTGAGCATGACCATGCATGAACTCGACCGGGAAACGTCAATGCCGATCATCGGGGCAGAGCCTCAGCAGTCGCGGGTCTTTCTGGATGATGATTCGGTGGATATGCATCTGCGGACCTCGCTTAACAACTGCAAGGTTGGTGATTCCTTTACGTACGTCGCTGAAACGACCGACGAAAATGCTCAGCCGCCAAGCTTTCGTGTGACTGTTGGCGACGTGCAGCGAGTGGTACCGGCCGACTTTACCAATGAGTTCGTAGAGCTGATCACGTCCAACCGCATGCACACCACCGAAGAGCTGCGTGCTGATATCGAATCACAGATCCGTGAATACTTCCAGCAGGCCACCCAGCAGAGTCTGGAAAACCAGCTTATTGATCAGCTCGTCGGATCCCACGAAATGGAACTCCCCGAGCCCCTTGTTCACGCCGTCATGCATCGTCTCTTCGACGATTTCAAGCAACGCAATGAGGGTGCGCCGGGTATCGACAAGCTCACGGCCCACGATCTTGAGAATGATCTGCGACCGCCAGCCGAGCGCATTGTCCGCTGGGAGCTGATCCGTGATAAAATCGTCGATGCAGAGAATCTTGCAATGACCGACGACGACGTGGTCGTTGCAGCCGAGCGCTACGGGATCGGCCAGGACCAGCTTCGTATGCTGATGCGCCAGAATCAGTCGATCGAGGAACAGATCATTGCCGACAAGGCCGTCAGAACGCTGCTAGACTATGCGATCATCACTGACGTCAACGTCGACCAGCTCGAAGACTGATGATGTCAGGGGGCTTCTAACGAATCTGAATCACTAGAAAGATCCATCGATGCAGAACCAACTCGTCCCAATGGTCGTAGAACAAACGAGCCGCGGCGAACGTGCGTACGATATCTACTCGCGCCTGTTGAAGGAGCGGATCATCTTCATCGGGTCACCGATTGACGACATCACGGCCAGCCTTACGATCGCTCAGCTTCTGTTTCTGCAGAGCGAGGATCCGACAAAGGACATCTCCCTCTACATCAACTCGCCGGGCGGGAGTGTATCGGCCGGACTTGCCATCTATGACACCATGCAGTTCGTCAAGCCGGACATTTCAACGATCTGTGTGGGCATGGCTGCCTCAATGGCTCAGGTGCTTCTGTGCGCCGGAGCAAAGGGCAAGCGTTTTGCGCTGCCTCACTCACGCATCATGATGCACCAGCCCCTTGGCGGCACACAGGGACAGGCTACCGACATTGAGATCTACACGAAAGAAATGCTGAGAATCCGTGACACCCTGTACGGCATCATCGGCAACCACTCGGGGAGAGACTACGACACGATCAAGAAGGACGCCGATCGTGATTACTACATGTCGCCCGAAGAAGCCCAGAATTACGGACTCATCGACAAGATCCTGACCCGCACGACATAAATTGAGCCGGCATTATCGGCTTCAACATGAGCACAACCCCGACACCGGAAATTCTGCACTGTTCGTTCTGTAACCGCAACGCCCAAGAGGTTGCCAACCTGATCGCTGGCAAGGGCGTGTACATCTGTGATGTATGCGTACAGAACTCGGTGGAGATCCTGAAGAAGAACGCCCCCGTGCCTACGCTTCGGACGGATGTGACGTCGCTGCCGAAGCCTTCACAGATCAAGAGACAGCTGGATCAGCATGTGATCGGTCAGGATGAGGCCAAGGAAGTGCTATCGGTGTCTGTCTACAATCACTACAAGCGTATTCAGTCGAAAAACCTCGTAAGCAGCTTCGACGAGGTAGAGATCGAGAAGTCGAATATTCTGCTCCTCGGTCCGACGGGGACGGGCAAGACTCTGCTTGCACAGACCCTTGCACGAATCCTCGACGTTCCATTTGCGATCGCTGACGCAACAACACTGACCGAGGCGGGATATGTCGGAGATGATGTAGAGTCGATCATCGTGAACCTCCTGCAGAATGCTGACTACAACGTCGAGCGAGCAGAGCGCGGCATCGTATATGTGGACGAGATCGACAAGCTTACGCGCAAGAGCGACAGTGCATCAATCACGCGCGATGTCTCCGGCGAAGGGGTGCAACAGGGTCTTTTGAAGATCCTCGAGGGGACCGTCGCTGGCATTCCTCCAAAAGGTGGACGCAAGCACCCCGAGCAGTCGCTCGTGTATGTGAACACCAAAAACGTCCTCTTCATCTGCGGCGGTGCCTTTGAGGGCCTCGAGAAGATCATCGGTAAGCGCATGAAGCCCACAACCATGGGCTTTACCGCCTCTACACCGACCACCGTTGAAGAATCGATGGAACTACTGATGCACGTCGAGCCGGAAGACCTCATGCGTTTCGGCTTCATTCCCGAGTTCATCGGTCGCCTGCCTGTGGTCACTGCGCTGCATCCGCTCACTGACGATGCCATGCTGGACATTCTTACGGGTCCGAAGAACGCCCTCGTTAAACAGTATCAGAAACTCCTGCTGCTTGAGGGCGTTGAGCTGTCCTTTGAACAGGGCGCACTTGAGGCCATCGTTGCAAAGGCTCAGAAGCGCCGAACCGGTGCACGGGCTCTGCGCGGCGTGTTGGAAGGCGTGATGAACCCGATCATGTACATGTTGCCGGATGTTGTCGGTGTTCGCAAGTGCGTCATCACAACAGAGGTTGTTACGCGTTCCGCAAGCCCCCTGTTGGAACTCTCCGAGCAGCAGCCGGCTGACCAGCCTCGGCAGAGCAAGCAACGTCGCGCTGGCGAGCGTTGATACCTTCGGAGCATCCTGTTACCGACCCGCTTTGCGGCCTACAAGTAGTCCGGACACAACACCGGCGGCCCACACGCCATGAATGATGGCAAAGATCACAGGGGACAGCATCACCGTTACGAGGATGTTCTTTCCCTCGGGCGAGCCGTCTGACAGTACATTCGGCATCAGAGCCAGTAGAGCGGCGCAGCTGCTGATACCCACGTAGCCATAGATCAAGGCCACAAGCGCTATGAAACCGCTCGTGCTGAAGAATGACATACCGATGATCGTGATCAGTGCCAACAACGCGGCAACGGGCAGAACCTGCCGCAGATGCAAAGACGCCGGATGCTTCTTGATGACGGCGGCTTTCCACCAGCCGTAACGCCACCGCTGAGAGATCAGTCCCGGCAATGTCGAACGGGCCATGAGCTGGAACTCCGGTGACGGAAGGGCCATTACGGTTGCCCCGACCTGTGTTGCCCGGTAATCGAAATCAAAGTCTTCGTTTGTAAGAAGGGCCTCGTCGTAGCCCCCAAGGCGCTCCCAAACGCTGCGGTTGTAGCACGACATAACCGCATGAGCCACACGCACCGGCCTGGTCAGCTCGCGTCGTGACGGCGTGCCCCCCGTCCCAAACATGCTCGACTGTAATGTTGAGATGGCATAAGCAACGGGGCTCCTGGATCCGGGTGTGAACCTCACTCGCGGTCCCGCTACGTCGGCCACACCGGAATCCAGCGCTGCCGCGATCTCCGCGACGTAGTTCGGTGGAATGCGCGAATGCCCGTCAACGCGCACGATCACGCGTCCGACAGCCTGTTCCACTGCCCTGTTCAACGCCGAAGGAATGATACGCCGCTCGTTGGTGATGACGCGGAGTGGGAACCGATACCGCGCACTCAAGACTGCTTCATCCAGCACCTGGCGCGTCCCGTCGTCCGAACACCCGTCCGCTACAACCACCTCCATGGACCCACGATAGGTCTGCGCATCAATGTCAGCCAGCACCTGCTCAATGGTGCTGCGCTCGTTGCGACACGGGATGATCACGGATACGTCGATCGACACGGGCGCAAGATACGGTCAGGTTTCAGGTTTCAGGTTTCAGGTCCAACTCCGCTTCGGTTTCCCTCCGCAGGTTTCCCTCGCGCGAAGCGCGTTTCCCTCCGTTTCGGTTTCCCTCGCGCGAAGCGCGTTTCCCTCCGTTTCGGTTTCCCTCGCGCGAAGCGCGTTTCCCTCCGTTTCGGTTTCCCTCGCGCGAAGCGCGTTTC
>CANHFG010000056.1 GCA_947459875.1 Ignavibacteria bacterium
CTTCTTTCGGACGTTCAGCGATAAACAGCAGTCCATCGTCCAGGCGGCTGGAAAGCCCCCTGACCGATTTCGCCAGATCTCGGCGGGCATCGCAGCCCCGCTGGCGCATGATCGCCTCGGACATTGCCGCAATGGCCGCCTCGAAGGGCATGGGGCCGGCCGGGACACTATCGACCACGACGGCCATGACCACGCCTCGCTCCGGCGTATCGATCGGGTCACAGGCTGCGGCCAGCTGTGTCTTAAACGCCACATGAGCAAGACGGTACGAGCCATAGACCTTCTGGTCTTCCGTGAACCATGGTGACAGTGTAATGGAGCGACCAAAACGTCCCGCCACGCCGCCAAGCTCGACCCCGCTCTCGTAGAGACCAACGGCTTCGTTGACCACGGCCAGGATACTGTCGACCGTCTGCTTGGAGGGATCGATCGGGGTGACCACGAAGCGTACGCTGATAAGGGGCGAGCGCGACGTTTTCTGCTTGATCACCGAGTCGATGAGCACGATATGCGCGCCACTTGGATGCATGATGGGGCCGATGGCCGTGCCGACCTTCTTGCCGCGCACGCGGGAGTAGAACATTTCGTGCGCTGCCGAGTCGGCCGACAGCCGGATGGTGCCATTGGAGGTTGTCGAGGCCACACTCGACCAGATAGAATCGCGCACCTTGGCCGACCGTGCACCGTTAAGCAGACCGATGAATCGGTTCACATTTCCCAGCACCAGTGTCGAGTCGATCGGGGCTGCCGTCATCGGCCAAGACAGCACCGCCAGACGGCGCATCGGAGCCGGCGTTGTGTAAAGTGCCGAGTTCACCTTGTGATAGGCCTCGAGCTCCGAGACATTAGGACGTGGTAGATCTTTCACGCAAGGCACAAGGATCACATCGCCGCTGACGCTCGACGCGCTCAGTCGGAATCGGTCACGAAGGCCCGTGGTATCGAGCACCACACCACTGGTGACCTTGCCGCGCAGACGGTTCTCCGTCTCGGAGAAGCCGATGAACTCGCGCCACTGCGCAATGGTGGCCTTCAGCTGCTTGATCTCCTGTTCCTGATCGGCGGCCGACATTCCCCGTGTATTGGCGCGCACGATCGAGTCGGGACGCATAACCATTGCCGACAGAAGCCCCTTGTCAAAGCGGCCCTTGGCATCGACCACGCCGCGACGGATATACTCCGGAGTCGATTCCAGCAGAATACGGTCAACGTCATCCAGACGCACCGTCACACCCTCTGTCGAGGAGGCGCGCAGCAACAGGCGCCGACGCACCAGGTCGTCCCAGGCCGCCTGCATGATCTCGGGCGGGTTGACCTCGCCTTTGAGCTGGGCATACTCTGTGCGGCGTCCGATCTCGCGGGAATACTCCTCGAGCCATACCGTGTCGCCATTAATCACCCCGGCAAGGGGGCGAGGCGGGGTCGGCAACCCCTGTGCACCAAGGCACACCGCGCCGAAAAGACCGAGAAGAAACGTTGTTCTGACCATGGCGGCAAAAATACCCAGCGTAGATTCGCAACGATGAACTCCTTCGAAATTCTTCGCGCCAAGCGGGCACTTATCGAGCTTGTGCGCTCCGAGCCCGATGGCACGATGAGCGCCGATGAGGCCGTTTCGCGACTTCGGCAGGCCGGACATCGCGTCAGCCGAGACGTGCTGGAGGTTCTCGTTCGCGGCAGTGCCACTTCGCCCCTTGAGATAACCCAGGAAGGGCTCGTTCGACTTGTGGAAATGAAGGAATAAATGCTCCCAAGATTTACTTTTGAGTCATGCCGACTTCCCGCGTCACCGCACCCCTGACGTACTATGTCTCGCTGTCGCTCCCGGTCATTGCCTGGATCGGTATCGAGGCGGGGTATGCCATGTCGGCCCTCGGCATGGTCTTTGCGTTTGTAGGCCTGCCGGTGTTTGATTTGATCGTTGGTAAGGATCACCGCTCGCCAAATCAGGCGGAAGGCATCGAGCTCGACGATATGATCTCCTACCGGTTCATCCTTTACGTCTATGCCGCCTTGCAGACGCTGCTGCTCTGGCGGATGTGCCACATTTGGAGCACGGCCAGCTGGCAATGGTGGCAGTATGCCCTGAGCGTCGGAAGTATCGGTGCTGTCACGGGTGGACTGGGCATCACGATCGCCCACGAGCTTAGCCACCGCAATGCCGCATGGGAGCGATTTGTCGGCTACGCCCTCCTGGCGCAGGTGAGTTACGTGCATTTTGCCATGGAGCATGTTGCCGGACATCATCGCAATGTGGGACTTCGGCACGACCCTGCCACGGCGAGAAAGGGCGAGTCGGTGTACGCATTTATCGTCCGCTGCATCGTGCAGAGTTGGCTGCACGTCTGGCAAATGGAGGCTCGCCGACTGCGCAATTGCGGCAAGCTGCCCTATGGTTTGCGAAACCGCATGTGGTGGTGGTCGATGATCCCGGCGGCCATGGCAGCCCTCGTCGGCAACGTATACGGCTCCAGCGTGGCGATGCTGTTTCTTGGTCAGGGGGCTTTTGCCTTCGTCCTCCTGGAGGCCGTCAATTACGTGGAGCATTATGGTCTAACCCGCAACGAGATCAAGCCCGGAATCTTCGAAAAGTTTGGTCCAAAGCATGCGTGGGAGGCCCGGTTTGCCGCTTCGAACGTATTCCTGTTCAAACTGCAGCGTCACGCCGATCATCATCTTCTTCCGCAGCGTCGCTATCAGTCGTTGCGCGTTCATGAGGAGAGCCCGCAGCTTCCCCAGGGATATCCTGCAATGGTCCTGCTGTCGCTCATCCCACCTCTGTGGCGCCGGGTGATACATCCGCGTATGCCACGAGTGCCCGCCCCCCTGAACTGACGCGGCATGTTCCTCCCACCAAGCATCCCAGCGTGGCGCCGACGTTTGGGCCTTTCGCTCTTCGTTGCCGGACTGTTCCTGCCGTGGCTCATCCCGGTGATCCTTTTCATGGATCTTGACGGCTGGCTGACAGCTGCTCTGACGGTGGCCTTTTCGGTGGGTCTGCCAGAGCTCCTCTGGGTTATGGCGGCTCTGTTCATCGGCCGCGAAGGTGTGCGCCACCTCTGGCGCCACGTCCGCGTGCGTGCGCGCCTGCTGCTTCGCAAGCTTCGAAGCCAGTCGAAATAGACCCACCGGTGCCGCGCAGCTCTTCAGACAAGAACGTGTATCTTTGCCGTCCACGGTCCCGTAGTTCAGCTGGATAGAACGTCAGCCTCCGAAGCTGAAAGTCGGTGGTTCGAATCCACTCGGGACTGCTTCGTGGTGAATTACGGAATGTCCTGTTGCGCTGAGCGTGATGGGACTTTTTCGTTTGAAGGGGGTGCTGCGCGATCAGCGCAGGTTTTGCCCCCTATAGTCATCGCACAACAATTGGGGTCAACCGAGTCAACAAGGTCAACCGACAAGGCGCAGTGGTTGACGAGGTTGACAGGGCTAAAACACTCCATTGCACGGTGACCCACTCAATTGTGCGGGATGTGCGCCAGAATCCGCCCCCTTGGAGTCACGTTCTTGCGGTTAGATCGCTCGTAGTAGGAAACCCGTACAAAGAGCGAGGCAGTACCCATGACCGAAAATCGAGACAAGCATGGCGGCTTTCGTCGTCTGCATTCATTCACACTGGCAACGATCATACAGCTAGAGACTTTGAGGTTTTGTCGACAATTCCTGACGCACGACTATCGTGAATCAGGACGACTGTTCTATGATCCCAAGGGCCGACAGTATGACCAGATGACGCAGGCGGCGCGTAGTGGACGACAGAATATCATTGAGGGGTCAGAGCGATCCTCAACCTCGAAGGATACGGAAATGAAGCTCACCGATGTAGCCAGGGCTAGCCTGAGCGAGCTTCGCGGTGATTACGAGATTTTCATCCTGGACCGCGGCGAGCTGCCCTGGTCGATGACGTCCGAAGAGGCAATAGCCATCAATGCGATCTCCCTCGATGAAGCCATGTTCTATAGAGATGTCGTAAACGAATCAGCGAAGCATGCCAAACTTCAGCGCAAGAAGTATGCTCAATGGCTGGATTCAAGTGATCCGATCGTTGTGGCAAATGCCATGCTGATAATCATCGGGCGTGCACTGAACATGCTGAAGCGCCAGATCACCGCTCAGATTCAGGCATTTGAGCAGACTGGTGGTTTTCAGGAGCGACTCACATCCATGAGAAAAGAATGGCGAGCGCAGGTACAGCAGGCACCGAATGCCCCAATATGTTCGATCTGCGGGAAGCAGATGTACTATCGTACCTCCGCCAGAGGTCCGTTCTGGGGCTGTTCCGGGTTCCCGGAGTGTAGAAACACGAGAAACATCGAAGCCGGCAATCAGGATAATGGTTAGCGCAGTGGTTGACGAGGTTGACAGGGCTGACAACTTTCCGGACGTGGTTTTCTGACGTCGTGTTCTATGATTACCACGAGACCAAGCGGCGCTTGATTCCCTTTGCATCTGAGTCAACAGAGCAATGGTACAGGCGTATGATCCCGTCCGTGCCTGCGGCGTATCTTCGCACCGATGTTTCTGCTTGCTTTTCTGCTTTCAGCAGTCCTGGCCTGTGCGCAGAGCCAGGATTCCGTAATCTCCCGAACGTCTGTTCAGACGTGCTCAGTGCGTCTTGTGCCCCGTGATGGAGACTCTCCGCAGCACGATCTGTTTTTTGTTCGCGTCCGAGCGGCAAAGCGCGGCGCTGACACTTCCGTTGTGCCGGTTCGCGAGATCAACGGCGCAGGTCTCTGGATCGAGGTGGCAGGTCGCACTCCCGACAGTACAGGTATTGTGCTGAAACTGATAGACGCGGCCCAGCGAGGAGTGAAGTCCTTTCCACGGACGATGCATGCGGTGCTTGCCGAAGCTGGAGACGACGGGTATGATCTGCGGTATGTGGACGAACGGTTGTGGACCTCAACGCGTGATCTGGTTCAGGGGGCTCGCATGGTCCACAAGGGGGAGACAAAGCTCCCCATTTCCGATCTTGCGCCGATCGATCTGAGGTCTGATCCGCTGCGCCAGCAGCTCTCGAACGGAGCGTATACGATGGCTAAGATCGACCGCATCGAACCGATGTGGCTACTGAGTGAAGAATCCTCAGGAGCTCGCGCCGTTCTTAACTACGGGTATAATGAAGACGGCCAGTCCGTTGTGCAGATCGTCCGGCTGTGGTACTTCCCACTCAAGCGCCTTGTGTATTGTCGTGGCGCCATTGTCAGCGTTGTCCCGGAGCGCAATATGCCGCCTGCAGTCGGTGTCTTCGATGAGTCGCAGGACTCCTCGCGGTTTGCCCGTGTAACTGTATACGGGTGGCAGCCACCAGATGCCGATACTCTCATCGACGGACGGTATACCGTTCGGACAATGAACGTGATGTCGTCATGCATCATCCCACCAAAGAAGTGGTTGCCGTTTCCGCTTCTTGCCAGCGTGACCAGACAACTACGACTAGGCTTTGCACCTGGTCAGGAAGGCTGTTCAGCATTGGGTCCACGCTCGTCTGGATGGCCATTTGAAGCGCCACTAGCCGAGGGCATAACGTGTCACATTGTGGCGTCAGCCCTGGATGCATCCCAAGCCCCCTGGCACTTCGTCAGTCTGCGCATAAAGGGCGATGCCGCCATGCGGCGCACCTTTGGCGACTACACTGCAGGCGATGAGGAAGTGGTCACGACCGGCTGGCTTCCGGCGAGCGCGCTCAGGGTGACGGGTGTTCCGAGCGTCGTGTCGAAGTGATGTAGCGTCGGTCAGCCGACGCGCCGCATGCGCGCCATGAAAAGTCCATCCGTGTCGTGGTGCAGCGGATCAAGCTGCAGCATCGATTGGTCAGCGGTCAACCCGGGGACATTGATCCCATAGCGTTCATAGCAGGGGGCAAGGGGCTCACCGGCAAACTCGGGATGGTCGGCTAGGAAGCCCTGTACAACACGCTCATTCTCTTCGGGCATGATGCTGCACGTACCATAGACCAGCACGCCGCCATCGGCTACGCGCGGAGCGTACTCTTCCAGAACCTGACGTTGCTTGCGGGCATGACGCGTTAGCGTGTCCTGCGTGATGCGCCACTTGACCATCGGCATGCGCCGTACGGTTCCCATGCCGCTACAGGGGGCATCAACAAGAACGATGTCGAACTGGCGGTCATCGCGTTGCTTCACTCCGGCCGCAGCGCGCTGCTCCACGCTGATACAGCGCACACCGGCGCGATTGGCCCGTGGACCGATCTCTTTCAATCGGTTCCACTCAATGTCGTTGGCTACGATCTGCCCCTTTGCCATTTGCAGGTCGGCCAAGTGCAGGGATTTGCCCCCGGCTCCGGCACAGGCATCAAGGATCCTGTCGTGCTCGCGCGGAGCACAGGCATAGCCGATGAGCTGACTGCCCTCATCCTGGACCTCTACGATTCCGCCCTTGTAGAGAGGATGCTGCAGCAGATTCACGCGCTGATTGATGATGATGGCTGCCGGTGATAGGGGGCTTGCAACGGCTTCGATGTTGTCGGTGTGGAGATGCTTCAGCGCACGCTCGCGCGAAACGCGACGCAGGTTCACGCGCAGTACAAGTGGCGCGGCCGACGTCATGCTCTGCCACACATCGGCGGCATCGCTCCAGCGCTTCTTTGTGGATGCCAGAAGCCAGTCCTGCGTGCATACGCGCACATGCTCCGGCAGCTCCTGCGTCCACGGGCCAAGACCATCAAGCCCCTTTTCCATTAGCGCATGTCCGGCGTGCACGACGTCCGCCAACCCCTCGTGCTTGGCAATGGCCTCGCACAGCGAAAGCGTGCGCAGTGTGTGAAACACCAGTCCGCTGATGAAACGCCGGTCGCTGGCACCGATGTACTTCTTCGAGCGGAAGTATTCCGAGGCGATCACATCGCTCGGCTGCGAGCTCTTGCGGATGATGCGGACGAGCTCGGCGCTGTGGCCGAGAAGGGATTCTAACTGCATTGGATGACGATCTTTCCGAACTGTTCGCCGGCGCGCATGCGCTCGAATGCTTCATGCGCCGCGTCGAGCGTGTGCACGGAGTCGACCACCGGAACTATGCGATGTGTAGTAACGAAGGATAGCATATCGGCAAAGTCCTGCTGCGAGCCCATCGTGGAGCCGACCAGCGTGATCTGCTTCCAGAAGATGCGGTGGATGTTCAGGTTCGGTACCATGCCGCGCGAGGCACCATACACCGCGATACGTCCGCCCGGACGCACAATGTTGGTGTAGTCGTTGATGTACTCGCCGCCAACGGAGTCCACGACAAGATCCACCGGACCATGTTCGGAGGCCCTCTTTGTCCACCCGTCAGATCGCACATTCACCGTAGCGTGCGCGCCAAGCTCTGCGGCACGGGCCAGCTTCGCATCTGAGGTGCTGCTGACGATCACCCGCGCTCCTGCGGCCAGAGCAAGCTGCATGGCCATCAGGGCCACGCCGCCTCCGATACCCGTGATAAGCACCGTCTCACCGGCCTGTAAAGCCCCCTGCACCATTAGCGCCCGCCACGCCGTCACCCCGGCCAGCGGCAATGCTGCGGCCTGTTCATCGGTCAGGTGGGAGGGGGCTTCGTGCACGTACCGCGCATCAATGCAGATCTCCTCGGCCAGTGTTCCCTGTGTGGGCATGCCCAGCACGGTAAAGTGCTGACCCTGCGCGCGAGGGTTATCTCCCCAGTCGAGCGACGGATCGACCACCACCCGCTTGCCTGCCAGGTGCGCATGCCGAGGCGCTTGCAGGGCCTCTCCGCATCCGTCCGAGCCAAGGATGGCCGGCAGAACGATCTTGGCGTACTTGCCCTCGGTGATGTAGACATCGCGGTGATTTAGCGCCGCCGCATGAAGACGAATCCGGACGTCATTATCAGCGCATACCGGCGCATCCACATCTTGTACCGACATTCCGTCGGCGTTAAGGACTAGTGCTCGCATGTGCGAAGCTAAAAAGGATTCTCCGGTTGAGGACTTTCCGGGATCATCCGACAGCAGGTAGAGTAGAACGTTCGTATCAACAAACGTCTTAACGCTCATGAGCCCTCTCGCGGTCAAATCGAAAGTCCTTTGGAAGCCTTCCGCGGAAGCGCCGAATCCGCTCAAGCAGAACAGAGGGGTCGTCGTACCGATGCACGATGAATGACTCCGTATCGCTGCGCACAAGCTCGATCTCGTCTCCCTCACGAAGGTTCATCTCCTCCACCATGCTCGCAGGGAGGCGTACGGCAAGACTGTTGCCCCATTTCGATACACGCATGTTGAGCTCCTCTGATGTGGTCTTAAAGACATACATACAAATGCATCGTATGTCTATGCCCGGTATGGGTGATACGCCATGATGGCGTTCTTGACGTATAGCGGTCCTTCATTGTGGTCCGCGTTCTTTGCATCATTTTTTTTAGGAAAGGGGAACCGATTATGAAACGATTTATGATCATTGTCGCGGCAGTAATAGGACTTGCCGCTTGTTCGCAAACGGGCGGAGTCGAGCCTGCGGAACTACAGGCCCGTGCTGATGGATTAGTTCGCATGACTGTTGAACTTCCACAGTAAGAGGCGCAATACCATCATTTCGACCACAACGGGAGGTGTCGGATCTGTCGCTGCAGCAATCTTGAATGTTGTCGGTCATGGGGCTGCGGCCGGAGTGGCAGGAGCAGTCGGAATGTCGGCACTTGAGGTATTACGGCAGGAACTATTTTAACGTCGAGATATATGTTTACAAACACAGGGCTCACAAACATGCGTGTAGAAAAAGATGTTGCTCTCAAGGAGTTTGTTGATGGTTTGAGCGAGAACGAGCGAAAGGCTTATCAAAGCAATGAACCATTGTTCAACACCATATACTTCACTGTTCCGCGGATCGTGCGACTTGCTTTCCTCATTACCATACTTGGCCTTTGGATTTATGTGAGGATGAATCCCGGCAGTTTCATTGCAGAGCGAATTCTGATTCAGATGATCGCGGGTTCGCTAATCGAACCATGGGTTTCTGAATCGTTCAATAAGTGGCGTGTTGCAATCATATTAGGTGCCACGCTATTGATTACTCAACTTGTGTTGATGCTCTAGGGATTTTCCCTTGAGTAGGGAAGTCAATGTGCGATTTCACTGGTGATCAATCATGGGCGAGCTCATGAGCTCGCCCATGATGGTTCCTCCAACTGTTTTTGTGATGACACCACCGCTTCATACAGGTTTTCGGTTTTGGGTTTTAGGTTTTGGGTTTTAGGTTTTGGGTGCGACCTGTAGGGGCGAGACGCAGTCTCGCCCGCTGCGATTGGGATCATCATTGCGCGAATCCCATACGATGAATGTTTGCCCACGGCTTCGTACCCAGTACCCTGTACCCAGTACCTAGTACCCAGTCCCTATATTCGCATCATGTTTCTCCGCCGCATCATCGCATCGGTCCTTCTGCTGGCCATGACGCTCGTCATGGCGGGGGCGGTTGTGCATGCGCATGAGCATGTGGAGGTGCCGATGCGCGAGACCGTAATGCCGGCCGGAGAGCATGAGGATGGGGCGGTTGAATGCGCGCTCTGTAAGGTGACGAAGGAGCGGGTGACGATGGCTGATGCCAGCGTGGCATTCGTCGTCGGTTATAGCGTGGTGCCGATGAGCCCCCTTGTACGGAATCTGATCAGTGACCGGTGCCCGCAGAAGCGCACCGGACGAGCACCCCCACGGGGTTGAACACAGCGGACGCTTCGTCCGCACCCATGATTCTCTTTTCGATGACGCGTCGCCCGTGTGGCGATCGGCGTCACGCCCGTGTTCAACGAACCTGATCGATACATGATCGCAACATTGCTGTTGCTGTCGGTGCTTGCCGACACGCACATCCACGGTATCGTCCGTGATAGTGCCACGCGAGCCCCCTTGCATGGGGCCGTGGTACGCCTTGACGGAACAAAGAAGGGAGCCGTTGCTGACCGCTATGGCGCTTTTCACTTCTATGATCTGCATCAGGATACGGTGCGGCTGGTCGTGTCATACATTGGATATGCAACGGAGCGCGTCGTTGTTCCGCTTGGTGAAGGACGAAAGGAAGTGCGGCTGGACATTCAGATGCGCTCAAGCAGTGCGCGCCAACAGGAGATCCAGGTAACCGATGAGCGGATCGCACACTCGGCCCTGCCCACGCAGC
Organism: Ignavibacteria bacterium; assembly: GCA_947459875.1. Lineage (GTDB taxonomy): Bacteria > Bacteroidota > Ignavibacteria > Kapaibacteriales > Kapaibacteriaceae > UBA10438. Next base: position 10,125 of record CANHFG010000056.1, read on the forward strand.
AGGCGCGCGTTCTCGGTTCGGTTGAGATCGACGAGCACCGCGGACAGACCTTTGCCGACGCGCTCACGCAGGTGGCCGGGGTTACGGTGCTACAGACTGGACCGAGCCTGAAGAAGCCGATGATCAACGGTCTTACGGGTACGCGGCTCGTGCTGCGCAACAACAATCTTGTGCAGGAAGGTCAGCAATGGGGCATCGAACATGCCCCCGAGATCGATGCATTTTCACCTTCGCGCATCACCGTTGTGAAAGGTCCGGCAGCGGTCATGTTCGGACCTAACGCCATGGGCGGAGTGATCGATGTGGAGTCGCGGCCTATTCGTAAGGATCCCGGACTTCACGGCGAGGCCACCGTTAATCTCTTCAGCAATGGACGTCAGGGGGCTGTGGGTGCCTTTCTCGAGACGGCCCAGGTTGCCGGTGCACCCGTGGCTCTGCGTCTGCAGGGTAGCACTCGCCTGGGCGGTGATGCCGAAGCTCCGGACTACGTGCTCAATAACACCGGTGTGCGGGAGCTGAATGCGAGTCTGACGGTGGAAGTCGGTGATGAACGGCTTGGACTGAGCACGCTGGCTTCGATCTTCTCGACCACCCTCGGCATCTTCAGCGGCGCACACATCGGCAATGCGACCGATATGCTGCGCGCCATCCAGCGCGGCCATCCGAGCTCGACACGCCCTTTTTCCTACGACATCGGTAATCCACGGCAGGAGATAACCCACACCATGATTTCTGCCAAGGGGCACGCACAGCTCTCTGATGATGAGCGTCTGGTGCTGACGCTCGGCCATCAAGTGAACGACCGGAGCGAGTTTGACGGGCACAATGTTCGAATACGCGGTCAGGGAACGGATCCCGTGATCCGCGCTGCTGATTCCCTCGCCCGCCTGCAACGTGCGCTGGCAACGCCGGCGATGAACTTGGTGCTCAACACCAGCTCGCTCGATGCCTCGCTGGAACATGCTCTTTCGGAACGTGTCCGCGGTACGGTGGGCATTTCATCCATGTGGCAGCTGAATGAGCGATCAGGATCAGTGATCCTGATCCCCGATTACCGGCTCTGGGGAATCGGTGCATTCGCCTATGAGTCGATCATGCTCGACGAAGTGACGGTCAGTGCCGGGATCCGCTACGATGTGCGGGATCTGAAGTCGCGGATCATCAACCGGGCGACCCGTGAAGCGACTCTGCAGGATCGAACATGGCAGAACGTCAGCGCCAGCCTCGGCGCTCTCTGGGCTCCCGTTGAAGGACTGACGCTCACATGGAATGCCGCCTCGTCGTGGCGTCCACCACAGGTCAACGAGCTCTACAGCAACGACGTGCATCACGGCTCGGCCTACTATGAGATCGGAGACAGCTCGCTTGCCAGTGAACGCACACTCGGATCTGACGTGGGGTTGCGGTACGAGGCCAATGGACTGCTGATCGAGTCGTCGGCCTTCATCAATCGGATCGGTGATTACATCATGGCACTACCGGACCCGGCCAATCCCACCGTAACGATCCGGGGCACCTTTCCGACATATCGCTTTACACAGATGACGGCTCGGCTGTTCGGTGGCGATCTGAGTCTGACCGTGCCGTTGCATGAGCGCCTGAACCTGTACGGTCAGGCCTCATTTGTGCGAGGCGATAATCTTGACCTCAATGAACCGCTTCTTTTCATCCCGGCCGACAGAGGTCGCATTGGACTGCATCTGCACGCAGACGATGTTGGCCCTGTCCATGATGCCTACGTCGATGTGTCCGTCATGGGCGTTCGACGTCAGGACCGTGTTGTGCCGGGACGTGATTACGCTGAGCCCCCTGCCGGATATCTCCGCACCGATCTCTCGGTAGGGGGCGTTCTCACGCTGCCGTTTGGACTGCCTGCTCGCCTAACGCTGGCCTGTACGAATCTATTCAACGCCGCCTACCGCGAGTATCTGAGTCAGTACCGGTACTTCGCCGATGACCTTGGACGCAACATCATTCTTCGTTTCACCACCACTTTTTAGGAGTCATGCCATGACCTCATCAACCAACGCGCTCCGTCGCTTCGGGCGCATTTTTCTGACGTCGGCGTTTGCCGCCTCAATGTCGCTGTTCGGAACATCGTGCGATCATTTGCACGACCCACATGATCATGATCACGATCATGATGCCGTCACGACCGTCACGCTGACACTCGTTGCACAGGGAACCACAGACACAACGCGTGTTACGTGGGAGGATCTGGACGGCATCGGGGGGAACAATCCCAATCGGATCGATACGCTGTTTCTGCGGCCCGCAACGATCTACCTCGGATCGGTGCGCTTTGAAAACCGGGCGAAGTCGCCGATCGAAGATGTTACCGAAGAAGTGCTCGAAGATGCCAACGAGCATCAGGTGTTCTATGCCGTGAGTAATAGTCTCGGACAGCTACAGGTACTAGACAAGGATGGCAGGGGGCTTCCACTCGGACTCGTCTATTCGCTGTCAACCGCACTAACGACCGCTGCCGTGCCGGGAGCACTGACGCTGTCGCTGTACCACTACGACTCGGAATCATCGAAAAATGGTACCGATCCAGCTGATGAAACCGACGTCGAAGTGACCTTCCCGCTGATCCTCCGATAAGGGGATAACCCGTCATGATTCAATGGCCTGTGAATGTGCATATTCGTGCACTCGCAGGCCATTTTTCATGACGACTGACATTCTCGCCACTCCAATCGAATCTGTCCGCTTCGTTGTCGTCGATGTTGAGACGACCGGAGGGACGCCGCGTGACCATCGTATGACGGAGATCGCCATGTGCGTGGTCGAAGATGACGCGATCGTGCGGCGTCACGAGTCGTTGATGAATCCGCATCTGCCGATCCCCGACTTCATCCAGATGATGACCGGCATCACCAACGCCATGGTCGCCCAGGCCCCCGAAGAAGATGTGGCCATGCAACCAGTGATCGCCGAGCTGTTTTCGGACGATCAGGTAGTGGTCTTCGTTGGACACAACGTGGGCTTCGACTGGAGTTTTGTGGAGGCGGCCATTGAGCGCATGGATGAGGTGCCGCCCGATATTCACAAGGTCTGCACGTGCCGCCTTTCGCGACGCCTCAGCACCGGGCTCGCCAAGCATAATCTCGGCGCTGTGGCAGAGCACTATGGGCATGTGATCTCGGCACGTCACCGTGCCATGGGCGATACCGAGGCCACAGCCCAGGTTCTCATCCGATTGATCGAGCGTGCCCGCGCAGAGCATGAGGCGGCCACGCTGGAGGACCTGATTGCGCTGCAGCATGTTCAGCGTGCGGCATCCAAGACGATGTCGGCCGCAGCCGCTAAGCGGCGGACCATGCTTGCCCCCTACCTGCGCGAGTTGCCAGAAGACCCCGGTGTTTACTACTTCCTGAACGCCAAGAAGCAGGTGCTGTACGTGGGCAAGGCCAAGTCGCTGCGCTCGCGGGTGATGTCGTACTTCAACGATGCGCCACTGCATGGTCGTAGCGTGCAGAAGATGATCCGCTATGTACGGCACGTCCGCTGGGAGGTTACCGGTACAGAGCTGGCGGCTATTCTGTTGGAGTCGAGAGAGATCAAGGAACGTCTCCCTCTGCACAATGTCACATCCCGCAAATACCGAGCACCGGCGTTTCTGAAGATCACGAAAGAGTCGTTCCCTCGTCTCGAACTAGCATCAAGCATCGAATCCGATGGCGCGGAGTACTTCGGTCCGTTTCGCAGTCACCGCATGGCAGAGCGTATCCTCGATATGGTGGTTCGCGAAAACAAGCTCCGCACCTGTGCCGGTGAGCTTCACCCGCATGCGGAGATTCGTCCGTGCTTCGACTATCACATCAAACGCTGCAACGGTCCGTGCGCGCTGCATCAGACCATTGACGACTACAATGAATCTGTCGACGAAGCCCGGCGCTTTCTCAGCAATGTTGAGCAGGGGGCTGTAGGGCGCCTGCGCACGCAGATGGAGCTTGCTGCCGCCGAACTTGACTACGAGCGAGCTGCGGTGCTGCGCGATGGTATCCGCGAGGTAGAGCGGGCTATGCTGCACGCCTCGGATCGCCCCCTCGCTGTGACAGACACCAACGTGATGATCTTCGTGCCGGTAGGCGAGAAGAGTTCTACGATCGAGGTGTATGCGCTGCGCGCCGGACGCCTGGCTTTTCAGCGCGAAGTGGGGCTGAAGGCACCGAAGGATGGGATCATTGCCGAGCTGACGCAACTCTTTGCCGAACCCGCGCCAACCTCACGGTTCACCAGCCGCGAATTGAACGAACTGCAGATCATCACCGGGTGGCTGTATGGACGTCGCGAGCGTTCCCATACATGTGTTGTGCATGCACCCGAGTTCGTTGCAGAGCTTGTCCATGGGGCCTTTAGTCAGTTCATGCAGGCCATGGCTGAGGTTGCCCGAGCTACACCACCAAGCGAGTATTCTCAGCTGCCCGAGTATGACGATCTCGGCGCTTGAGCACATCTACTCGGAGGAGTATGCCGTCATTGACGTGCGCACTCCGGCGGAGTATCAGCAGGGTCACATCGTTGGAGCCGTAAACATCCCTTTGTTTACTAACGAGGAACGCGCCGACGTCGGCACACGCTACGTGCAGCAATCGCGCGAAGAAGCTATCCGCCGCGGACTCGAACTCGTCGGTCCGCGCCTTGCCGGATATGTCGAAGAGGCCCGCGCACTCGGTAAGCCCCTTATCGTCTACTGCTGGAGAGGGGGCATGCGCAGCTCGTCGATGAGCTGGCTATTTGCCACAAGTGGCCTTGCTTCGCAGACGATCCCACGCGGCTACAAGGGATTCCGCACCGCAGCAGCAATGAATCTTGCACGGCCGTGGCAGTGGCGCGTGGTCTCCGGACCAACCGGTTCCGGCAAGACCACCTTCCTTCGCACGCTTTCTGAAGGGGGCCATCAAGTCGTCGACCTTGAAGGTCTGGCCAATCACAAAGGCTCATCCTTCGGAGGCATTCAGCAGCCGGCGCAACCCACCACCGAACACATGATGAACCGCATCCATCATGCCATGCGTGACTTTGATCTCTCGCAGACCGTATGGCTTGAAGACGAAAGCCGCACCATCGGGCGCGTACATCTTCCGGACGTCCTCTATGAGGCCATGAAGATCGCTCCGCGTCACGTCCTGGAGACGCCCCTTGCAATGCGCATCTCCAACCTCGTTGCCGAATACGGCCAGCTCCCACCCCAAGAACTTGTTGCCGCCTTCGAACGCATTCGCGAAAAACTTGGCGGCGACCGCACCAATCGCGCCATCGAAGCTCTGACCCTCGGCAACATCGCCACGGCCGCAGAGATCGCACTGGACTACTATGATCGCACGTATGCATACACGGCGAAGCGGTTTGAGGTGTGAGGTTTGAGGTTTGGGGTTTGAGGTTTGGGGTTACTGGTAAATCGTCATCCGTCATCCGTCATCGGTCATCCGTCATCGGTCATCGGTCATCGGTCATCGGTCATCCGTCATTGGTCATCCGTCCCTAGGCCTGCGGCCTAGGCTGGTATGGGGCGGGCCTTTGGCCCTTGACGAACGAACGTTTTATCATCGGTCATCGGTCATCGGTCATCCGTCCCTAGGCCTGCGGCCTAGGCTGGTATGGAGCGGGCCTTTGGCCCTTGACGAACGAATGTTTTATCATCGGTCATCGGTCATCGGTCATCCGTCATCGGTCATCGGTCATTGGTCATCCGTCCCTAGGCCTGCGGCCTAGGCTGGTATGGGGCGGGCCTTTGGCCCTTGACGAACGAACGTTTTATCATCGTCATC
>CANHFG010000057.1 GCA_947459875.1 Ignavibacteria bacterium
GTTTTCTCGGCAAGAAATCCCGAAACGGCCGTCACAACGTCGCTCTTCTCAAGCGAGAACTTCACAAGAGGCAGAAACGTCGGCTCGAGCCCGACGAGCGTAATGTCCGTACCATGGAGCGTCGTAACAAGTCGAAAGGGGCGCGTGCTACGGCTGATCTCCTTGGCCAGATATGCACTCACGGCATGAGGGATCGCGTAATGCACATGCACAACATCAAGCTGCTCGTACTTGGCCACGTCCAGGATCTTTCCCGCCAGAGACAGAGTGTACTGGTTAAACTCCATCAATGGATACGATGGAGTTTCCACCTCGTGATAGTAGATGTTGTCCTGGAACCGATCAAGACGCATCGGCTGAGCGTACGTGATGAAGTGTACGCTATGACCTTTTTTTGCAAGTTCGTGGCCCAACTCCGTGGCCAGCACACCGCTGCCGCCATAGGTTGGGTAACAGACCATTCCAATTCGCATACTGTTTCCCTCTCCCCTCTGCCAGGCCGCCCAGATATCCGCATGAGCTTCACGCCATACCGCACGGTGACATCGGAGAACAGCTTCGAAATTACCATCAAACGATCAGTCTTTCGGGCGTTTCTCGCCCCCTGCCCTTCGAAGGATGAAGCGCAGCAGGTTCTCGATACTCTGCGGTCCACCTACTGGGATGCCGTCCATCATTGCTACGCATACCGCATCGGAGAGCACGGTTTTGAGTCAAGAATGTCCGACGATGGCGAACCATCCGGCACAGCCGGTAAGCCGATCCTCTTTGCGATGCAGAAGGCCAACCTCAGTGATGCGATCATCGTGGTCGTGCGCTACTTTGGCGGAGTGAAACTCGGCGTCGGCCCGCTGGCAAGGGCCTATGCCGAAGCGGCACACGGTGTGATCAATGACTCGGCTCTTGTTGATGTGCGTCCGCAGCAGCGTATCACGCTGCATTGCGTGTACGACGATGTGTCAACCGTCACCCGGCTGCTTGAAGACATGGACGCGACCTTTGAAGCCTCATATGGAGACGCGGTGAGCTTCGACGTTACGGTTGATGAGGAGAAGATGTCGTCTCTTCTGGCTCTGCTGATCTCACGAACAAACGGTCGTGCGGGATACTCAAAAGTCCGTCCCGAGTGAGACCATCCATACGGGCGCCGAAAAGCCCCCTTCCGGACGAATGCGCCAGGCAACATCGATGCGAAGAGGAAGCCCCAGCGCTGCATTGCGCGTACCGATACCAACAGAGGAGAGGATCGGATTGGGGGCTTCGACAAACGGCTCGGACCATGCGATCCCGTTGGCATCCCATGCTCCTCCGGCGTCGAAGAAGATCTGCGCCTGCATACCCTGGAACAGCGTCGGAATGGGTCCAGCCTGAAACGCGAGAAGGAATGGGAAACGAAGTTCGACGTTGGTGATGAAGTAGCGTGAGCCGTTGCGTTCGTTAAGGCTATAGCCGCGAAGGGGCCAGCCGGGACGCGTAAAGGCAAAGTCCTCGGGATTTTCGAACGGCCAGCCGTTGGGACTGAACGTGCGGTTGATCCAGTTGTCCGTGCCGCCAATGAAGAACTTCTGAGGATTCGCTCCACTACTGATGCCGCCGGCACCCCGTACGACGAATGAATAAAGTCCACCAAGGTGGAAATACTTCCGTCCATCGAAGCGAGCGGTCGTGAACGCAATACCCGACTCGCCCCAGGCCGGAGATGCCTCGAGGGTGAGGTTCAGACGCGAGCCACTCATCGGAGCCCACATTCCCCAGAGTCCGTCGTCAAGCACAAAGGACAGCGAAGGCACGGTCACGAACCGCGTCAACGATGGGTCGAGCGGATTATCGATATTCTCTCTCGACATCCCCATGATCTGCACGCCAAGGTCGAGGCGCGCGTAGCGCGAGAAAGGATAGGCTGCCCGGAGTGACGTGCCGTAGTTGCGGAGACGGTATAGGTTGTCGGTATTGGGCAGGAAGGTAAACCCGGCATTCTGAAACACTGCCGCATAGAGATCGATCACGTCGGGAAGATATCCGTAGGAGAGCCAGAAGCTGCTGTTGGCAAGGTCAAGGAAGATGTTTCCACGGAAGTAGATCTCATGGTCGCCTAGCATGTCGGAAAACAACATGTCGATCTGACCATTGGCGCCAAAGAAGTTGGAGAAGCCCGCGTTGCCAGTCACAACATCAGCCGAGAACGTGGTCTTGTAGTCCTGTGGCGGATAGATCGTATCGCGTGCGCTTTCATAGCCGTCGAGCAGAGGATTAGACTCATACTGTGCCGCATCGGGATTCGGAGGCACCGAGCGCTGCTCGGTAAGATCCACGTCAAACGTTCCGTAACTGAACGACACGGTGTCCTGCACCGGTGCGGGCTTGGCAACAAGCTGAGAAAGCGAATTCCTTTCGATAAGCTGCTGCTTGCGGAACACGGTCATCGGCAGCGTATCTCGCTGCTTTAACTCAAGCGGAAAATTCAGCAGGAAGATGTCATAGCCGACACGATTCTGCGAGGCAAACAACAGTTTGGTGCCATCGCGCGAGAGTGAGATCTGAGAAACTTCCTGCAGCGAATTGGTTAGCGCCGTTCTGCGTTTCGAGGCAACATCCATGCGCCAGAGATTGCTGATCCCGTTATAGTCGGCTACATACAGAAGTGCCGAACCATCCGGAGAGACGGCCAGTGAGGTCTTGCCGACATCCGGATCGTTGGTCATCCGTTCGATGGCCCGTGTTTGGATGTCCACACGATAGACATCACGAGCATCGACGTTATGCGTCCATATGGGGAAGTCCGCCGGAATGTCCTTCGGATCGGTGTACGCGTTACGGTCGGAGATGAAATACACATATCTGCCGTCTGGCGACCATGCTGGCTGCGCGTCGGTAAAGATGTCGTTGGTGAGCTTCGACATACGGCGCTTGCCAAACTCATAGATGTAGATATCCGAGTGACGTCCGCCGGTGTCTGCGTCAAAGGCGATCTTCGTTCCATCGGGCGACCATGCTACGCCGCCGATTGTCTGCAGGCCGAGCGATAACTGGTCATAGTCGCCGGATTCTACATCGACCAGGTAGATCGCATCCTGTCCGGCCCCCTTCGCCCCAACGGCCAGCTTCGTGCCTTTGGGATTCCAGGTAATGCCCGGCGTAAGGAAGTTCAGCTCCTCAAAGTCCGTGCTGCGGCCGCTCGAAACCAATTCACGTGGCTTCTTGGTCTTGATGTCCATGACGTACAGTCCGAACGAACCGGAACCACGATCAGAGAGAAACGCAACTTGTTTACCATCCGGAGAGATCGCCGGAGAGGTGTTGTAGAAGTTCTCTTCCTTGCGGTGATTGGTCAGGCGCTGCGCATAGTCCTCGACGTAGTCAAAGCGGCCCACGTCAGGGAAATAATCGCGCTTGGTGTCCTTTGCCCACTGCTCGGACATTTCCTCGTAAGACATACCGAACGATGCCTGGAAGGTACGCTCAACGTCGCGCAGTGTGCGGAAACGGTTGAGCACCTCGCCTACCTTCCCTTTTCCATACGTGTTGGCAACGTATGTCCAGAAGGCCTGACCTCCGCGGTAGGCAAAGTACCCGTTGAGCTGATCGAGTCCGCGCAGATACTCACTTACGGCAACGTCGCGCATGAACATGTCGGTTTTGATGTCCATGCCGTCAGCACTCGAGTACTCGGCAAAACCTTCGTTCATCCAGAGCGGTAGCATCACCGCGCCCGGATTGTTGATGAGTGACTGGACGTTGCCACCATAGAGCATGTCGTTAAGTACGGCGTGCACCAGCTCATGGTGGATCACATGCTTGAACTTCGCGTGATCGCCTTCAAAGGGCAGCACCACCCGATTCTTGAACAACTCCGTCACGCCCCCAATACCCTCGGTCATGAACTGGCTGATGACGTTGGTCTGCTGGAACTGGTTGTGGGAGTTATAGAGTATCAGCGCGATACGCTTGTTAACAGTATAGGCAAGCTGATCCTGGATGATTCGCAGCGCCGACTCGGCCTCGCGTGCCATGAACTTGGCAAGGGGCAGGGCATTGCCGTGGTAATACACGTCAAAGTTGGCCGACTGGATGACTTTCCAGTTGAACTTCTCGTACTGCTTCTTGTTCTTTCCGAACTCGGTGGCTCCGCCGAGGAGCTGGCCAGAGGCACGCACCGATAGAAGCAGACAAAGAAGAAGGACCACAAAGGGGAACGGATAGCGAATCATGGGTACCACGCTGACGAATAACCCGCCCCTCGGGTGTATGGTTTCAGACCGTTCTGAAGGTCAGGACGCGACCGCATCGTTTTCCGGGCGTTCATTACGGGCACGAAGTCGTCGGGTAGTAGAGATGTAAGTCATCCCTGCCTCAGCGGCAGCCTGCTCGGCTTCCTTTTTGTTGCGACCCGATCCGGTGCCAACGACATGCTCGTCCACGACCACCTCCACGGTGAAGTGCTTCTCGTGGTCGGGACCTTCTTCCTTCACCACAACGTAGCGAGGAGCCCCGTATCCCTTACCCTGCACCGTTTCCAGAAGCAGACTCTTGAAATTGGTGTCGTGAACCAGTGATTCGCGCATCATGATCGGCAGAAGGCGCTCGACAATAAACCGGCGCACCTCATCAAACCCGCGATCAAGGTAGATAGCCGCGATCACCGATTCCAGTGCATCGGCAAGCATGCCATCGTTGCCGCGCTGCAGTGACTGGCTTGCCGAATAGCTCAGAAAGAGGTAATCCTCCAGGTGAAGGGCACGGGCGCAAACGGCGAGCGATTTCTTGTTGACGATCCACGAGCGCATCTTGGTGAGTTCACCTTCGAGTACTTCCCTGTTGTTGTAAAACAGGTACTCGGCCGTGACCATGCCGAGAATCGCGTCTCCGAGAAACTCGAGTCGCTCGTTTGACCGATGATCAGGGGTGTTGGCTACCTGCAAATACGACCGGTGGGTAAGCGCCTGTTCATAGAGCGACGGCATGTGAATGCTGATGCCGAGCGTTTCTTCGAGATCCTTCACGCGCTCATCTGCCAGCAGCCCCATGGCTGGAAAGATCTCCTTGAACATGGCGTTGCTGGCCGCCCCCTTCGTCGAGGCGAACTTCAGCAGGTTAGCATACAGCTGGCGAACGATGTCCTTCAAAGGGGCTACCTCGTGAACGACGGACTCGAGGACTTACCCGCCGAACGCCTTGAAGCAGAGCGTGGCGTTATGTCCGCCGAACCCGAAGGTATTACTGATCGCAGCACGGATCTCGTGCTTGCGCGGCGCGTTAGCAACATAATCCAGCGTGCATTCCGGATCTGGAGTGATCTGATTGATCGTTGGGGGTGCTATGCCATTCTTGATGGCCAGCACGGTGGCAATTGCCTCAATAGCACCGGCCGCACCCAGCAGGTGGCCGGTCATGGATTTCGTCGAACTGACAAGCATCTTATCGGCCCAGTCACCGAAGACCGTGCGTATAGCGGCCGATTCGGACTTGTCATTAAAGTGCGTCGATGTGCCGTGGGCGTTCACGTAGTCGACATCTTCCGGCTGCAGTCCAGCATCGGCAAGAGCCAGTCGCATCGAGCGAACGGCACCTTCGCCTCCGGGAGCGGGCTGCGTAATGTGATAGGCATCGTCGGTAAGTCCAATGCCGACGATCTCTGCGAGAATGTTCGCCCCGCGACCGAGTGCATGCTCGAGCGTTTCCAGCACGATCACCCCGCCTCCTTCGCCCATCACAAATCCATCACGGTCCTTATCGAACGGCCTGCTGGCCGTTTCCGGACTATCATTACGCGTCGAGAGGGCCTTCATCGAGTTGAAGCCACCGATGCCCATCGGACAGACCACGGCTTCGCTGCCGCCGGCAAGCATCACATCGGCCATGCCCCGTTGCATAAGCATGAAGGCATCGGCGATGGCATGCGATGACGTGGCACACGCTGAGACCGTTGCGTAGTTCGGTCCCTTCAAGCCATATCGAATGGCAATGTGTCCGGCCGCGATATCCGATATAAGCATCGGGATAAACAGCGGTGAAATCCGGTCCGGTACTCCGTTGCGTTCGTAGAGATTCTGCTGCTGGTGGTGATAGGTCCACATCCCACCGATGCCGGATCCGAAAACCACGCCAGCACGCTCCTGGTTACAGGCCGCAAAGTCGATGCCGGCATTCTCCACGGCCATTACGGCGCATGACATGGCATACTGCGCAAAGAGGTCCATTCGCTGAACCTCTTTACGCGTCATATGCAATGTTGGTTCGTAGTTCTTGACTTCGCAGGCAAAACGCGTGTCGAATTCTGCAGCATCAAAGCGCGTGATCGGGCCCGCACCACTGCGAGCCTGCATCATACCGTTCCAGAAGTCTTCAGCAGTATTGCCAATAGGCGTTACGGCTCCGACTCCGGTGATGACAATACGTGGGATGGTCTTCGACATACCTATGCCTGACGTTAGGGACAAGATTGCGCGTGCAATGTGTTGGTAAGGGGCTTGTTAGGCCTTGGACTCGATGTACGTGATCGCATCGCCAACGGTCTGGATCTTCTCGGCCTCGCTGTCGTCGATCGTCAGGTTGAAAGCCTTTTCGAATTCCATGATGAGCTCGACCGTGTCGAGAGAATCGGCGCCAAGATCGCTCGTGAATGAAGCTGTTGGCGTAACCTGTGACTCTTCGACGCCCAGCTTGGAGACGATGATCTCTGTAACCTTTTGTGCCACTGCTGACATAGCAAACCCTTGTTGAAAAATGGAGTTGAACAATCGTGCAAATGTACGGCGACGCCGGACGGATTTACATGGCCAATCCGCCACAGACATTCAAAACTTGTCCGGTAACGTAGGCCGACTCAGCCGCAAGGAAGAAAGAAACGACCGAGGCGATCTCCTCCGGCGCAGCTCCGCGCTTGAGAGGAATGTTGCCGAAGAAAGCAGCCTTCTGCTCATCGGTCAGTTTTGCCGTCATATCAGTTTCTACGTACCCGGGAGCGACGCAATTTACGGAAATGTTGCGACTGGCCAGTTCACGGGCAAGCGACTTGGTAAGGCCGACAAGACCTGCTTTGGCGCTGCTGTAATTGACCTGGCCGGCATTGCCCTGCAGTCCGACAATGCTCCCGATGTTGACGATTCGCCCACTGCGCTGGGACATCATCGGACGAGCAGCTGCCCGGCATGCAAAGAACACACCCGTGAGATTGGTGTCGATGACATCGCTCCAGTCCTTGGTACTCATACGCATCAGCAGCCCGTCGCGCGTGATCCCGGCATTGTTGACCAGACCGTCGATACGACCACCGGTGCTGACAACGGCCTCGATGAACTCTTTGACGCTTGTCTCGTCGGCCACGTTCACCTGAAGAAAGGTCACCTTGCCGCCCGCTGCCTCGATCTCAGCAGCTACGGCCGCCGAGCGATCGGGGTTGGAATTATACGTGGCAAAAACATGAGCCCCCTCACTACAGAGTCGGCGCACGACGGCCTCGCCGATTCCACGTGATCCGCCCGTAATGGCAAACACTTTTCCGCTGTGATCGAAGGTCTTCATCGCTCTTTCCTGGAAGTTTCTTTGCTCGGTTTACGATGGATTTGACGTATGGCGCAGCACATCCGCTGCGGTGTCAATACCATCGATGGTGGCCTCTGCAAGAGTGCGCTTGACCAGCCCCTGAAGGACCTTGCCGGGGCCAATCTCACAGTATGACCGGATGCCATCATTCCACATCGCATGCATGGTAGATGTCCACAAAACCGGAGATGTCAGCTGGCGAATGGCGCTCTCTTTCAGTGCCTCCGGATCGCTGACGGGCCTGCCGGAAACATTCACATACACCGGCATGCGGGGCTGTGAGAATACCGTTGTGCGGATCTTCTCGGCCAGTCCCTGCTGGGCATCGTTCAAAAGGGGCGAGTGGAACGCACCGCTGACCTGGAGCTCCTTGACCATCTTAGCGCCGCGGTCCTTGAAGACCGGCATACAGGAGCGGACGTACTCTGCCGAACCACTGACAACGACCTGCCCCGGTGAGTTGAAGTTGGCAGGAACGATCACATTTCCGTCGACGCCATGAAGTTCCTGACAGATCTCACGCACCAGGTCATCGTCCAGACCCACCACAGCAGCCATCGTGCCAGCCGTGGCGTTGCCAACGTCGAACATCAGCTGCGCACGCAGCTGCACCAGCTGCAGGGCATCGTCGAAGGTGAGCACGCCAGCGGCATGCAAAGCGGAAAACTCACCCAGCGAATGACCTGCTACGGCCGAAACGCCGTCCGTAGAGGTTAGCGCCAGCAGTATCGCTTCATGGACAAACAGCGCAGGCTGCGTGAATTTCGTCTTGCGGAGTTCTTCTTCCGGTCCGTCGACCATGATCGACTGCAAGTCGTAACCGAGTAGTTCATTGGCCTTTGCAGCCATTTCCCGGGCTAGATCGAATGATTCGACGAGGTCCTTGGTCATTCCCACATACTGGGATCCCTGACCGGAAAACAGCAGTGCCCTGGACATAGTCTTACGCCTTCTCCTTTTTGTCGATCGACCATCGCAGAAGGACCGATCCCCACGTATACCCGGCACCGAATGATGACAGGACGAGATAGTCTCCACGCTTTACCCTGTCTGTCTGGTAAAGCTCAGACAGACAGATCGGAATCGTTCCGGCGGTGGTGTTTCCGAAGCGCTCAATGTTAATCATCACCTTGTCTTTACTCAGACCCATGCGTTCTGCAGTAGCATCGATGATTCGCAGATTCGCTTGATGAGGGATCAGCCACGCTACGTCGTCGGCTGTCAGATGATTGCGCTCCATGATCTCATACGACACGTCGGCCATGCCTTTGACAGCGCTCTTGAATACGGCCTGACCCTCCTGATACACAAAGTGCTCGCGGTTCGTTACGGTCTCGATCGTCGGAGGGCGCAGCGAGCCCCCTGCCTTCTGATGCAGGTGTACTTCACCGGCGCCGTCCATGCGCAGGATGTGATCGACGACGCCGTAGTCGTCGGACTCCGACGGCTCGAGAAGCACAGCTCCCCCGCCGTCACCAAAGAGAACACATGTTGTACGGTCGTCAAAGTTGAGGATGGCGCTCATTTTGTCGCCACCGAGCACAAGCATCTTCTTTGCTGCGCCGGCCTCAATCATTTTTGCGCCGGTCACCAGTGCATAGAGAAAGCCACTGCAGGCACCGGAGAGGTCAAAGCCCCAGGCGTTCTTTGCGCCGAGCTTATGCTGAAGGATCGCGGCACTGGAAGGAAACACCCGATCCGGTGTAACCGTGGCGACGATGATACAATCGATCTCATCGGCGGTGATCCCGCGCTGACGGAGCACTTCCTGCGCTGCCGGAAGGAGAATATCGGTCAGGCCACCCTCAAAGGCAAAATGCCGTTCCTTGATGCCCGTGCGCGTCTGGATCCATTCGTCCGTCGTGTCGATGCGCTTGGTGAACCAGTTGTTGTCGTAGACGTCAGGAGGAACATGATGAGCGATCGCCGTGACTATGGCCTTCATGGCAGGTCTTTCTGTTGAGCGGCTTCGTGCAGAGCCCGCTGAATGGTCCCATTGACGTCCTTACGGACAACTTCCACAGCACGTAAGATCATATTGCTCAGGGCAAGAGGCGAACCGCTTCCGTGACCAATGATCACCACTCCGTTGATACCAAGCAGCGGAACACCGCCATACTCTTGATAGTCTAGTCCGCTGAGAACCTTGCGCAGAACCGGGCGGAACGCAGCTATGGTGAGCTTCTGCAGAAGACCACGGTTGGCGTAAGCCTTGAATCGTTCCTTCAGGAACGTCAAAATGCTTTCAGCAAACTTCAGTACGATGTTCCCCTCGAAACCATCGCAGACAACGATATCGACAGTGCCCTTGAGGATGTCGCGCCCTTCGACATTACCGTAAAAGTTTACTGTACTGTTCGAGAGGAGCTCATGTGTTTCGCGGGCTACTTCGGTTCCCTTGCTCTTTTCTTCACCAACGTTGAGCAGCCCAACAGTTGGGCGCTCGATGCCGAGCATAAGATGTGCGAAGACGCTGCCCATGACGGCAAAATCGTGCAGAAACCGCGGCTTGCTGTCGACGTTTGCGCCGATATCAACCACCAGCGTTGGCTTGTTCGTCAGCGTCGGAAAGAAGGTTCCAATGGTCGGCCGGCTCACGCCCGGGATGCGCCCGCAAAGCATTGTTGCCGTAGCCATCACACCACCGGTGTTGCCGGCGGAGACGAACCCGTCAGCATCGCCTCGACGCATCATGTCAAGACCCATGTAGAGCGATGATTCCTTCCGCCCCTTCACGATCGATGATGGCTCGTCAGACATTGTCACAACGTCCGGCGCATGCAACACGCTAAGGCGCGTTTCGCCCTTGGACTCAGGGTGCTTGTCGAGAGCCGCGCGCAGGACGTCTTCGCGTCCAACGAGAACGATCTCGACATCACGTCCGAGTTTGGAAAGCGCAATAAGTGCGCCCCCTACCTCACTGGCGGGCGCAAAATCGCCTCCCATGGCATCCACGACTATGCGCAGTGGACGCGATGAGGGGGCTTGCAAACGGTCAGATGTTTCGTTCACGGGTCGTGCCGTAAAGATCGAAACGACGGTCTCATCAATCGACGTTGATGATCTTCCGGCCGTTATAGTATCCGCACGTGTGGCATACAATGTGCGGCTGCTTTGCGGCGTTGCAATTAGGGCACGTCATGACGGTTGGTGCCGACGCCTTGTAATGCGTACGGCGCTTGGCGCTGCGCGACTTTGAGTGACGGCGCTTTGGATTTGGCATGAGAGTATTTCCTCAGTTTACTTGCGTTTCAGTTGTTCAAGAGCCGCCCAGCGGTCGTCCACCGGGGCCTGGCCATCGTTCGTCGGCTTCAGGTTCGGATAGATCTCCTCGAGAGGCACATCCCTGTAGGCCGGAGCAATGTGCTGCATCGGTACCGCCACTGTCAGTACCTGCCGCACGTCTTCGGTGATGTTCAGCGACCTGTCATCCTCACCGATTCCTCGCTCCTGCTCATCGTCCAGCTCTGCCTGCACCGCCTGCTGACGCACAGCAAGTGCCGGGTCGATGATAAACTCCACGTGAAGCTCAGCCGTGATGCTTTCGCGGAAGTTCTCCAGAGACCTGTCACAAACAAACAGACCGTCCGAGGTGACCGTGGCATCCACTACGTAGTGACGCCCCGATTTGTGAATGCGACCATCGATGACGACGTCCGCATCGAACTCTGCCGAGAGTCCCGGGATCTCCGATGCAGGAATGGAAATTGAGAACAATCGGTTGCCCTCGCGCATCCCTACGATGTCAAGCAAGATCATGGTGCTTCGGCGGTGTTCGGTTGTGACAAGACGACAAACTTACGGAACTCTGCCCATCTTCGCCAAGCCCGCCTGGCAGCACGGCTTAGTTTGCCAGGCTCTGCAGGTTCTTCTTGGCAGAGGCGTTTGCGGGATCCAGCTTGAGAACTTCCTGGTAGGCAGCCCGTGCCTTGTCCTTGTTTCCTACGCCCTGATGGCCGATGCCGAGGTAGAGCCAGGAAACGACCGACTTCGGGTCAATGGTCGTGCCAAGTGTTGAGCGTTCGACGATCGACTGCCAGTTCTTTTCCTTGATGTCGAGTGAGTTGAGGCTGGCGATTGCCGCGATGCCGTAGCGCTTTTCGTCTGGTGATGCAGTGGTCGTAGCATTGGTAATCACCTGGTCAAGCAAGGAACGCCCCTTCTCAGCGTCACCGCGCAACAGATAGGTGTCACCCAGACGCTGCATTCCCCACATCATCTTCGGATTCAGGCCGATTGCCTTCTCATAGCAGGCAATGGCACTGTCTACGAGACTGTCGGCATAGAAATTATTGCCCATCAGCACGTGGATCTTCGCATCGGTGCTGTCTGTGCAGTTGGCCAGACGTCCGCGATAGATGTCGTTTGAATTGCCGTACCGCTTCCTGCTTTGCAAGAGGAAGGCAAACCGCTCCATGAGCTTGCATTGCTTTGGCTCGATCTTCGAGGCCTTGAACATAAGGTCGATCGCTCGCAGCGTATCGGTGGCATTGATCAGGGCGGTGCCGAACTTCCAGTAGTCCATTCCTTCCCAGAGAGAGTCCACGGATTCGGCCGCGGAATAGGAGCTCACGCACTCCTGCCACTTCTTCGCCTGGAAGTTGCACCGAGCGAGCATGACGGCAACCTTTGGCTTGAGCGAGTCGATCCTCGCGGCGGCATCCTCAAGGTGCTTCTTGGCGTCGTCACACAAGCCCTGCTTGTAAAGCGATTCACCCAGGTACCACGAGGCCATGATCTCTCCGGTGCCGAGGGGGCGTAGCTCACGGTAGGTCTTAAGAGCATCCGAGGCGTTGGTGTAGCGCTTGGCCAGATAGTAGATCTTCCCCTGCTCATACCATGCGCGGGCATTTTTGGGGTCCTGCTTCGACACGATGGCCCACTCGCTCAGACACTTGTTAAAGTACTCGTTGGCCAGCGCATCGTCGGTCTCACGGTTACCCATGCGCCAGTAGCAGATGGCCAGATTGAAGTGCGCCTGCACGAGGTTGTTATTGATGGCGATCGCGTCCGTGTAATTCTGAACGGCCAGATCGAACACCGGCAATGGCTTCCAGCTGAAGTACAGATTTCCCAGCGCCAAATAGGCATCTGCTTCCTTTGGGTACTTCTGCCGGGCTGTGGAGGCAACAAGCTCGGCAGCCGATGTTGAATCGGCGGCCACCAGAGCGTTCACATGCGCCAGTGCAAGGGCCACGTTATCGGCATTGCGCCGGAACTTCTTGAGCATGACGCACGCCTCAGCTGCCTTTTCCGACTCCACCAATGCACGACTCAGCAGCAGGGCCGACTCGGCCTCTTCTTCGTCGTCATCGAAAACGCGGCGGGCATACATGAGCGCCGTGTCCTTGATCTCCATTTCGAGATAGATCGCCGAGGCCAGCTTCAGGCGATCAATATCCTGCGGGTCTTCAGACACCGCCTTACGGATATGTCCGAGCGCAACGAGATAGTCGCCTGCCGACGCAGCCTTCTTGGCATTGTCGAATTCGTCAGCCGCCGTTGGCAACGTTAGCGCCAGGAGCAATGCTGCGAGTGCGGTGATTTTCGTGAAAAACGTCATGATCTGCTTATTCCTCAGGTAGATACAGCGTGATCTTAGCATGTGCCGGTTCGATCCCCGCGTTGAACAAACTGTACTGCGCCTTATTTGAGCGCGTTGCGAACTGCATGAATCCGAAGGCAACATCGTGCTGACTCGGCTTGGACGTCACGTAGGCGAAAATCGGCACCGGGAAGGGATACTTCCCCATCATCAGATACGCCGGGTGAACAGGTTTGGGCCATTCGTGCGTTCCGTCGGGTCCGGTGTAGCTCAGCCGTAGAGCCTTGACGGACGTGTCGCCCCGAATCTGTGACAAGTATCCCACGCCGATAAGCGCAGGGTTCGAACAGACCTCCCGCACCACGTCAGCATGGGTAGCGGCCGTGGCGAGCATCTTCACGGAGGGGGCTCGCCGCGCCAGAACAACGTTGGCAATGTTTCCGTATACCGATCCGGAAGAGCCCCCTGCGACGACAAACACCGGGTCCTTTGCGAGCTTCGGATAGGATGACCGAACACCGGGGCGTCCGGCCAGCCACGCACGGATGTGCTCAGCGTTCATGGTGTCATATGGGAAGGATTTGTCCACGAAGAATACCAACGCGTCGCGCGCCACCAGTGCTCTCGGCACCGTGTCGAGCTCTGCCGCCTTGATCAGGGAATCTTCCTCCGGGGTATAGTCGCGTGCAACGATGGCGATGCGCTCCGAGCGGTCGATCATTCGGCGCATGGTCTCGGTGGCCGACATCGACCGAAGCGTCACGCTGGCCTTGGGGTTCTCCCGCGCATGGTAGATGACGATCGAGTCAAGCAGCGGACGGATCTCTTCATCAACTAGTACGGTTAGCTCTCCCGATACAGCCGTCTCGGCATCGGGCTGACGCGTTTCCCCTCCATCACATGATAGCAGGAGAATAGCCCCGAGCATTGGAAGGAGTGCCGGAAGTGACAGACGCAAAGCGTTGGAAATGATGCGAGGCATGGTCATTCGTCCGGATCGTTCAGGGTGCTTCGCCGCGTTGAAAGGTACTGGACCATACGGTACGCACCAAACAGGACGACGATGAGTCCAAACGTTTCATTCAAGGGCGTCGGCTCAGGGAACAGCGACAAGAATCCCGTCAGCATAAGCAGGCCGACAATGACCACCGCCGCGCGTACCAGGATGTTGAAAAGATGAAACATCAGCGCGAGTACATGTGCGGTAGTCCTGAATTCATCCGGCCGACTCCACGAGCAATCAAGAACAGGGTGCCGAATGCACGGAGCCTACCTCAGGCGGAAACGAATCGGGATGCGGGCCCACACGCGGACCGGCTGGCCGTTCTGCTTGGCGGGCGTGAACGTTGTTTCGCGAACGGCCTTTACCGCGGCATCGTTCAGACTCGGGTGGTCAGACTCAAACACCTGGACTTTTTCGATCGCACCATTTTTTCCGATCAGAGCGCCTACCAGCACCATGCCCTCGATACCCGACCGGCGAGCCATATCCGGGTACTCTACGCGGCGCTGAAGGGCTATATCGTCATACTTCGGCTCTTCTTCGACGGCGACAAAATCCTCAGGGTTCGGTTCAACTTCGCGCTCTTTGATCGCCACCGGTTGACCGATGTTATCAGCCCAGCTGCCGTCGTCCTCGCCCGAACCGCCAACGGCTGAGGCGCGGTTGATCTCGTCGGTGTTGGCAAAATCCTTTACATCAGGAGCAAGCTCCGCGTCGGGCACCGGAACGGGCGTGCCCGCACGTGCGGCCGGCCCTGAAGGAACATTCTGAGGGGGCGGCGGAGGCGGTGCCTCTTCTGTCTGACTTTGCGGTGGGGGCAA
>CANHFG010000058.1 GCA_947459875.1 Ignavibacteria bacterium
CCGCTGACGTAGATGGTAATGTCCACCGGCACCTTCTCGCCGTCCCAATCCCGGTCGAGGTAGCGGTTATTGTTGATGTACGCTTCTACATCGCGGGCCATGTTCATCAGGTCCTGACGCTGATCAAGACTCAGCGGCTGCATGTCAACGCTGACCGTCGCACGGATCTCCTGACCGTGCAATGTCACGCCAAGCATCAGAACTGACACGAAGAGGGAAAATGATCGCAGAAGGGTCGTCATCGTGTTTGATCTCCAAAGGTGCACTCGGACGAATCTACGCACCATGCTCATGACGTGGGCGTGGGCATTCATCGTGTGCCAGCCATGCCAGGCGCAGCCGACCTTTTGGGGCAGCGTGACGGGTCGGGACGTATTGAGTGAATCCGAAGCGCTTTCAAGCCCCCTTGCCGAACTCGGTGATGCCGTCGAAGTCGTCGCCGCGCCCCGCCCATTCTCGCTTGAGGGTCTTTCACAGGCGCGTCTTGTTGCCCCATTGCGCTCTGCGTCGATGGCCCTTGCGCTGGAGGCGCGCGGCAGTGCAGCGCTCATGCGCATCGCCCCGTCGGCACGGCTGCGATGGGTGCCTGCCGAGGGCTATGTTATGGGGCTTGCCTCGGGTCTGGAATGGATGTCAATACGGGGCTTTGATGACATGATCGCGGCACGTCTGGATGTGCATGCCGGGATGACAATGGCGGAATGGACGGTTGCGGCCGGCATAGACGCCATGATCGAGATGGGCGCCGCACGCGGTCCGGTCTTTCGCATGGGGCTGGCTGCAGTTCTCGACTCACATACCATCACCGCCGAACTGCGGTTGCCGTGGAACCGGCCTGCGGCGCTTCGCATTGCCGCACGGGCAAGGCTGGCCGCCGGCACGGACGTCCGCGCTGGATTATGCTCTGATCCGGTATCGGTCGACTGCGCCCTGCGCATGAATGTCTCGCTGGGCACGCACCTGCTTATCGATGTGCGCAGTGTGCATCCCCTTGGCCTTTGCACAACGCTGACGCTTGCCTTTGCAGTGCCATGGTAGAGTGGTTTACAGGCGTGATCGTCGCGCTCCTGACGCTCAATGGAGTACTGCAGGCGCAGGAGGTCGACCCTGACACGCTGCACATGCCTGAGGAAGTGTCATGGTTGGATGACCTGCTACTTGATGCGGTTCCCGAAACATCGCTGCTGCTGCGTAGCACGGGCGCATCCGACGTGGCAAGCGTACGCGCGCTCATGGATCATCCGTCGTTTCGCATCGGTCTGGTTCGCACGCCTGCCTCGGGCTCGGATCCGCTCTGGTGGGTGATCGCTCACGGCAGCGGCTGGACGGTGGGCCTTGGCCAGGTGGTTGCCGAGTCGGGGCTGGGCAGCATCGTCTCATCGGCACGGGGTTTCGGCCGCTCGCGTCTGGCGCCTCCCCGCACAGTCTCGCCGCCCATTCGCGGAGGGGTAGGGGGCGTGCGCGGCGCCTCGCTGGCGGTGCGGCTCGACACGTCGATGACGCTGCATCTGCTGGGCGGAAGGATCATGTCGACCACGCAGGGATTGCTGGCCGGATGGCTTGAGGACAGTCTCCTTGGTGGCATGTTCACAGCCACGCTCCTTGCGCGTGAGTCGCAGGGCACACCATCCGGAGCTGCCGGGCTTACCTACCGGCGGAAGCTCGCCCCTTTCGATCTCGGCGCGGAGATCGCGCTTGACGGCCGCCGCCGCGTGGCTGCACAGGCCATTATCAGCACCATGCATGCGACGTCCTCGGCTTCGCTCTCGTTGTGGTACGCCGATGCCGACTGCGACCTTCCTCTGGGGAGTATCGTGGCCACGGCAGAGCGTGCCGCCAATTCATGGGGCTTGATGCTGCGTCTGCGTTCGACCACAAGAGGCATGGCCACCTTCCGCTGTTCGGCGGCACTGTTCGGACGTCCGTGGCGCACGCGGCTGTTGCCCATGGCATCGACGGGGTTCGAATTCATTGCCGACCTTGAGCAGCGCGTGACGCAGCGTCTGCGCGCCGACTGGCGCTTGTGGCATCATCACGATGAGGATGGCGTTTCGCTCGTGCAGCGCCGTCAAGTGCCGCGCCGAATGTGGACGGCTCGACTCAGACTTCACCGCCGCATCAGTCCATCATTGCAGGTGCGAGCCAATGCTGACGTGCGGTTCGTGCGTCTGGCTGACGGAGAGTGGTTGTCCGGGAGCGTTGGCTGGATAGACCTGCGGTGGAACACCGGACCGCTGATAACGCTGCGTGCACGCGCGTCAGTCTTCGCTTCGGAGGTGTCGGACGCGGCCATAACAACCGTCGAGTACGCCTCGGTTGGCCTTCAGAGCATGGTCAGGGGGATTGGTTATGGCCGACGTGTCTCGGTCGGCTTTGAGTGGAATCTTGGAGCACACATCACCACCGCCGCGCAGGCCTACGTGCAACAGGCGCTGCGCGCAGATGGCACGCAGACGGACATCGGACTTCGCCTGGTGCTGCGCGCGCATCATGCACGCGATGATATGGCTACGGCCGTGGCTTTACCAGCAGACGGTAGGCATGAGCCTCATGAATGAAGTGTTCGGCAATCGGAAGAGAGAACGGGTTGGAGTACTCCATCCGTTCGGGATGCCACTGCACGGCAAGCAGAAATGGCTTACCGCCGAGTGCTGCATCGCCCCATTCAAACGCTTCGATGAGTCCATCGTCGCCCACGACCGACGGGGTGAAGAGTGGCGCCAGGTGCTCCACGCCCTGATGGTGCGCCGAGTTCACGGTTCCGTCCATGGCGCGCGAGATGCGGCGCAGAATCGAGCCCGGTTCGACCGATACCGCGTGCTCTGCATCGACGGCGTCGATCTGCCGATGTTCGGTGGTTGATGGTCGCTCGGTGGGAAGATCGGCAAAGAGCGTTCCGCCATAGGCAACGTTCAGGATCTGAGCACCGCGACAGATCCCCAGCACAGGCATCTTGAGGTCTCTGGCGGCTTCGATGAGCGCCATCTCGCGAGCGTCACGGTCAGCATCGATCGAAAGGCACAGCCCGCGGCGGTGCTCAGCTTCGTAACGGGAAGGGTCCACATCGGGTCCGCCGCTCAGCACCAGCCCGTCACATGCGGCAAGCTGTTCGGCTGCATGCTCAGGGGTGCAGGAGTGCATGTCGATGATCTCAACACTGGCATCGGCCGCCTGCAGCCAGGGGGCATAGCGTTCATAGGATGGACTTCCGCTGGCGCGGGAAATGGCAATTTTCACGGGTTGATCCTGCGAAGGAGTTCGGAAAGAAACGGCGCAGACGTATCAACGTGCGCCTCTAGTTCAAGCACGAAGATCTGCGCCAAAAGCGCGGGATCGTCGATAAGCGGCGCAAGTTTCACGTGGTCTTTCGACGTGGTGATGATCTGCGCATGGTGCTTCCGTGCGCTCATGGCAATGGTCCGCACGTTGAATGCCGTATAGCGATGATGGTCGGCAAAGGCCAGCTGGCCGGCGATCGTGTATCCCAGGGAGCGGAGCGAATCGTGGAAGCGTTCTGCCCGCGCGATGCCGCTGACGGCCAGAACCGGGACGTTGGTAGGGGCCGCGCAGCGCACGCTGCGGTGCAGGGCAAATGCGTATGCCGACGATTTCATGAGTGGCCGCACCTGCTCGGGCGTCACGCCGTCGGCCACAAGAACGATGTCGGCCCTACCAAGCGCGGCAAGGGGCTCTCTAAGACGTCCGGCTGGAAGCAACGATCCCGAAAGTGTTGCCGGGTCGATGATCACCACGTCCACGTCGCGGTGCAGCGCGCGGTGCTGAAAACCATCGTCGACCACGATCACATCACACGGCAGGTTGCCGGCGGCATGAGCCGCGGCCTCGACCTTGTCGGAGCTGACCACGACGGGCACACCGAGCGTCTTTGCATGCAGAAATGCCTCGTCGCCCGCGGCCGCTACGTCGACCCGTAGCTGCTGACCATCATGCACGACCACGAGGCCACGCGAGCGACGTCGGTAGCCGCGCAGAACAACGGCCGGCCGCAGTCCGGCCTGGCGCAGCATACCAACAAGCATCTGCACCACGGGGGTTTTGCCTGTGCCCCCGGCACTAATGTTGCCGACGCTGATCACCGGCCTATCCACCGGAACGATGGGTCGCTCGTGACGGTCGAACTGCGCATTGCGGCGCGCGACCAGCCACCGGTAGAGAACCGATAGCAGCTTTAGCATGTGACGGCTCCAAGCGTGTGCAGGCGCTCGTCCATACGCCGGATCTCGGCCTCGGTTTCCTGTTGTGAAACATGAGGATCGAGCACGACCGGCGGACTCATGTGCAGGGTAATGCGCGCAAAGGGAAGAGGCAGCTGAAACCGATCCCACGAGCGCGCGAACGTATGGACGCCTGTGGCACGCATGCGTACGTGAACGATCGGGACGCCGCTGCGCTGTGCTGCGATCACCGCGCCCGGCTTTGCCCGGTGGGCCGGACCTCGCGGTCCGTCCGGCGTGATGAGAATGATATTCTCCGGAGCAAGTGCCACAAGCTGTTCGAGAGCTTCCTTGCCCCCTCTCGAGGATGAACCCTCCACGATCGTATGTCCCCAGTCGCGCAGTAGCTGCTGCAGAATCCGACCGTCCTGACTTGGGCTGACCAGGACGATCGAGTGCAGCGGACCGAAGGTAGCAAGGACCGGGAGCATCTCGCCGTGCCAGAAGACAACGATGCATGGTGCAGTGGGCAGCTCACCATCGAGGTGCACTCTCCACGAGCGCGCCAGCAGGCGCGTGAGCAGCGAAAAGAGTCGAGCCTTCATCGAACGCTCCTGGGAAGCGAATCAACGATGATCTCAGCGGCACGACGGCTTGCGCCGCCCGAAGACAGCATGTGGCGCACCTCGAGCATGGCCGACGAGAGTTCGTCCCGACGTGGTGCTGAATCACAGAGTTCGATGATCTCGCCTGCCAGGGCCTCGGCAGTAGCATCCTTCTGGATGTACTCGTGCACGACGTTGCGCTTGAGCAGAAGATTCATGAGCGTGATCGACGACACGTCGATCAGCGAGCGGCTCAGGTGATAACTCACAAAGGACGTGCGGTAGAACGTGCCGTAGGGAAGCCCCCTCAATGATGCTTCCAATGTTGACGTGCCGGCCTTGATCATACCTGCCCATGATGCATCCATTGCGGCGGCCGCATCATCGGTGATGATGGCTCCGGCATCGGCAAGGGGCCGGAGTGACGCCGTATCGACACCGGCGGCGCGAGGCACTGTGAAGGTGACGTTACCGTGCGAGCGTCGCACCTGATTCATGGCGGCGGCAAGCACCGGGACATGCCGATGCAGTTCCTGCGCGCGCGAGCCCGGCATGAGCAGCACGGGTCCGTCCTTGGGCCGATCCGAGATCGGTCCGAGCGACTCCACAAGTGGGTGCCCGACGTATTCGGCGCGGATGCCGAACTGTGCAAAGAATTCTACCTCGAAGGGAAAGACCACCAGCAGACGGTCGACGGCACTTGCCAGTGAAGGGGCGCGCCGTTTACCCCAGGCCCAGAGCTGCGGGGCAATGTACCAGATCACCGGAAGGCGCGGCGAGCGGACGCGTGCCGCCAGCCGCATGTTGAACCCGGGATAGTCCACCGGGATGAATGCAAGAGGTCGTGCACGCTCTATGTGCTGCTGACAGGTTTCGAGCAGATTCGTAAAGAACCGATAGCGCTTGGCTACCTCCACAAATCCCGTCACGGCCAGGTCGCGGATTGATGCCAGAGAATGCAGGCCTTCCATCTCCATGGCCGGACCGCCAAAGCCTTCGAAGACGACGTCGGGGATCAGCAATCGTAGCTGCCGCATCAGGCGAGCTGCGTGGGCATCGCCGGAGGCTTCGCCGGCGGTGATGAAGATGCGTGGAGGTTGAGTGGTGTGCATGGAGGACGCTCGTGACCGGGGTCAAAAATCGCTATATTTCGCGTCGGTTTTGGAGGATTCTCTCATGCAGCGTCTTTTGCTCGCCATCACAGTCACACTTGCCGTGGCCCGTGCCACTGCCCTGGGTGTGACTGCACCGTCAGATGCTCCGCGTCTTGTGCGTTGGAGCGGGGCAGAGCCGAGTCTTCTCGAACCATCTTCCCGCATCATGGTGCGTCAGGGCGGTCAGCTTCGACTCGGCATCGAGAATATTACCAGCGCGAAGTACCACGAGATCACCTGGTATAAGAACGACCAGCCCATACCCGGGGCGACGGGAGCCGTGCTGGAGCTTGACGCCGTCGAAGACCTCGCCTCCGGAACATATACGGCATCCCTCAAGACGCCGTGTGCCGTGCGCAGGACGGCTGCGGTGGTTGTTGCGGTGGACGAGGCCTCAGCCGGCGTAACGTCGACCCCGCTCGCCGAGGGCTACCGCCTGGAGGCCATCCAGCCCAATCCGGTTGCCGATAAGGCTACCATCAGGTTTTCCGTGCCAGCCCCCTGCAAGGTCAGCCTCAGGGTGGTCGATGTGGTCGGCCATTCCGTGGCAACGATCCTCAGCGCCGATGTGCCGGCCGGAACGCATACCGCGGAGTTTGTTGTCAGCAATGCAGAGATCGTCTCCACGCTCTACTACGTGGTGCTCTCGACGCAGGGGTTCAGGACCTCGCAGCCGATGATGGTCGTCAAGTGACGCCCCCTACCATTCCAGAGACGATGTGACCGTGTAGCCGTAACCGTTGGTGATCGTCACCTTCAGGCGATATGGCTCGGGCGCCATCAGGTCCAGTCCATCCAGCGGCACGATCGCCCGCGCCACAAGGCCGTCATCGCCGAAGATCAGGCGAACGTCGCTGGCGGTGATCGTGCGCACTACGGCTGACGTGCTGCGCACCTCGAGGCCTACCGTGCACGAAGCCGGAACATGATCGACGAAGTCCACCACCAGCTGCGCCGTAGCGCCTGTGCGAGCCAGAAACGCCCCCTTGTACTCGGGCTTGTCATCCAGGGCAATGCGCTGCACGTCCGACGATGTGCTGAGGTGGCGGGTGTGCACTGTGGGCAGGTCGACCGTTCGTGCCATGCGCCGTCGGGACGGGTCGGCGTTGAACCATTCAATGTTGGCCATGTTCTGACTGCGGGCGCTGACCACTCCATCGCCGGTATCGAAGATGTCGTCGATCGAGCCACCGATCACGCTCAGGGCCTTCCGTACGAGTTCCTGCACGGCACCCTTGCTGAGAGTGTTGTTCACAAGGTCAACCTTGCCGATCACGCTGATGTATTCCACGTCGAGGGGGTGGGCCAGCTTGCCAAGCCGACGCAGAAAATGCCCGCCATCTTCCGGACGTCGGAGGTCGCGGATCGCCCAGCTGTCAAACGGTACATCATCCTGCGCCGAGCGGACGGCCGACAGGGCAAGTTCGCAGGGTTTTCTCGTCAGTATCCCGCCGTCGCGGGCGCACTCGGCAAGGCTTGTCGTCACATCCCAGATCTTTGCCATAGCCGAGCCAAGGTGGGGCGTGCCGATGGTGATCAGGCGTTTAACGTGATGGTCCGTCAGGCGCTTGCACAGGTAGGCCCGTGCGGCCAGCCCGCCCATGCTGTAGCCCACCAGGATCACGCGGTCTGCACCGGTGGTGCGACGCACGTCGTTGATGCAGGCCTCGAGCTCATCGCGCCAGGCATGGACCGAGTCGACCGGGTTGGAAAAAGCCACCGTAAAAAAGTCGGCCTGACCCGATCCGGCGATCACGCGACGGACGTTGCCGCTGCGGTCGGCCGCAAGTTCGCCGCCATAGGTCAGTCCAAGATCACGCCGGAAGTACTCCGTTGCCGGACCATGCCACACCTCGGCCTTCTGACCAAGTCCGTGCAGCAAGATGATCGGATAGGGAACCTTCATCGATGCGCTCAGGCATGTTTGCCGGTATTCCGGCAGCCGCGCAACTCGGTCGGGCACGGATGCGCAGCCGACGCAGAGGACGGCTACAAGCGCCAGCAGGAGTTTCTTGCTCATTGCTCTGAGGTTCGCCGGGCGATGCGCACGCGCTCGACGCGGCGAGGGGAGGCCTCAAGCACGGTGCAGGTGTAACCATCAAGAGCCACTGTGTCGCCAACATTCGGGATGCGACCAGCACGCAGGTTGATCAGGCCGCCCAGCGTCTCGTAGTCGTCGCTTTCGGGAAGCGGCTCGGGCAGAAACTCATTGGCCTCATCGATGCGGATGGACGCGTCGAGTTCAAACGCATCCGGTGACTGTTGAGCATGCAAGGGGGCTTCATCGTCGTATTCGTCCTGGATGTTGCCCACCAGTTCTTCGATGATGTCCTCCAGCGTAAGAAGGCCTGCCGTGCCGCCAAACTCGTCGAGGACAACCACCATGTGTACCTTGTCGCGCTGCATATCGCGCAGCAGACGCTTGAGCTTGATATCCTCCTGCACGAAGATCGGCGCATGCAGAATGTCCTGCACAATGATCAGGTCGCGGTGATGCATCAGCGTCAGCAGGTCCTTCGCATACACGATGCCAACGATGGTGTCGATACTTCCTTTGTATACCGGAAGGCGCGAGTACCCCTCGTGCATGACGAATTCCAGAAGCGTGTCGATCGGCATGGTCACGTCGACCGCTGTGATCTTCGACCGGGGTACCATGACCTGACCGGCCGTAGTTTCGGTGAACTCGAAGACGTTGTCGATCAGCTCCTGCTCCGACACCTCCAGAGCCCCCTGCTTGGAGGACTCTGCGATGAGGTAGCGCAGTTCCTCGGGCGAATGCACGTCGTGCTCACCGGCGTGCTCGATACCGGCAATGCTGAGCATGGCATTGGACATCCAGTTCAGGGCCGCAACGACCGGCCGGAATACCGCGTAAAAGGCCCGCATCGGAAAAGCCACCGCCAGCGTGACCGCTTCGGGTCGGCGAATGGCATAGGACTTCGGCGCGATCTCGCCTACGACGATGTGCAGCACCGTGATGATGGCAAAGGCAATGATCAGCGAGATCGTATGCAGGAACTCCGGATCGAGCGTGATGTTCAGAGCAAGAGCGACCTGCGCCACGATGTTGGCCACCACGCTTTCGCCGATCCAGCCAAGTCCCAGTGAGGCAAGGGTGATGCCCAGCTGGCAGGCGCTGAGATAGGCATCAAGGTGCTCCAGAAGATGCCGCGCAACGCCGGCGAAGAGGTTTCCTTCCCGGGCGCGGATCTCTATCTGCGAGGTCCTGACCTTGACCATGGCGAATTCCGCCGCAACGAAGAATCCGTTGAGGACGACGAAGAACATCGTCAGTGCGATATCACCGATCATAGGTCACAATATAACCTGTCACAGCAGCGTGTTGAAGGCCTGCGGCGTGATGCGCGTATCGAGGTGGTGCGAAAAGTACACGCTGAGAAACGACTCGATCTCCAGACGATCGGCCTGCTGTGAAGGCATCCATCTGCCGCGCAGAGAGGCGTGCATGATGGTATAGGCTGCAATCGACAGGCGGATACCGTTGGAATGCTCGTGCACTGCTCCGTCGGTCACGTCGATCGTGACGTGACGGACCTCACTCGGCAAGGGGGCTCTCTGAATGCCAAACCCCATGATGTCGGCAAGACGCAGCCGCATGGCCACGCTCACGGCATAGGCCTCTTGCTGCGCCGACGAGTCCAGCACACCCAGAGCCTTGCTGAGCAGTTCAAAGATCTCCCCGTCCGGCTGCTCCTGGGCCTGCGTGCGCAGGATCAGCTCGCACATCAGCAGGCCCGCGCTAAGGTGCTCGTAGGATGCATGAATGTGCGAGCGCGCGACGGCCGTTTCGGCCCGCGAGACCGTATGCAGGTCGCGGTTCTTTGCATGATACACCGTCAGCTGCACGTGGCTAAGGGGCTCAAGTGCCGGTCCCAGACTTGAGGACGTCGTGCGTGCCCCTTTCGCTACAAGGCCCACTTTACCAAGCTCTCGGCTGTAGGCCGTTACAATTCGGGAGGTATCACCGAACCGTCGGGAGTGGATGATAATGGCTTCCGTCGAAACGATCACGTGAGGAAGTTACGGCCTCGTCTTGTCAAAAACCCCGCCCACCATATATTTGCAGTCCATTCCGCAGTAGCTCAGCTGGTTAGAGCATCTGACTGTTAATCAGAGGGTCCGGGGTTCAAGTCCCTGCTGCGGAGCGCAATCGAACGCCGTCGCCACCTGGTGACGGCGTTTTTCATTTTCCGGCGTTTCTGTCTGCGCCCCGCGCCAAATGCATCTGCCGCGCAAGCGGGCGTACGGTGTGGCTGACCTAAAAAACAGAAGCGGTCGGGTCGACATGCGTCCCAACCGCTTCCATTCAGTGTACCGGCACGTAGCTAATTATGACGTGACGGCTCCCAACACTGTGATTTTTTGTGATTCACCGGCTTGAGGGCGAAGGATAGTCGCACCCACTACCCTTCGCCATCTTCGCCATTCTTTCTGTATGCAACTTATGGGTAGTGGTACTAAAAATTGTGGTCATCAATTGAGATTTTGGGACAGTTACTTTTGGGGGTCATTTCTGGTCCTCAATGCTCGTCGACTGAGGGCTGCAATCGCCCCGGAAGCCAATAATGACGGGCGAATCCGCTGAATGTGGTTGGGGTATAAACGGCGTGCAATTTCGAGGTATGAAATTATCTCGTAGGAAGAAAAATTGAAATTAGTTTCCAGCACCTCGAGCATTTTCCCGCATTCCCGTAGTCTTCGCGCGGTAAAGTTCTTGGTCCGGTCAAAGTTCTCGAACATTGCTACCAGCCGGACAAAGGCGGACGTGCGCTTGCACGACCGGAGGTCAGGGGAGTTTTTGTGGATGAACATCAGTCGTTCTATCACGTCTGTTGTGGTGAACCGGCTCGCGCCTTCTTGGAGCACGGACCCGATCAGCGTGGCCACGAGGGCTTGAATACGAAGCAGGTTGTCGCCGGCACGTCGGTCACTGCTTTCATTGCGACGCATCGCAATGCGCGACACGCGCCTATCGACGGCTGCCTGCGATTCAACAACGAGGGCTACGGCCATTGATCGCTGGATCATGATCCGAAAACGCAGGAAATCATAGGTTGCCGAGACGTAGCTTGATCGGATGCCGTCGACCAGCTTGATCACCTCCGAGTAACGCCGCTCCCAAAGTAGAGCATCGGCCAGCCAGACGTGAAACGTCAGGTCGGCCGGACGTTTGTCTGCCTTTGCGCTTGCGAGCTCGCGCGACACCAATTTCTCCAGCAGCGGGATGGCTCGGGCGTACTGCTTGGTGGCCATGTACACACTCAGGTACATCCGGTCGGATTCCCGGCCATAGATGGGCGAGTGCCGGTTCACGGCCAGGGATGCGCGCTTGTATATGTCGGCCCATCGGATGGTTGCCTCGGGCTCGTTGGCGTTCTGGTTGACGATGTAGGCACAGGTAGCGGCGATCATCTGCGCCTGGGGCGAAAGTTCTTCGACTGGCCCATTGAGCAGATCATCGAGCCTCTGGCTGATCTCGTTGATCCTTGGCGTATTGGCAGCGATCCGGTAGCGTCGGCGCATAAAACTCTGCAGCTCGATATAGGTCATCATCCAGTCCCAGCAGTCATTCAGCGAATCGAAGTTCTTCTTCATGGTCGCGATCGTCTGCTTTAGGCGGCTGTGCTTCTTCTGCTGCGCAAGGTGAAACGAAAGGAAGAGCCCCGACGAGAGCGAGATGGGCAGCATGTACGGGTCGCGCGCGGTGGTCATGACGCTCGAGAGCCGTTCCTGCGCACGATACGGCTGGCGCAGGAAGTAGGCGTCCACTCCAGAGGCGTACATCGACATCAGGGACATCCACACACCATGGAAGGAAAACTCATCATAAGCGTTGCGCGGAGCAGTGCGCCCCGGGCTGGCCTTCGTCGTGATGGTCTCAAGTGCCTGCTGCGTGCGTGCAACTAGACGTCGCAGCGTCGATGCCGGAACATCATCCGTTCCATAGATAAGCGTCGCAAGATCCCGCTCCGACTTCTGGCCCAGGCGGATCTGATTTGCGGCCAAAACGCACTTCGAAATCATCGGAGTGAAGCGTTTCGAAAAGTCTATTTCTGAAAAAAGTTCTGGAATGACCGAAAGTGCGTATTCCAGAGACTCCTGTAAACCTCTTCGCATAGCCCGTCCCTATTAGGTTTTTGAGGTGTCAGACATGTGGTTTGGCTGCCAAAAAGTAACTGTCCCAAAATTACGATTGTTATACCACGACATGGAGAAAAAATGTCCGAAGTTCGTGTTAGAAACTTTCAGCACAGAAACTTCTTTACAAATCTCTTCCCAACACTCTTTCCTCTTTAGGAGAACATCATGGAACTTCTCATCTCGATCCTCATGTGGCTTGGTCTGATCACCGGCGGCAATACATACACCGCGCAGGACATTCAGCAGATCGAAGCAGCAAACCGCGCAGTGATCGCCGCCAAGCAGTCGGAGTTCACGCAGACGCAAAATGCCAATGTCCCGACGCCTCCTTCGGGCATGGACCTTGTCATCATCGGTCTGCACTGATATAGCTCGGGCGAGACTGCGTCTCGCCCCTACAGACAACCCCACACCCCACACCCCACACCCCAAACCTCAAACCTTAAAAAGAAAACACCATGGAACTTCTCATCTCGATCCTCATGTGGCTTGGTCTGATCACCGGCGGCAATACATACACCGCGCAGGACATTCAGCAGATCGAAACAGCAAACCGCGCAGTGATCGCTGCCAAGCAGTCGGAGTTCACGCAGACGCAAAATGCCAATGTCCCGACGCCTCCTTCGGGCATGGACCTTGTCATCATCGGTCTGCATTGATATAGCTCGGGCGAGACTGCGTCTCGCCCCTACAGACAACCCCAAACCCCACACCCCACACCCCAAACCTCAAACCTTAAAAAAAACACCATGGAACTTCTCATCTCGATCCTCATGTGGCTTGGTCTGATCACGGCTGGCAACACGTACACGGTTCAGGACATTCAGCAGATCGAAGCAGCGAACCGCGCTGTGATCGCTTCCAAGCAGTCGGAATTCACGCAGACGCCAAACGCCACGGTAAAGACGCCTCCGTCGGGCATGGACCTTGTCATCATCGGTCTGCATTAATAGCGGCATCGTCACCGGACGAGCACCGTTGTTGGTGCGAGCACCGTTATAGGGCGAGCATGTAGGCTCGCCCCGACAGACAGACCCTCTACATACGGATTTAACGGGCGAGCGTGTTGACTCGCCCTGACGTGGTATCTGCACATACAAACACAGCATTCTTCGAGGTACGATTCACATTCTCTCATTCTTTTTAGGGCCGTAGTATGCGCCTATCCCCCCCCCCCGCAGCTCACGTCAGCTGCTCCACGTTCTTAGTGTGATCTGTCTGGCTATGGGCCTGCATGTTCACGCGATAGCCCAACCGGTTCAAGGGCCGGGCTGCACTCCCGGAGACCGTTTTCACCGTAACGTTCGCATAAGAAGCGAGCAGTTTATTGGTTGTAACGACTGCCAAGCCAATCCACCGGACGTCCTTCTGGACTTGCTGCACAAATACCGTCCGATACTTCGCCTGTCGGTCAGCCCGTCGGATGGTACTTGCGGTGGTGCCTTCGGTACGTTGAGCCTGCAACCGAATATCGATCCGTTGAGCCCTGCGACCGATCTAAGCCTGCGCGACCGATTTTCCTTGGAACAGGGCCGACTCGATATGGCCCTTGTGGCCTCCGACAAGATCAGCAACCTTCTCTTGAGCACGCGTAACCACACCGC
>CANHFG010000059.1 GCA_947459875.1 Ignavibacteria bacterium
GGCTTCACCCAAAGTGCAATGGGCGCCGGCACGACGCGGTGTGGGCACCTACAGGCTCTTCTCGTCGGCCAATAGTACCGAAGGTTCGGGTCTCGCAATTTTTCGCACCGCCGGAGTTCCGGCCGTACTCAAGATCGCCAACGGCGGCGAGTGGGATATCTGCTTCGACGATAAAGAAGCGGGTAATCCGAAGATCGGATCACCTGGCCAGAGTCGTTATGTGGATTCCGAATACAAATTTCCAAACGGGCAGCCTTCAAAGACTGTATACTTCTACAATAAGGTATACACCAATGTGACCAGTCTCGATGACATCTACGAGTCAGCACCACTTTCGCTTCCGGCAGCAGACGGCGAAGTAATGTTTCCGATCAATGCACTGCCCAATAGCACGGATGGTATTGCCTTCGTCATGGGTACCCGCGACGAATCAGACAAGAAGTACAACTTCGCCAAGGTTATGCTCAAGAAGCAGCCCGGTGGTGGTTACATTCAGTCAACCGGTGCTTCTGCGTACGTCGAAGTGACCATCTCCTATCAGACCGTCAAAGACGTACCGTATGCCGTCAAAGCCAAGTTTGACAGGCTTCAGGACATCCGCCATTCGGCACCGGCCGGGCCGATGGCGAAGTGATCTTCATCACCTGCTCATGAATGCAAAACGGGCGTCCAGATGGACGCCCGTTTTTCGTTTTGGACCAAGTTGGGCAGAAGCAATCGCCACGCCCGCTGACTTCGTGATCGATTTAGCGACTCTTACGGATCTGCTGGGTTGGGGCAGACTCTTTTTCGACCTTCGCTGGATCGGACTTCTTCAGTTCGCCGGTCTTTGCGACAACTACTTTCTTCTTCGCAGGCTTGGCGGCTTCCTCAGCCTCCTCTGCAGCCTGTTTGGCCTTGGCGATCGAGTCTCTGATCGCAGCACTGTCAACAGGCGGCGGGGCTGGTGTTTCGGTCGGTGCGGGTTGTTCGGCCGGTGCTTGCTGTACCTCTTCCTGCTTGGCACAGCCGATCGACAGCATGGCAGCGAGAACAGTTCCGGCCACGAGTGGGCGTATCATACGAACTCCTTGAGTGAGAGTGTGAAAGGTGAAAACTACATGCGGTCTGACGGGGCCGATACACGTCAATTGCGGCGTTACCGGCGGATGAAAAAGTTCTCATTCGAACGTCATTCCCGTCGCACAAGCCGCGCCGCAAACGCACCGTCGCTGCGATGCCTGTGCGGAAACGTCTGAAGATACCCGTCAAGGCAGACCTCTGCCGGCAGGTGCCCCTCGGCCGGGTCCAGTCGGAAGTTGGGATGCGATTCCAGAAACCAGCTGATCGTTTCCGTGTTCTCTTCCGGTTCGATCGTGCAGGTTGAATACACAATGGCTCCGCCGACGGCAACGAGCTTCGCCGCATTGTCCAGGATTGCGCGCTGGGTAATGACCATCTTGCGAATGTCATCGATCTGACGGCGCCACTTGATATCGGGCTTCTTTGCAAGCGTGCCAAGCCCCGTACACGGTGCATCCACGAGTACAATATCGGCCCCTTCCGCAGAGGCATACTCTCGGGCGTCACCCTGAAGGGGGCTGATGATGCTCACGCCCGATCGGGCGGCATTATCGTGAATGAATTGCAGCTTGGATTCGTACTTCTCGAGGGCGATCACCGTACCCTTGTTCTGCATCAATTCGGCGGCCATCACGGCCTTTCCGCCCGGCGCGGCGCAGAGATCGATCACGCGCATGCCCGGCTTGGGGCTGGCCAGCTGAACGGCCAGCGAGGCGCTCGCATCCTGCACGCTGACGTGGCCCTCGACAAAGAGGGGAAGACTGCGGACGTCGCGCAGTGACGTCACCAGCAGGCTGGAAGGGTGAACCGGCGAGACCTCGAACTTAATGTCGGCCTCGGTGAGCTCACGTTCCACTGTTTCGAGGGAGGTCTTTAGGCCATTAACGCGGAGCGTCAGCATCGGCCTCTGGTTGTTGGCACCCAGGAGTGCCTCGGCCTGTTCGCTGCCGAACCGGTCGAGGTAGCGCCGCACAAGCCACTGTGGGTGCGCCGTGTGCACCGACAGATACAGCACTTCGTTTTCGCCTCGGTCGGGATAGCGGATCGACTGAAGGTTGCGCAGGATGTTTCGCAGCACGCCATTGACAACGCCAGCGTGGCGGTCACCCTTGATACGTTTGACGAGTTCAACCGACTCGTTGATCGCCGCCGGTGCAGGGATCTTCGACAGGAACATCATCTGGTAGAGGGCGATCCGAAGCGAGTTCTTGACAATGGGCATGCACTTGGCAAACTCCCCGTGGTAGAACCCCATCAGTACCCAGTCCAGGCGAGACTGCCAGCGGACGCATCCGTTGACCAGCTCGGTCACCAGGGCGCGGTCGGCAGCTTCAAGTTCAGTTCGACGGAGTTCTCCATCGAGCATCTTGTCGATGTACGAATCGGAATTTTCATAGCGGCTCAGGAGTTTAACAGCAATTCCTCGGGCCGTCTGGAATACCACGGTCGCAGAATCCTCGATCCGGGGTGCCGCCTGCTCGTCACGCAGGTCGGAAGGTGCGTTTTGGTTGCTCATAGCTCGCAATTATAGGGAAACCATAGTTGCGAACGTGAACCGTCAGAGCGTTATGTTACAGCTCCTTTCACTGCAACCCATTATGCGAATCCCATCACTGCTTGTCCTATCCGCGTTGATCGCTCTTTCTGCCGTAGGTGCCTCGGCACAGCGCCTGAAAGGGTCGAGCACGCCGCTTGGACCGGATGAAAAGCCGATCTACACGTGGTACGGACTGTACGTAGGACCCTCCTTCAACTCGCAGGGCGGAACGTTCGCGACGAGCTGTGACTGTGATTTCACCGGGGGCGCTGGCACGGGGCTTGTGGCCGGCCTGATGGTTGAGCACAGATTCCGTTCAGGACTTACCATTGGCACGCTTGTCGGCTATGAGGGAAGGGGCATTTCCGGTCGCTTCCGGGAGGTTGAGGGTGTTGTGCAGACGAGCCCCACCGGACAGTCCTACAATGTCCCGATCACCTTTTTGAATGAAGCAACATTGAGCTTCGACATGGTCAGCTTCAATCCCTACGTCAAGAGCTCGCTTGTGGGGAATCTCTTTGGCCGTGCAGGCCTGTCTCTTGGCTACGTGGTCAGCTCCGACCTGACGCATACCAAGTCTCTTCAGACACCCCGGGTAACACTTCCCGACGGAGAGGTGGCCGACGTTGTGTTTGGTGAGAACGGAAGCGGCTCGGTGACGCTTGAAAATGGCCCCTATGCCGACTTGTCATCGTTTCAGATCGGCGGCACGATTTCCGCCGGATACGAGATCCCGCTGGCTCGCGACCGTCGGCCTTGGGGTATGGACGTGACGGCCGTCCTGGTGCCGGTGGTGCAGTACTTCATTCCCGTAACTCAGCTGAGTCTCAACAACGGCGACCTGCGCGTGTCGACCCTTCAATTCATGCTCGAGTTCCGGTACAATCTCTGATTTCTCGCAAATAGGCTTTGGCGGTTTTCCACATTTACCTATTTTTTGGCCCTGTCGCCACGGCACCACTGCCGGACCGACGCCAACAGGTGGGGAGCGAACTAATTTCAAAGGACGAAATGTCTATGGTACGACGATTTGTTGCGGTCTCTATCGTCACCCTTGTCTGTCTCTTGACGAATCTGCAGGCAGGCACAGCTGACAGGGTGCTGTATCTCTACAGCGCTACGGTATCGTCAGGCGCTCCTGCTCAGGATGATTCACGCGGAGATGTTCTCGGTGATCCGAAAAAGATTCGCATCATCAACCTGGGCGTCATCAATCATGACGGCGTCGACTACGCCCCGACCATCAGCGCAGACGGCAAGACGCTGTACTTCGTCTCGGAGCGCCCGGGCAGTAAGTATAACGTGACGGAAGGACGTCTGTCGCACGACTTCTGGAAGGCGTCGAAGGCCGACAATCAGGACACGAACTTCAGCGATCCTGTCAACCTTACCGAGATCAACATGTCGAGCGACGAAGGCGCTGCCTCGATCGCCGCTGACCGTCAGACTCTCTACTTCACGGGCTGTAATCGTCCAGGCGGCATTGGTTTCTGCGACATCTGGGAAGCCCGTGTTGACGGAGACAAGTTCACCGAGCCGAAGAACCTCGGCCCGAACGTGAATTCTGAGTTCTGGGACTCGCAGCCATACATCTCACCGGACAAGCAGCGTCTGTACTTCACGTCAAACCGTCCTTCGCCGAATCACCCGGATGATGAAGATGACAAGGATTTTGACATTTGGTATTGCGATTGGGATGATGATCTCGGCGAGTGGAAGAAGGCCAAGAACCTGGGTCCGGACGTCAATACCCCTGCTATGGAAATGTCTCCGTTCATCGCTCCGGACGGTCGCACGCTCTTCTTCTCGTCGAACGGTCACCTGCCGAACATGGGCGGTCTGGACTTCTACCGCACGAAGAAGACTGGCGAGAAGGACAA
Source organism: Ignavibacteria bacterium (assembly GCA_947459875.1). Classification (GTDB taxonomy): domain Bacteria; phylum Bacteroidota; class Ignavibacteria; order Kapaibacteriales; family Kapaibacteriaceae; genus UBA10438. The sequence continues at coordinate 4,480 of CANHFG010000059.1, forward strand.
AGAAGGTCGCGATCGCTGGGCAAAGCCAGAGCAGCTCCCAGCCCCGATCAACTCGCCGGAGAAGGACGCGTTTCTCTCCATGCCTCCTTCGGGTGATGTGCTGTACTTCTCCTCTGAGCGTGAAGACATCAAGGGTGCCAAGGGTGAATACGACATCTACATGGCATTCATCCCGACGTTCACCCGCGCCGTCAACCTGATCGTTACGGTTGTCGACGAGTGTACTGGACAGAACGTTCCAGCGACGATCACATACAAGAATGCCATCACCTCCCGCGAATCCAAGGGTGAGGTAACGACCTCGAATATTGAATCCAACATCATCGTTGGTGATGACGACTACGGCACTGGCAAGAGCAAAGCCGGTTCGGTGAACATCACGGTCACGGCATCGTCCGAAACCTATGGTCAGCGCAGCATCACCGTACCGGTGCAGTATCCGGGATTAACGACGAACAAGGACGAAGCCAACGCGCAGACCGAGATCCGCAAGACGATTACTCTTGGATCGCGCCCGACGCTGGCAGCCGACATGGAGCTTTCGGACTGGGCAAAGAAGAAGAACAATAACTTCAAGGGGTTGGTGATCGAAGAGCGCGCAACGATCCAGCTCTTTCCACTGCTTCCCTACGTGTTCTTCGATCTCAACAGCAGCACGCTTCCTGCTCGCTACAAGCGCCTTACGTCAGCACAAACCAATGATTTCACGGATGAGCGTCTGCCGGGTGGCACGCTTGACAAGTACTACCACACACTGAACATCTTTGGTTACCGACTGCGCAAGTTCCCGAACGTCAACGTGGAGGTTGTGGGCTGTACGGATGAAAACAATGAAGACAAGAATTCGCCCCTTCCGAAGCAGCGTGCACAGGTTGTCTATGACTACCTGAAGAACGTATGGGGCATTCCCGAAAGCCGTATGAAGCTGACGGCACGGGGCTGGCCGGAACTCCCATCGAACAAGAAAGACTCAAACGGTATCGTTGAGAATCGCCGCACGGAGCTTGTGTTCTCTGGTTCGAAGGACGATCTGTGGAATGTTCAGAAGCCGATCGAAGACCGTGACCCTACGCTCTTCCCGTCACCAGCGACGATCGAGTATGCGATGAAGAACGGTATCGACAACAACATCGTTGCCTCACGTCGTATCGAAGTGTTCCGCAACGGCAAGATGTGGAAGACGGTCAAGGACCTGAACATCACTGATGCCAAGACGAAGTGGGACTGGCAGAACGACGATGCAGAGTATCCGAAGGAGAAGGGTGCTGACGGCACGGCTGAATTCAACCTGCCTCCTTACAAGTCGGTTCTTATCGTGACATCGAAGAACGGCCAGGAGTGTAAGTCTGACACGGTCACCACTCCGGTCAAGCGCGTTTCGTCGAAGAGCCTCGGCGTTGGTCTTGGAGATGCCAAGACGCTTGAGAAGTATAATCTCATTCTCTTCAAGTTCGACTCTCCGGAAGCTGGAGAACTGAACGAGCGCATCATGTCGACGTGGGTGTATCCACGCGTCAAGAATTCCTCGGTCATCCGCATCGAAGGTCACACGGACGTTGTCGGTCTCGATACGCGTAACAAGAAGCTGTCGGAACAGCGTGCCGGCACGGCCGAAAAGTTCATCAAGTCGACAGGTAACAAGTATGCCGAAATGACGATGCGCGGAACAGGTGAAGAAGAGCCGCTCTACTCGAACGACTCACCGGAAGGTCGATTCTTCAACCGTACGGTGCAGGTCATTATTGAGACGCCTCTTGCAGATGCCGAACTCGAGTAAGAGTCGATTACCAGCATAACTTTCAACAAGCGCCCAACCCAACGGTTGGGCGCTTTCGTTTTCGGGGATATGTTTGCAACCATGATCGAGTGGAACGTCGACCCGGTGATCGGAACGATCGGCCCCCTGTCACCGCGATGGTACGGGGTGCTGTTTGCCACAGCATTTATGCTCAGCTATGTGGTGATGAAGCGCGTTTTTCTATCTGAGAAGAAGAGCATTGCCGATCTTGATCGCCTTACGCTGTACATGATGTTCGGTACGGTGATCGGCGCCCGCCTGGGACACGTGCTGTTCTACGAGCCCCATCTTTTGTTGGAGGATCCGTTCGAGGTGATCGCCATCTGGCACGGTGGTCTTGCCAGTCATGGAGGGGCGCTCGGCATCATTACCGGACTTTACCTGTTCCATCGGGCGTTGCCGGGATATTCGATGACGTGGTTGCTGGACCGTCTGGCGATCATGGCCGCGCTATCGGGGATGTGCATTCGCCTGGGCAACCTCATGAACTCCGAGATCATTGGTCGTCCGACGGATCTGCCATGGGGCTTTTGGTTCATGCGCGTTGATGCCCAGCCCCTTGCCCGCCATCCGACACAGGTATACGAAGCGCTCGTGTGTCTTGTGCTGTTTGTCGGTCTCTGGCTGCTGTACCGACGTGGGGTTGCCAGCCGGCAGCCCGGAATGCTGATCGGGCTGTTCATGGTGCTGCTGTTTTCCAGCAGGTTTGCCATTGAGTTTTTAAAAGAGCACCAGGTGGACTTTGAAGCATCGCTTCCCCTGGATATGGGGCAACTGCTGAGTCTGCCCTTTATCGTTGCAGGCGCCGCGTTTCTGGTGTTTTCGCGGCGGACTTCTGCTCGATCGGGGTAAATCCCGATACGCTGCGGACCACGCTTTTCATCGCTGCTTCATTCGGAGCCTCGGCCTTGACGGCGTAGAGGCGGTCTGCGGTCTGCATGAACTTCACACTGATCACGCGTCGGGACTGAGGTTCTTGGTACCATACCAGCGAGGTTGCGTGGGCAGTATCGGTTTGCGACGTGGCACGAACACCTATCCGTCGGAGTGAGTCGATCAGCACCTGCGTAGCGCTGACGGCATCCTTGCGGTCTGGACGCTCATCCTTTACGATGCTGATGCTGCTGCCGTCAGTGCCGGCAAACACGCGTACGTTGGAAGAATCCTTCACGGTCCACGACTGCGGTTGGTCCGACGGAAGAATGTAACCGGCGGTCGTGTCAATGAAGTTGCTGCCCGAGAAACCTCTGACTAGCGGCAGGCTGCGAACGCGTTTGAGGGCGGTGTCGGCAATGGCACCGGTTGTGAGCGCAACAGAGTCGCCGAATGGACGTGCGGTCTGCGACTCAGCGCCCAGCTGCTGCGGGATCGGTTCTTCGAGCGTTACTTCCAGCCCCTTATCAGAGACCTTGAGCGAGCCCCCACGATCATCAATGTTCCGGAAGAACATCACCATCGCAATGATTGCAACGAGCGTTGTCGATGCGGCAACGATCAATGTTCTCTTTGTCTTTTCGCGCTCAACCAGGACGTCGGACACGGGACGTTCCTCCGGTAGTGTTTGTTGATCCCCTTGCGAACATAATGAAGTCTATGGGCTAACTTTGCGGCGCATTTCAAAGAGAGGATCACCATGTCGATCAGCACAATCACCGTCATTGGCGGCGGAACAATGGGCAACGGCATCGCGCATGTTGCCGCACAGAGTGGATTTACCGTTACACTTGTTGATGTCACAGAGGCTGCCACCGAGCGTGCCATCAAGACCATCACGGGTAACCTTGAACGTCAGGTAAAGAAAGAGACGATCACGGCCGAACAGATGGCAGAGACCCTTGGTCGGATCAGTACGACAACGGATCTTGAGCAGGGGGCTCACCAAGCCGACCTGGTGATCGAAGCAGCGAGCGAGCGACTCGAGATCAAGCGGCAGATCTTTGCGACCCTCGACAAGGTCTGCAAGCCTGAGGCCATTCTTGCATCGAACACGTCGTCGATCTCCATTACCGACCTTGCCGGTGGAACGGGTCGAGCTGACAAGTTCATCGGTATGCACTTCTTCAATCCCGTTCCAGTGATGAAGCTGTGCGAGATCATCCGTGGCCTTGCCACGAGCGATCAGACGTACGCAACCATCAAGTCGATGGCCGAAACAATGGGCAAGGTCCCCGTTGAGGTGCAGGACTATCCGGGCTTTATCTCCAACCGCATTCTGATGCCGATGATCAATGAAGCCATCTACTGTGTGATGGAAGGCATTGCCTCGGTGGAGGACATCGACACGGTGATGAAACTTGGAATGGCGCATCCAATGGGTCCGCTGACGCTCGCCGATTTTATCGGCCTGGATGTGTGTCTGAGCATCATGGAGGTGCTGCATACGGGACTTGGCGACTCGAAGTATCGGCCATGTCCGCTGCTACGCAAAATGGTTGCTGCCGGTCACCTCGGTCGTAAGTCTGGCAAGGGATTCTACAGCTACTGATCAGGCGGCAACGTCTTACCGTGCGCCGCCCCCAAAGTTCAGGGGGCTGATGGGCTTTTTACTTTTTATCGCTGCACTCTGGACAGGTGTTTACCAGGTTCAGAAGGTGGTGGTGGAGTGATGACCGGTTGCCGTGCAGGCCGACGATCTGCCGGATCTCCTGACGGTAGTGGTCTACGGCCTTGACTGACTTACATACGATCGACGAGATCTCGGTTGTCGAGAGTCCGTCGATGATGCAGATGCAGACAACCACCAGGTGGTGTGGCATTGCCGGGAAGTTGTGACGTAGGCAGTACTCCAGCCGTGAATCGCGGTCCAGAATGTCGCGCTCTGTAATGGTGAGGTCCTCATCACGGCGCACCAGGGCCAGCAGGCGTTCGCAGAGATCTTTCGCGATCGCTTTCGATACTCTGCCGTACTTCCCGAGAGCTTCGATCTCATCGGCGATCTGTCGAATTCCGTCGCGTTTGCGGCGCAGATGTCCATGCAGAACGCGAAGCATTCGCTCCGCCTCTGTTGAAGGAGGTTGCGAAGTGTCTGGTTGTCGGGCTTCCTGGGTCATACACTCTCAGAGGTGTTTGCAAGAAAGATACATCAAACCCCTGTACGTAGGTTCCTGATATGAGGGGACAGCCCCTTGCTCCATCGTATCTTTCCGCCGATGCACACGTTTCTCCGATCACACCTTGTAGCGCCGCGAACGCACGAGCGGATTGAGCTGAGCGCCGATGGTCAAAGTGTTGTCACTGCCGGTGTGGCATTTCCGATTGCCGATGCAATACCGGTGATGCTTGATGTGCGGACGCGATCGGAGAATTACGTCGAGCATTATCAGACGGACGCTCAGGAGTTTGACTATTTCGAAGAGCGTGAAGATCCGGCCACGGAGCACGACGAGCGTCGGGTTCGTGAGGCGATCATGCGTCGGCTGCCGAAGACGACCAAAACTGTGCTGGATGTCGGGTGTGGTCGAGCATGGGTGGCGCGCGACCTCTGTCCTCGTGGCATAACGGTTTGTTCGATGGACGTGTCTATGACCAATCCGAGGCGTGCACTCGAGAAGTATCCGTTTGCTAATCATTGCGCGCTGGTTGCTGATGCCTTTGCGCTGCCGTTTGCGGATCAGAGTCTTGATGTCGTGATCGCCTCCGAGATCATTGAGCATGTTCCTGACCCGCGGGCATTTGTTCACGAGCTTGTGCGCGTTCTCAAGCCCGGTGGTTCATTGATCCTCTCTACCCCATACAAGGAAAAGATCAAGTACTGCCTGTGCATTCACTGTAACCGCCGAACTCCGCTGCACGCGCACATTCACAGCTTTGATGAGCGAGTGCTCGCGGGACTGACGCCGAACGATGCTTCGGTGGTGTGTCAGTGGGAGAGTTTCGGCAACAAGGTCCTGCTGTTCCTGCGCACATATCCCTTCGTGCAGTGGATGCCGCACCGGTTATGGCGTATCATTGATTCACTGGCCAGTCTGTTTGTGAACAAACGGGCACATATCGTTGTGGAGTGGCATCGCCGATGAGCTGTGTGTTAAAACCAGCGCGCATCATCGGGGTTTAGGTACCACACGGCAGATTTCCCGGGCGAAGCACTACCATGTTCATGACATCGCATGGTGATGGACGTGTTGTCATGCGTTGCATGGATCAACCATTCGTGTCCGATAAACTCCACGGCACCGATCGTGACCGGAAGGGATAACGCCCCCTCAAATCCTGTTGACTGAATTCGTTCGGGCCGCACGCCAAGGATCCGACCATTCCACGGGATGAGGTTCATTGGTGGGCTGCCGGTAAACGATGCCACGAACGTGTTGGCAGGACGATCATAAATCTCGGCGGGCGTGCCTACTTGTTGAATCGCACCGCCATTGAGGATTGCCATGCGGTCGCTCATGGTCATGGCCTCAACCTGATCATGCGTTACATAGACTGTTGTTACGCCGAGTTCGCGCTGCAGTGAGCGCAGCTCCGTGCGCATGTGTGTGCGCAGTTGGGCGTCGAGATTGGAAAGGGGCTCATCGAACAGAAACACGCGTGGTCGTCGGATGATCGCACGTCCGACGGCAACACGCTGACGCTGTCCGCCTGAGAGTTGCTTCGGACGTCGAGCAAGCAGGTCCGTCAGACCGAGTGTATGTGCAACCTGTTCGACAGCTGCTGAGATCACAGAGCGGGATTCTTTCCTGATCTCAAGCGGGAAAGCAAGATTCTCTGCCACTGTCAGGTGTGGATAGAGTGCATAGTTCTGGAAGACCATGCCAACGTCGCGCTGGCGCGGCTCGACGTCATTCATTCGCTGGCCATCGAACAACAAGCTGCCGGAAGTGACGGACTCCAGTCCTGCGATCATCCGCAGGAGAGTGCTTTTACCGCAACCGGAGGGTCCGACAAGTACAAAGAACTCGCCCGGTTCAATCGAGAAGGAAATCTCGCGCAGCGGCTGAACATTGTCGTACGATTTACTGACGTTGTCGAAAGTGATACGCGTCATGCTGCAACGTTACGCAACCGGAGCGACGTGAAGCATCTTACAGTCCGCTCTGGCGCAGCTGTTCCACGAGCTGGCGCTGCTCTTCTGTAAGTGAAGCAGGCACGGCCACATCAAGGGTTACGTAGAGGTCGCCCCTTGCATCAGCAGATCCATACACGGGCATGCCTTGTCCTTTCAGCCGCAGTCGCTTTTCGGGCTGCGTCCCAGCCGGCACATGAACGGCCAGAGTACCCGAAAGGGTCTGCACGTCGACTCTTCCACCGAGCAGGGCTGTCGTAAGCGGGATGGTCATGCGCAGTTGCAGGTCATCTGCCTCGCGGCGGAAGCGCTCATGGGGTTGGACGGTGACTTCGAGTTCGGCATTGGCAATACGCAGTCGCTGTCCGGAAGCGATACCTGGCCGGAAGGCCACATCGGCCGTTGTCTGTCCGAGTGTCAGGCGCTTGGACGTTCCGGAGAAGGCCTCCTCGAGTGTCAGGCGTACAGTATAGACCGGCGTTGCGCGCGCGCCTGATGCTCGCTGACGAGCAGACGAGCGACGTTGCGAGGGCCTTGCCTGTCCAAACAGTTCCGAGAGCATATCACCGAACGATGTGCCGGAGAACATATCGCCCACTTCATCCATGGAGAATCCCGCACCGCCACCTGGTCGGGCCCCATTACCGGTAAAGCCCGAGGTCTGCCGTGACAGCTGGTCGTACTTCGCTTTCTTGGCCGGGTCACCAAGAATCTCATACGCCTCGCTGATCTTCTTAAAGCGCTCCTCCGCGTCGGGATTGTTCGGATTGGCATCTGGATGATACTGCCGTGCAAGCCTTCGGAACGCCTTCTTGATCTCATCTTCGGAGGCGCTGCGCTCGAGTTCCAGTACCTTGTAGTAATCGGTAAAGTTCATGTTGAATGGGGCCAGGAGGGGGTGAGCGCATCAGCAAGCGTAGCGCGCTGAGCAGACGAATGAGCCGATTGGATGGTGTGTCACATCAGCCGTCGTTCAACGAACGACGTATAGTCGTCACCGGCGATGATGATGTGGTCGAGCACGCGAATATCGACGATGCGGCCCGCCTCGACAAGCTGTCGGGTAATGGTGAGGTCCTCATTCGACGGTTCCGTGTTGCCCGACGGGTGATTATGCACAACGATGATCGCCGCTGCCGACTCGGCGATAGCCAGTCGGAACACATCACGCGGGTGGATCATGACGGCATTGAGCGACCCTTCGCTGACGGCTGTATGGCGCATGATCTGATTGGCGGCGTTGAGCAGAACCACCACGAATGTCTCCTTGCGCAGATGACGCATGCGGGGGGCGAGAAGCCGCGCCAGCACGGCCGGAGACGTCACACTCGTCCTGTCGACAAACGGCTCCGCCTGTATGCGATGAGCCAGTTCGAAGGCTGCGCAGAGCGCGGCAGACTTGGCCTGACCCATTCCAGCCACATTCTGCAGTTCAGCCACATCTCGTCCGGCCATGTCGATCAGCGAGGCATATCGATCCAGCAGGGCGTGCGCGATGTCATCGGCCGAGACCGCCGACGTTCCTGATCCGATCAGCAGTGACAGCAGCTCCTGAGTACTCAGTGCCCATGCTCCAAGGCGCACGAGTCTTTCGCGTGGGCGGTCGTGGTTTTGCATCTTTGCACTCCCTTCACGGTTGCGGTGGTGATCTTTCATGATCGATCTCCTTATCTATCACATTCACGTTGTTGCCGCGATCTATGCCTTTACGGCCCGATGGCAGCGCGACGGTCTTAAGGGTGGCTTTCTGGCTGTAGCCACCTGTGCACTGGTCTTTACCATTCTGTGGGCCATGACCGGACCTATTGCTCGTATCATCATGCCCGGGGCATCCGAGCCCGGAGCTCTGTTTACCTCGGACACTCTCAGTCTGACGCTTCTGCTGATCCCCGAGGCCATCTTTTTCCGGTCTTTCTTTCTACGTGCGTCTGACGCCTCGGGACGTGACGTCAAGGGGCTTGCCGGGCAATCCTGATCCGAAGCTGCCCGTGACATTTCTTTGCTCCCCACATTTGGAGCATATACCCTTTTTGCCGTATGTTCGCAGTTCCCGCCGCGCACAACGTGATTGTACGCACGGATGGCATCGGACTTGTGCCGTTGCCGGTGTTCTTTGACAGCAGGAGAGAAAGAAACAAGAAACCATGCAAAGGGTAGGTTTTAAATCTACCCCCGTCATGAGCTCGGCGGAAGTGAGCAGAGGGAAACCGAAGTGAACCAGGCCGGGAACATGCGATCGATTCGGAAACAACAA
>CANHFG010000060.1 GCA_947459875.1 Ignavibacteria bacterium
ATGTGCGGCTTCCCCAGTATTTGTTCCGCCAGTTCAATTCGATCCACGATGCGTCCTCCAGATCACCCTTCCGCAATCGGTCGAGATGACGCTCATAACCGGTGGAGTTGTTCACCTCCCAGAATCCCGTCTGGAAGTATGGAACATTTCGCACGCTATCTGATGTGGCAAAGATCTGCTGGCAGGGGGCTCCTGCTTCCAGCACCGGATACACGATGATCGTATCGCGAATGATCGTATCTCTCTGCGGCTTACGGACGGTAAGGGGCCGATTCAACGTCAGCATCGATGGCACCAGAAGATCCGCCGATGAAATGAACGTGGTATCGTAGTGGAATGTGGTGTCATTGTAGAACTCCGTGCGTTGACGCGTGACGCTGCGCGTTGGTGGTAGCGAGTCTACCAGCACAACAGTATCACGTCCGATGCGCAGGCGCCCCTCACCGGTTGCCTCTACGAACTCGCGACGTTTGGTCGACGGGATATACTCTTGACCAAGCTTGAGCGTATCGTAGAGTCGGAGAACACGCCGCACCGGAATCGCGGCATCCTGGAGGGTGGTATCGTAGTTTACTATACGCTGACGTGGGCTCACCTTGCGGATACGGTCCGAGATCATACGCCGGGCATACGAAGTAATGATCGGCTCGCGCTCGGTGCACGGACGTTTATTGTAGGACGATCCGCCTGTTGACGTAAACGTTACAACGTCACCATCGATGATCGAGTCTGTTGGCGGAATCACGAAGTCGACATCCCGATCAGAGGCCTGCAGCGAGACCTTTGCCTGCTTACCCGAGATCATGGTGTTCATGAAGGACTCGCGCACCGTTGGCAATCCCGTAGATCCGTCGATGATCGTAAGGATGTAGCGAATGCTTCCGCGTGTGATGACCGGTGGCTTCGGCATCGTATCCGGCACTTCGCACATCATCTGCGTGGCAAGCCGATAGAGATCAAGTCCGCCCGCCCCCTCCCGTGCGGCTGCCGATGAATCCCGCGCCGCAAAGCGGTCCGATGAGAACACCAGTAACTGTGAGCTCGTGGAGGTATGCGGAAAGGGTACAAAGGGAAACATCTCGCGAGCCTCGGTGTTAACAGCATCGCGACCCGACGGAAGGGGGCGGACAGACGTGATCGTGATCGATCGCCTTTGCGGGTCGACCGTGATCGTGGCATCATAGATATCGTAGTTGCCGCCGCGATTGGAAGCAAATAGCAGGTGAGGCGTACCATCGATGCAGTAGAGGAACGGCGAGTACTCATTCGACGGAGTGTTCACCGAATCGGTCGACTGGATGCTGCGGAAGTTCTGCGGGGCGGACCATCGCTCGGCACCGACGGTGCGAAAGGCGTACCACAGATCGGCATTACCTCGAACGACACGCCCGTTCTTGAGCTGATATTCCACACCATCATAGGGCGCGGAGAAACCATCGTTGCTCATGCGGTCGGAGCTGAAGACGATGACCTCGACGTTCTTCAGGGCGGAGATGGATGGCTGTGCGTCCCATGCCGTGCTGTTCAGCTCTTCGACGTTGCGTGTTTCGCCCCCTGCACGTCGCTCAAAGATGTCGCTCCCGCCAACCACGGCTCCCGAGGTTTTCAGAATGCGCGCAAGGTCCTTCTGAACGGCCGCAGAGATAGCGAACACTGTCGTATAGTTGTTCGATGCTACAGTGCCTGTATTGCGCGCAAGGGCCGATGGCATCTCGTGATAGGGGGCTCCCATCATCCGCACTGAATCGTCCGACGTCACCCGTGGCAATGGCACGCGATAGACATTCTCGCGACCGGAGACGTTCGAGGTGAACATCAGAAAGGAGTCCTGCTGGGTACTCTCATAGCCGGCGGCAAACTCGTCGCCACGTGTGTTCACGGAGCGACCAAAGGCACCCGCTGGACGCAGTGATCGACGATTGGGGGAGAGATCAGATGCGGAATCGCATCCAACGAACAGGGCCGTAGCGACGATCACATACGCTAGTTCACGGAGTACAGTTTTCACAGCCATAGCTTTCGGCAAACTTTATCGTCATACGCTGAATAAAAGGCGGCATCGTTCCGCGCTGGATGTTGGTAACGACAACGAAAAACGACATGCCATTGACTGCTCGGTAATAGAACCAGTCGCCCGTTCTCATCGCCAGTGTGTAATACCCGATATCGGCCGTCAGTGGCTGTTTGATCGGAGGAAGAAGATTGCCCCGGCTATCGGTGGGCCATGACGCAGGATAGGTGATCGTTGTTGGCTGTCCTTTGTCTGTCACCTCAATGGTGTAGTCAGTCTGCGTGCTCATTGTATCGGTGCCATACTTTACAGCTCGTGCATCGAGTGTTGCGCAGATGCTCTTTCCCGGATCTGGTGTGGCTGTGCGGTAGAAGTCCTCGATCTCCGTGACCACAACGCGAGCATCATCGGTGCGGAGGGAGGGATTGGGAGGCAGACGAAACAGTGACCCACGAACACGGATCATGGCCACGGTGTCGACAGCAGATATGATGATCGTATCGACGATGATATCTCCTGCCAGAAGGCTGTTCGACGGCGAACGGAATGTATAGTTCGTGGTCAGCCCCCTGAGCGGATAGCCGGTCTGCGTAAATGTCCACGGTCCCTTCAGAAACCGGTCATCATTCGGCAGGTCGCCCGACGAAGCAGTCGACGCCGGAAACTTGAACGTAGCGATGTTGAACGAAGGCGCTGGGTCGGTACCCACAAACTGACTGTTAAACTCGGCGATCGTGGCTTCGCGCACAATGGGCGTACTCTGCGGGTCGACCGGTACCGGTTCGAAGCAGCAGCAACTGACGAGCATGACAGATAGCAGGACCTGCGATAGAATGATGGTAAGGTGTCTCATCAGTACATCACTCCGAATCGTAACTGAAACGAATCCATGCGTCGCACATCCGGTACGTTGGTAAAGCCGAGGAGATTATATCCATCGGCAACGGCGATGTTGCGATAACCGAGATCGATCTCGAGATCCAGAAAGGGGGCGATGGGGATATTGATGCCAACGCCGAGACCGAAGCTGATGGGCATCGACCAGTCAAGATCCAGCGAACCGTTGGCCTTGGCATCCTGTAGCTTGACGGTGCATTCCGAGCACTGCACGCCGCCAAGCGACAGCGAGGCCGCTCCGGTTGTGGCAGCGTCGAGCGCCATGCCGAGTTCGCCATACATGTAGGGCTTAATGCAGCCGAACACCGCTTTGAACCATGAATCGTTCGAGCGGAGACGCCGCAGTTCCTCTTCAGCCGGTGTCAGCTTCTGCTCACCGATAGAGGCGTCAATGTAGAGGTAGTCGCGCTTTCGATCCTTAAGTGCCTCTGACTGCTTCAAGGGCATGAAGTAGTATCGTCCGGTGATAAACCCCAAAGGACGTGTTGTTGCCGCCAGATCATTCAGCGTCGTCAGGTCGGGCGTGATCTGTCCCGCATTAACAGTCGGCAGTCCCGATGAAAACGTCAGCCCCAGCATCCAGCGCATGTCCTCGCCAAAGCGATAACCGGCGATGATATCTCCGCCATAGGAAACCTTCCCGGCCTGCAGCACCGTATTGCCATCGGTGTACATCGAAGCTCTTCCCAGCAACGAGCTTGTGAAGCGCGTATAATCACGGTCATAGCACCGCAGCTTGATGCCAAGGGCCATGTTGATCGAGAACGGCTCGCAGTTGCAATCCTTCTTTGGCGCATCGGAAAGTTCGACAGGGAGTTCGCGGATCGTTGGGATGTTCTTCGTGACGTGATAGCTCTCCACGAGGTTGATACCACCGTACGGTCCGGTCTTGATCTCCGGAAAGATCGTCGGGATCAGTTCAATGTCGCGTAGCGGAATAGCAATACGTGTCTCCGACAACGTCGAGTCGTACTTATCACGATACGCCCATACCGTGTCGACCGGGATGCCGGCAGTATCCTTCATGATCAGCACATGCGACACCACACCACGAAGAGTTCTTCCGTCCCGGTTGGCCGAGTTGGATGCCAGCTGAACGTAGCGGTGAGCTGCTTCGGGCTTGATACGGACCGCATCCTCGAATGGTGAGGTTTCCGGCTTGGTATCGACCGATGCGCAGCCAACGCTCAGGAGCGTCGACAGAACCAGCAGAGCAAGGTGCTTTATCATGGCTTGCCCCCTCCCAGAGGCATGCTCAGATGGAGCATCCCGGAGAGTCCGCTCAGGTGAGGTCGGTCAAGATCTCGCAGCATGTTGAATGCCGTGTAACGCACCGAGGCCGTGAGAAACCAGTCACAGCAGGGATTCTCATAGAGGAAGAGGTATCCGAGCTCGACCGTGCCCGGCATGCCGACGGTTGAAGCATCATCTTCACCGTTGATGACCGAGAGACCAGTGCCAATGCTCGTATAGAGCGGAAATGTTGTGGAGCCCCACGGAAACCAACGGACATTGGCCTGCAGGGAGAACACATCGGGGTGCGACGGCGTCAGGGCCGACAACGTGTCCATCGGAGCATAGTGGCCGTAGTTCAACGTCAGCACGGGCCACACATCACAGAAGCGATGGATGCCGTACTGGAGCTCACCATGCAATCCAAGCTCCGACTCATCTACGTAGCGCGTCATGGGCATCGACGCCCCAAGACCTGCTCCGAGAAATGTCTGACAGGGGGCTTGAACTGCCCCGGCGGATGCAACAATAATGCCGGCAAGCAGCCATCGGATTCGTACACAGATCATCGTGTATCCAACAACGGTTCGTGATTGTATTTGCTACAGTATGAATCCCTAGAGGAGGACGAAGATACAGGAATTGATTTCTTTACGATGTCGGCGATGCTGTTTATACCTATTATCGATGTGGTCATCAACACGTGACCGTGTGCATCTGCACCACTTGACGGAGGAATCCGATGAAGTTTGGCGTTCTTTCCGAGATCGGACACCGCGAGCGACGCGTCTCGATCGTTCCTTCCGTGGCTGCAAAGCTGATATCAGCCGGCCACACGGTTCACATAGAGCAGGGCTGTGGACTGCGTGCGGGCTTCGACGATGAGATGTACCGCGTCCACGGAGCAGTCGTTCTGGCACGAACCGAGGTCGTGGCACAAAGTGAATGTCTGCTCCGCGTTGCCGTGCCAGACGCCGAGGAAATCAACGAGTTACGAGCGGGTCAAACGCTCGTCTCGTATATCTACCCGAAGCGCCACGCAGATGTTCTACAGGCGCTGGCCAGCAGGGACGTGAACGTCTTCGCGATGGATGCCCTGCCGCGCACAACACGTGCGCAGACGATGGACGTGCTCTCATCGCAGAACAACCTTGCGGGATATAAGGCTGTGGTGATCGGAGCAGCTGAACTTGGACGCATCTTCCCGCTCATGATGACGGCCGCCGGAACGGTGCCACCGGCGAAGGTGCTGATCTACGGGGCAGGTGTTGCCGGACTCCAGGCCATCGCCACAGCGCGTCGTCTGGGTGCCCAGGTCGAGGTCACCGACGTTCGTCCCGAAACCAAGGAACAGGTTGAATCCCTCGGCGCTAAGTTCATCAGCGTGGAAGGACTCGACCAGGTGAATGTGCAAGGGGGCTATGTGGCTACCATCGGTGAAGATGTTCTCGCACGTCAGAAGGCCGCTGTTGAGAAGTCACTTCTCAATGCCGACCTCATCATCTGTACCGCACTGGTCACCGGAGGCAAAGCTCCAACGCTCATCACTGCCGATCAGGTCTCGCGCATGAAGCGCGGCGCGGTCATCATCGACATGGCCGCCGAGGCAGGGGGCAACTGCGAGCTGACCAAGGCCGACGAGCGCACAGAGCATGGCGGTGTGCTGGTGCTGGGTCCGACGGACCTTGCCTCCTCGGCTGCGCAGAACGCCTCGGAGCTCTATGCAAAGAACATTCTTGCGTTTCTCACACATGCGGCCAGACCTGATGGCTTTGCATTCGACATGGCCGACGAGATAACATCGGCAACGCTTGTGGTACATAACGGACAGGTGCGATCATGATCATTGATGAGTCAACACTCTCCATCATCTACCTCGTGATCCTGATGGCCTTCCTCGGCGTGGAGCTCATCGGGCACGTTCCATCGGTCCTGCACACACCCCTGATGTCCGGCGCTAACGCCATCCATGGCGTGGTTATCATCGGTTCGATCATCGTCATGGGCATTGCCGACGATACACTCTCGATGGTACTCGGCTTTCTGGCCGTCGTCCTGGGCACGCTCAACGTGGTAGGGGGCTTTGTGGTCACCAACCGCATGCTTGAAATGTTCCGGAGGAAGCCATGACCGACGGACTCCTGCCCATCCTGTACCTGATCGCATCGGTCACGTTCATTCTCGGCATCAAACTTCTTGGCTCGCCCAAGACGGCGCGCGTCGGCAATCTCACCGCCGCTGCCGGCATGGTTCTGGCCATCGTCGGCACCATCTTCCTGTATCGCCATAATGGCCAGCCCCTTCACAATGTCACATGGATCCTTGCCGCGCTTGCACTCGGGACCGCCATCGGCTGGGTGATGGCCATGCGCGTGAAGATGACGGCGATGCCACAGATGGTGTCGTTCTTCAATGGCATGGGCGGTGCGTGTGCTGCGCTGATCTCCATCCTTGAGTATAAGACCGCCATGGCAGAGGGCCTGGCAACGTCCACCGGACACAGCCTTGCTACCATGGCTGGCCTCATCATCGGTGCGGTGTCGTTCTCCGGCTCCATTATTGCCTATCTCAAGCTCGAAGACCGGCTTGGCGATATCCGCTTCGGTGGACAGCAACTGGTCAACAACGGACTCCTTGTAGCAACAGTGGTCGTCGGCGGAGCCCTGGTTGTCGGTTCCCTGTCGGGCATCAGCACGCTCTATCTCCTGACGGTGATGGCCCTCATCTTCGGCATCCTGTTCGTGCTGCCCATCGGCGGTGCCGATATGCCGGTGGTGATCTCATTGCTCAACTCATTCACCGGTGTTGCCGCAGCCTGTGGCGGCTTCCTCTACGACAACATGGTGATGCTCATCGGAGGCATCCTCGTAGGCTCGGCCGGTACCATCCTCACCGTGGTCATGTGCAACTCCATGAACCGCTCGCTGCTGAACGTACTCATCGGCAACTTCGGCGGCGCATCGGGTTCTTCATCAGGGGGCTCATCCGGTGGCAGTTACCGGGAAGTATCGGCCGCCGATGCTGCAGTGATGATGACCTATGCCAAGCAGGTCGTGATCGTTCCCGGCTATGGTCTTGCCGTTGCTCAGGCGCAGCACGTTTGTCATCAGCTGGAACACGAACTCGAAGGCAAGGGTGTGACGGTGAAGTATGCGATCCATCCTGTGGCCGGGCGTATGCCAGGACATATGAACGTGCTGTTGGCCGAGGCCGACGTTGCCTACGACAAGCTGGTCGAGATGGAAGAGGTCAACGCTGAATTCCCTACCACCGACGTTGTCCTTGTTGTTGGCGCGAATGATGTTGTGAATCCTGCCGCGAAGACTGACCCAACGTCGCCCATCTACGGCATGCCCATTCTCGATGCCGAACTTGCGCGCCAAGTCATCATCATGAAGCGCTCCATGAAGGCCGGCTATGCCGGTATCGACAACGAGCTCTTCTACCGTCCCAATGCTGCCATGCTCTTCGGCGATGCCAAGGCATCACTCACAGCTCTGGTGAATGAGGTGAAGCAGGTTTGAGGCGCTGAGCGCAATTACGCAGTTACTGAAGTACGGAATTACTGTATCACCCGTCATCCGTCATCTGTCATTTCGACCGCCCGCAGTTATGGACTGAAGATCAGTCCCCGGCACCTGATCCTTAAGACTTGACCTCGATGCCGGCCATGATGGTCGTTGCAATGACGATAAGCGATGGGCCATTGGCGTTGGGATTGCGGTTGCCCAAGGTCTTGTCTTCGATGCCGCCGAGGATCGGGGTTCCTTGGATGACGATCTTCCAGTGCGGAGGGACACGCATCTCTACGCCGCCCATGACGCACGTGATCGTAATGCTGGCTTGCGAACCATCGATCTCGGCATTTCGCAGGTCTACCTCAAGAGCGCCAAGAATACAGGTCAGTTCGCCCCCCTTGAATGATTGGCTGGTGCAGTGAATCTCCGTACCCCCCATGATCGCCGTCGAGCGGACGACGTCAGCATCTGTCGACTCGTCGCGCAAGTGACCGAATCCTGACCAGTTGTCGGAATCATCTACGGCAGCCCGTTTGCGGAAGCCACCGAAGAACACGGTTAGCCCGATACCGATGAAGAGCAACGGAACGATCAGATTCCACACACCATGAATCACACCGAGCTTGCTGAGTTGGAGGCTTACGGCGATAACCCAGATGATCACGTTGCCGACAAATGAACCCTCGCGCACAAGCATCCGCACGAGTGCCCATATAGCCAGTGCTGCTGGCCACCACGTGCTGACGATTTCACCCGTCGAAACCTGCACCAGGCCGAGGGTATTCAGTCCCATCATGGTACCAATGACCACAAGACCAGCACCGAAAACCAGCGAAAACGCGGACACTCCCCGTTTTGTTGAAGGTGGTGTGTGTACTTCGAAAAAGGAGTTCGACATGGTAGCCCCTTGTGCAAATGAAACGGACCGTGTGTATGCCTTTACGAAGATAATGGCGGAGAGTCCCTACGCACCGAACCATGTGTCGACACCACGACATCACTTACTCTCGACGTAACAAATGATCTCTTTTCGGGTTCTTCGTGCGTCATGCTTTCTGCACTGTTTCTTCTGATGCTGCTGACGGATACGCACCACTTGTCCGTTCAGACCTCCGGCAATCAGGCCCAAGGGTATTATCTCATCAGTGGTGTCAACGACGACAGTGTCGGACTGGTCGACAACAGCGGGCGCTTTCTCTTCGCGCTTCAATCGGGTCCGACCACCAACATGCAACCAAGTGCTGACGGAGGATTTACGTATTTCGACGGATCGCTACAGGCGTACGTGCGAGTTGATAGTCTATTCCTCAAGGTCGATACATTCCGGATCTCAGCCCCCTATCTGACGGATTTTCACGAAGGGTATCAGACTGCCGACGGACGCTACATCATTCTCGGCACGGAAACGCGGACGATTGATATGTCGGTGATTTTCCCGGGAGGCAAGCCCAATGCACAGATCATCGGCGCGGTGATTCAGGAGTACGATCGCAGCAAACGACTGACCTTTGAGTGGAAGTCTCTTGATCATGTTGCCGTAACAGAGAGTACGATCGATATCGACATCACGCATAATCGCATCGACTATCTCCATGCAAACGCGATCATTGAAGATCTGGACGGCAACTTCATCGTTTCATGCCGCAACACCGATCAGATAATCAAGATCAGCAGAAGTACAGGAGCAGTTCTCTGGCGGCTAGGGGGCTCGGCGGCAACCCGCAGCGACTTCACCTTTGTAAACGACGCGGCGGATGGCTTCTCGGGATTCTCTCATCAGCATACGCCGATCATCACTCGCAACGGTGAGCTGATGCTCTTTGATAACGGCACCCTGAAGGCAGAACCATTTGCGCGGGTCGTTGCTTATCGGTTGAACCTTGAGGAACGAACCGCCACAAAGACCTGGGAGTACCGTCCGGCAATCAACACCGTAGTGCCCACAATGGGCAGTGTGCAGGAGCTCCCTAACGGTAACATCCTTGTTGGTTGGGGTACGAACTCTTCCGGCATGATCGCCACGGAAGTTGATCGAGGGGGTCGTATCCATGCGGAGATATCGTCGGCCGATCTGCCGGCGTATCCCTACCGTGTGTACAAAGCAGTGATAGGAATGAAGTCAGCCAGCGGAGTGCTGGGTACTTCGGATTCACTGCACATGCGGGCAACGGACACCACGGTTGGTCTGAAGATTCGCCCCGTACACGTTGCGCAGCCCGTTAGCGTGAGCGTTGAACGTCATGCTACGCTACCCGCTGCCGCGGAGTTTACAGATCTGTCTGCCCCCTGCATGATCTTTCCTGAACGATGGATGCTTGCACTACCTGACAGTGCAGGCAACACCTATTCGGCAACCTTCGACCTTGGGCATACCGTTGCCGAGCGCGACCCGTCATCGATCGCCGTGTACCAGCGTCCGCAGGAAGGCAGTGGCACTTTCCGCCGGGTGACTTCTGCTGTGATCATCTATCCTTCAACGATCACAATCGCCAGCGCAGAACCAGGTGAGTACATCGTCGGCTCGTCATACTGTATTGCGACGGCGCTGATCTATCCGCCCACGAACGCTATCGACGTTAGCACATCTCCTCGTCTTGACTGGACCAGAGCCGTTGGTGCCGATGAGTATGAAGTTGAACTCTCAACCTCGCCATACTTCGATGAAGATCCTGTGTTCTTCCGAACCGAAGCAGACCAGACGCGTCTTGAGAGTCTCCGACAAGGGACAACATACTGGTGGCACGTTCGCGTGATCAGGGGGCATGATGTCGGCGACTGGTCAGAGGTTCGTTCCTTTACCACTGAACGTACAACCTCGGTGAGCGCAGCAGATCTCGCATCCGATCTGCCCGTCGAAACCCGCATTGTTGCCTACGACCTTCTCGGCAACGAACTAGCACGTGATGTCATTGTCCGTGAAGGTCAGCCCCTTCTTCGAACATGTTCTGAACGAACGATCATTGTTGTGGCGACGACACCGAAAGGTCAGGTTCGTCGTTTCATCGTGATGGTGCGCTAGGACTGGTCACACGTCCCTTTTCAGATTCGGCATACCTTGAATCGTGCCTTGTCAAAGTCGACTCTATGGTGGGAATGCTCATTCTCTCCCCTTCGACGCCGTTGCTTGGTCATCTACGTGTTCTTGGCGTAAACTTGCCTTCGATTCCACGAAGAACTAACGGAGGTCCTATGAAACCATCACGCATTATCCTTGCTGTTGTCGTTGTTCTCTCGCTGGCCGTTGCCGGCGTCAGCCTTTACAGCAGCAGCAACACAACGTGCGAAACAGCGTGCGCTCCTTGCGAGACATGTCCGTAACGCGCGGTTGACGAATTCGTCAGCAACCAGGCCCCTGAGCATAGCGCTCCGGGGCTTTTTTGTTGTCTTGCACGAAACACATCGGTCTCGAGTTTTGAGAATGCGTGGCATTCATGTTTGTAGAATGCCACGGTGACGAAACCGCTACTGTATGATGAAGATCTTCGAGATCTGCTCAAATGTCATGGTGGGTTCATTCCCCGAAAGAAATGGAATACCGAGGATCAACAGCGCAGCAGCTCCAAGCATGACACCAAGGAAAAGACATCCGCCTCCGCAGCCGCTGTTTTTATCAAAGGCCTTCCCTTCAAGTCCGACAAACACGATTCCCAGAATTACAAGCAGAGTTGATAGAGCAATTGATCCATATGGCCATTTCGATGGCATATATGGCCGTTCGCCTTGTGCGTGAATGCGCGTTACGTTCTTTGTGGGAATGCGTATGCTGGTACCCTCAGCACTCGTCCAGGATCGCAGTTCCGTGTACTCGGGCGTCAAGTGCGCGATCGCGACCTGCTTGATCGTTGCTTCGACGGAATCCGAGGAATACTCAACGCTCAGAATATCGTCGGACGCTGGTCGATAACCCTCAACAACCACATCAACGGGCATGATACCAAGATATTCCCGCAGTTGAGTGAGGTCCTTCTCGTAGGAAGTGCTGGTGCGAAGGATGCGTTCCTTTGGCGCCTGTATGCCGGAGCAACCGAGGCCAAGGAGCAACCACAACGGGATACAGAAATAACGCCACATCATGATGAAAATAACATGATTTACATGCACACTGCGAGCCGAGAAACAGACACTCGGTGGACGCCATCCATCAAATACGCAGCTTACTGCGGAATTTTGCGCAGCGTAGTGCGTATTTCTATATTGCGCCATGCAACCCTTTGTACGTCAGCATGTTAGGCAGGTTCAGCAACGTCTGCAGGAGCCCCGTTCAACGATCCTTGCCATCACCGGACCCCGGCAAGTGGGTAAAACGACCATCGTTCGGCAGGCACTGGATGGTGCACAGGCCCCAGTCGTGTATCGTACGGCCGACGGTATCCTCGCTGATGAGCCGGGCTGGATAGGCGGTGCCTGGCTGGAGGCGCGCTCACTGGCTCAGCAAGCCCAGGGCACGGCCGTGCTCGTACTTGATGAAATTCAAAAGGTGCCATTATGGAGCGATCAGGTAAAGCGCTACTGGGATGAGGACACGTGGCATAAACGAGACATCCGAGTTATCATCCTTGGCTCGTCGGTTGTACTGCTCAACCACGGCCTGCGCGAGAGTCTCGCCGGACGTTTTGAGCGCATTCATGTAATGCCATGGTCCTTCTCGGAAATGCACGACGCTTTCGGCTGGGACCTTGAGACCTATGCGATCTACGGGGGATACCCAGGGTCAGCCCCCTTTCAACACGATCATGCCCGATGGCTGGCGTACATGCAGGACAGTATCATCGAACCTGTTGTGCTGAAGGACATGTTGCAGCGCCAGCGCATCGACAAGCCGTTTCTCCTGCGCGATACATTGAAGGTGGGAGCTCGAACTAGTGGACGTGAGATATCCTATACGAAGATGATTGGCGAACTTCCCGATGCCGGAAACACCTCAACCCTGGTCCACTACTTACAAATGTTCGAGGAGGCCGGCCTGCTGTGCGCACTTTCGAAGTACACACGTGCCGTTATGAAGCGTCGGTCTAGCCCCAAGATGCAGGTGTTCACCAATGCGATCGCCACGGCATGCGGTGCCCCCTGGCACTACGAAATGAGTCCAGCAGATAGAGGTCGCTGTTATGAAAGTCTCGTGGGAGGACATCTGCGCTCTGCTGTGCAGGGAACGCTATTTACCCTGTCGTGGTGGCGCGATGGCAACGACGAAGTTGACTACGTCCTGCACTCGCCGACGAAGACCGTTGCGATTGAGGTATCTACCTCACCATCGCATCATCAGCGCGGTCTCGCAGCATTCGTGAACCGCTTTCCTGATGCCACCACAATCTTGGTTGGCGAAGGGGGCATCCCCTTTGATGTGTTTCTTGGCATGAACGCGAAGGATCTATGAGGTATGCAGCTGGGGCTAACAATGATCCAGTGCTCACGAACTGCTAAACCTGGTCAGTCCGCCGATGTCTGACAGGAAATCCAGTTATCCAATGAGGCAGCGGCGCATAACCAAGCAAAAAAAAGACCCTCTGAAAACAATGAGTTTCAGAGGGTCTAATTTTTTGAGAATCGGCCCAAGGGGCGCCTCATAACGTGGTTCGGGAGGGAGTTGAACCCCCGACACATGGATTTTCAGTCCATTGCTCTACCAACTGAGCTACCGAACCGGGAGCGCAAATATAAGGAGAGGCGGGGAATAAGGTACTGGGTACTGGGTACTGGGTACTGGGGACTGGGTACTGGGTACTGGGTACTGGGTACTGGGTACTGGGTACTGGG
>CANHFG010000061.1 GCA_947459875.1 Ignavibacteria bacterium
CGAGCTTCTTGGTCAATCACCGATGGTCTGGAGCAGAGAAATCCGAGCCAGTAGTAGAATTCTCCAAGTTCCTTTTCAGCGATCTTGAGTTTGTGGATGAAGTCCTTTGGAGACTCGGCGTACTTCGCTTCACGAACATTGGCACCGACAGACGAGCCAGCTCGATAGAGCTGCACGCAGGCGGATCTTTCGTCCGGCGAAGAACGCACGAGGTTGAGAAACAATCTTCGAACAGCTCGTGAAAAGTCTACGGATAGCTTTTGCAGCTGCGAAGTTGAAAGGGTTGCGTAGATATGGTCTGGTTCGTTCATACCAGCTTTGTGCTGTAACTGCAGACAAACGTGACATCTTCATCGTACCCAGTACCCAGTACCTAGTACCCAGTACCTAGTACCCAGTACCCAGTACCCAGTACCCAGTACCCAGTCCCCGTCCCCCGTCCCCAGTCCCCTGTCCTTCCGTAACTTCTCCCATGACTTTCTCTTCCATTCAGCACATTCACTTTGTAGGCATTGGCGGCTCCGGAATGAGCGGCATAGCTGAGATCCTCCTTTCGCAGGGGTTCTCCGTGAGTGGCTCGGACCTGGCGCAGAGTGCGACGACCGAGCATCTGGTGAGCAAGGGGGCGAGAGTGTTCATCGGGCATCGAGCCGAGAACATTGAAGGGGCGGAGGTCGTCGTCTATTCTTCGGCCGTCAGGCCCGGTGAGAACCCCGAGACGGCGGCTGCACTGGAGCGAAAGATTCCCGTCATCCGCAGGGCGGAGATGCTCAGTGAGGTTTCCCGGTTGAAGTACACGCTTGCCATTGCCGGCACGCATGGCAAGACCACGACCACGTCGATGTGTGGCCTGGTGATGATGAAGGCCGGGCTGGACCCGACCGTGATCGTTGGCGGACGTCTTACAGGCCTGGGCGGTTCGAACGCGCGCCTGGGATCGGGCGACTGGATCGTCCTCGAGGCCGATGAATATGACCGGTCGTTTCTGCAGCTTCTGCCCACCATTGCGGTGGTGACCAATATTGAGGCCGACCATCTCGACATCTACAGTGATCTCGACGATATCAAGGGGGCATTCACGGAGTTCACCAACAAGGTTCCTTTTTATGGGGCTGCTCTTGTGTGCCTGGACGATCCCGGCGTTCGCGACGTGATGCCAGACATCAAACGGGTGATCATCACCTACGGTACTACTCCGCAATGCGACGTCCGTGCCAGCAACATCAGCTACAGCGAGCGCAGTAGCTCATACGACCTTACCTATCGCGGTGAGCCCCTTGGCCGCATAGTCCTGAACGTCCCGGGTGAACACAATGTTCTCAACTCACTGGCCGCCTGCGGCGTTGCGCTGCAGTGCGGCGTTTCGGCTGAAGTTATCCGTCAGGCCCTGGCCGAGTTTGGCGGGGTGTATCGCCGATTCGAGATCAAGGGTGAGACGCAAGGGGGCGTGCTGGTGATCGACGACTACGCGCACCATCCGACGGAGATCCTGGCCACCCTGGAGGCAGCCCGCAAGGGGTGGAACCGGCGTATTGTGGCCGTTTTTCAGCCCCATACCTACACCCGTACGCGCGACTTCTACCGGGAGTTTGCCACGTCATTTGACAATGCCGACGTGATCATCCTGACAGACGTCTATGCCGCCCGGGAGCAGCCCATCGATGGCGTCAGCGGTCGAATCATCGCCGACGCGGCCCGCGACGCCGGACACCGTCACGTTCACTATGCCGAACGTCTCGATGACGTTTCAGAGCTGCTCAAGGGGCTCCTTCAGCCTGGAGATATTCTTTTGACCATGGGCGCTGGAGACGTCTGGCGCGTAGGTTCCAAGCTCGGCAACTAACTATTTTTGCAGTCCCGTCGTCTGGACGGTCCTCATTTTTCTTCCCTCTTTCATGAACTTCATGTTGCCTCTTGCCATGACGTCATCCATTCGGAGCATGTTCGTGCTCCTTCTGCTTGCGCTCCTTACCGCTCCAACCGTTGCCCAGAAGAAATCTGCAGCGGCAAAGAAAACGTCGTCCAAAGCCGTCGTTGCTCCACAAGCAACGTTCGACCCTCAGACGGTACTTGCCACCGTCGGCACTGAATCGGTGCGGCTTGGCGAGGTCGAACGGGCCTTTCAGAAGAACCTCACCCGACGCGACACGAGGCTGGCAAGCGTACCACGCGATACTGCACTGGACTTTCTGCGACTCTACGTCAACTACCGTCTGAAGGTTGCCGATGCGCGTGACAGGGGGCTTGCCAACGATTCCGCCGTGCGCGTGGATCTGCTGAACAACCGGCGCCTGCTGTCGGAAACATTCTACTTCGACAAGGCCGTTGCCGAGAGTCGCATCAAGGAACTCTCCGGACGCAGACTGACCGAGATCGAGATCGGCGTGATCCTCTGCGCTGTCCCTGAACAGTCCACGCGCGGCTGGGACTCGGCAGCAAGCCGCCTGAAGGCCGAGCGCCTGATCGCGCAGATCAAGGCCGGCGCCGACTTTGAAAAGATCGCCCGTGACTCCTCGAACGATAAGGAGACAGCTGCCAATGGTGGACGTCTGCCGTGGATCAGCGGCGGCTCTATCATCAAGATCGTCGAAGATGCCGCCTACACGCTTCCGGTGGGTGCCGTCTGTGATCGCCCCCTCGCGTCGCGCTATGGATTCTTCATCGTCAAGGTGCACCAGCGTGCACCGCGCGTCAGTGTGAAATTCCGCCATATCCTGCTAACGCCGAATGATACGCGCGACACGGCGGCAACCGATCGCTTTGCCGATACCGTGCTGTCGATCCTTGCCATGAAGCCATCCCAGCAGAACACCGCACTTACACAACGCGGCGTTACGCCATCGGGAGACGCGTTTGCTGACCTGGCACGTATGTATTCGGACGACAAGACCTCGTCGGCCAAGGGTGGCTACCTTGGCGGTGCGTACTCCCGCTCTTCAGGTATGGAGAATAACGGCTCGCGTCTGGTAAAGCCCTTTGAGGACGCCATCTTCGCCCTTCGCGACGCGCAGATCTCCGGTAAGATCAAGACCATCTTCGGAACGCACATCATTATCCGTGACTCGTCGCGGATACCCGATTCGCTTGCCGAGTATGATGCGGCAAAGCGTACATACCGCCGACTCTACTACGAAGAAGACAAGCGCATGGTGCTCGACTCGGTGCGCAAGACCATGAATGCCGGATGGGATGAGGCCGTTCTGTCGGAACTACTTCGGTCGATCGATACCACCAAGAACACACAGGACACGGCCTGGACCCGTTCGATCTCCGATGGGCTTCTCGACCGTGTGGTATTCCGTCTGCCCGATGCCTCTCTGACAGTGCGACAGTTTTCCGACACGCTGCGCCGGCGCGTCGACATGCGCGGATTCACACTCAACCGTGCAGGATTTGACAGGGCGATGAACAAACTGGCCGACCCGATCGTTCTCGAGAAGGCAACGGCACGTCTGGAAGAGAGATACCCGGACTTTGCCGCCCTCATGCAAGAGTTCAACGATGGCATTCTGCTGTTCAAGGTCGAAGAGAAAGAAGTATGGAGCAAGCTGAAGTTCGATACCGTTGACGCCCGTGCGTTCTACGATGCGAACCCGACGCGCTGGATGACCGAGAAGAAGTATGATTTTACTGAAGTTTATGTTCTTACGGATTCTCTTCTTGCTGTTGTAAAGGCAGACCTTGCCTCCGGTAAAGACCTGGCCGACATAGCGGCAGCCTACACGCAGCGCGACGGAATGCGAGACCAGCGAGGCAAGAATCTTGCGGTCTCCCCAAAGACATCCAAGGCCGCTCAGCAGATCACGGCAGACACAAAGGTTGGACAGACCATCGGTCCGGTCAAGCTCGAAGCCGGCTGGTCGTTCATCCGCCTCGACGCAATTGTGCCGCCCCAGCAGAAGTCGTTTGAATCGGCCATCTCTGAGCTCGCTCCTGCCTACCAGGACGCTCTGCAGAAGCGCCTGACCGAGAATTGGCTCTCAGGCGTGCGCGCAAAGCATGCCGTGGTGTATAACACCTCCAACATCGACAAGATCTGGTCGGCCTCTTCACAGAAAGCCGGCTCCAAGTGACCATGATCGTTCCGGGACGTCAGATACTCCTTTTCGCTCTGCTGCTTCTGGCAGGGGGCGTGGCAGTGCCCGCCCAGGACGCGATGGAAGGGATCGTTGCGGTGGTCGGTCGGGAGATCATCCTCCAGTCCGACATCACCGGGCAGGTCGAGGCCATGGCGCAGCGAGACCCACGGATCAACCGCAAGGACCCGGACCTGAGAAAGGCGATCCTGGATCAACTGATCAACGAGAAGCTTGTGCTGACCAAGGCTCAGGAAGACACGACGATCGAGATCACCGACGAGGACATCTCCTCTCGCATGGACTATCAGATCCAGATGCTCGTGCAGCAGTTCGGCTCGGAGAAGCGCATCGAAGATGTCTATGGAATGAGCATCAGCAAGATCAAGAAAGACTTCCGCGAGGAGATCCGCAAGCGCCTCTACGTGGAACGAATTCAGCAGAAGATGTTTACCGACATAAAGGTCAGTCGCACAGACGTCGAGACATTCTACGCGCGCTACAAAGACTCGATTCCTCCCGTTCCGGACCGTGTGGACCTGTATCATATCGTCAAGTACGTGAAGGCCTCGGACGAGGACAACAAGCAGGCACAGCTGCTGGCGGTGCGCATCCGCGACTCGATCGTGGCTGGCGGCTCTTTCAGCGACTTTGCCCGTCGGCATTCCGGTGATGTTGCCTCGGCGGCTAACGGTGGCGATCTCGGCACGGTAGACAAGGGCAAGTTCGTGCCGACGTTCGAAGCCGCCGCCTTTGCCCTCGAACCGAACGAGATATCCCAGCCCGTTGAATCGCCTTTCGGCTGGCACATCATTCAGCTCATTGCCAAAACATCAACGTCCATCACCAGCCGGCATATCCTTATCAAGGTCGGCCAGAGCGACAAAGACCGCAAGGTTGCCCAGGATGATCTTCTTGCCTTGAAAGCACGCGTTGCCGCCGGTGAGGATTTCGAGGAACTTGCCCGCAAGAGTAGCGATGAGCGCGAAACACAGGGCTTTGGCGGCGCAATGGGGCTTGTCGAACTGGAGCGCCTTCCCGGAGAGATGCGCGGCATCATCACGTCCCTGCCCGATGGCGGCGTCTCCGACCCTCTGCCGTATGCGGCTGACCCCACAAAGCCGGGCTATCACATCCTCTACCGCAAACGCCTGGTCGCTGCTCATACCCCCACGGTGGCAAGCGATTACAAGCAACTCGAACAGCTGGCACTCATGGAAAAACGTCAGCGCCTCGAACGCGAATGGATCGATGATCTTCGCAAGAAGCTGTATTGGGAAGTCCGGTAGGTTTATCTTCGCCGTATGCTTTCGCGATCAACGAAGTTCTTCCTGCTCTTCCTTCTCATCGGTGGCGTGATCTGGATCGGTGGCGGCGTGGCCCGCATGGTTGTCGGCTACAGCGTGTTTGTTCCGGGAACGCTTGAGTGGAATCCGTCACTTTCCGAAGCAGCGCGATTGCAGACAGTATGGCTTTACACGCTCCTTGGGGGCTGGACGGGCTGGTCGTGGGCTGCTGCCACGTTTGGTGGCATCGGATCGATGATCACGTTGCGGAAGCACTTCCGACGTCACGGCTGGCTTCTGATGTCTGCCATTCTGTTCGTGCTCATTCTCCCGGTGCAGGCCTACGTTGCCTCGGAAGACTACCAACTGTGGATGTATTTTGACAAAACGACGGGCTTGCCGCTTGCCGCGCCGGAAGAGATCATGCGTGTCTTTTTGGGTCGGTTTTCCAGCACCCTCGTCAACGTGTTTGTTGCACTCTCCATGCTGGCGTCCGTTACGATCGTCGCGCTTGGAGCTTTGCAGCCCCTTCACAACCCCAATTCGCCTGCAACTGATGAAAGCTGAGAAACTATTGGAAGAACTCACGGCCCTGGCCAACTCTCTCGAATACACGGTCCGCCGTGAGCAGGGGGCGTTTCGTGGCGGTGCCTGCGTGGTGCGGGAACGTCGGCTGATCATCATCAACCGGTCCATGCCCTTTGAGGCGGCCGCGGTGATCCTTGCCCGCGCACTGTGTACGCTTGTGCCGGAGGATACGTTTCTCAAGCCTGCCGTGCGTGACATACTTGAGCGCGAGCGCGGCTGGGTGTCTGATCATCCAGGTGTGACGTTCGAGCCCGCATCGAAAGAGGCAGCGTGACGCGCTGCGCGACGGTAGCCATCGTCGGACGTCCGAATAGCGGAAAGTCGACGCTGCTGAATGCAATCCTTGAGATGCACCTGAGCATCGTCACGGCCAAGCCGCAGACGACGCGTCGGCGGATCCTCGGTATCGATACCACGGAAGACACGCAGCTGATCTTTCTCGATACACCGGGAATGCTCAAGCCGCGCTACAAGCTCCAGCGCTCGATGATGGGCTTTGTCGATGAGGCATTGGATGAATCCGACATCATCTGCGTGGTGGTAGACGCGAAGAAGGCCATTGAGCGTGGTACCGTGCTCGACCCGATGTGGAGCCAGGAGCTGACGAAGCGCAAACGTCCGACCGTGCTTGTGCTCAATAAGATGGACGCCGTTGGCATCCGCAAAGAAGCCCTCCCGCTGATGGAAGAGGCCCGCCTGAGCGGTCTCTTCACCAAGGCCATTGCCATCTCTGCCAAAGAAAACAAGTGGGTCGACGAGCTTTTGAAGATGCTGCGTGAGCTTGCCCCCGAAGCCCCTTTCGCCTTTGATGCAGATATCGCGTCGGACCAAACAGACCGTTTCTTCGTGAGCGAGTTTATCCGAGAATCGGTCTTCAAGCAGTTTTCCGAAGAGGTTCCCTACGCCACCGAAGTGATGATCACCGAGTTCAAGGAAAATGAAGAAGGCAAATGGTATATCTCGGCCGACGTGATAGTAGAGCGGGAGAATCAGAAGGCTATTATCATCGGCGCTAAAGGGGCTGCCCTGAAGAAGATCGGCACAACAGCCAGGGCCACCATCGAGGAGTACCTCGGACACCCAGTCTACCTCGAGCTCTATGTGAAGGTGCGGCATGACTGGCGTAATGACAGGGCGCAGCTGGCAAGCATGGGATATTGAGAAGAGAATTACGGAATTACGGAATTACGGAATTACGGAATTACGGAGTTACCACTCGTCACTCGTCACTCGTCACTGGTCACTCGTCACTCGTCACTCGTCACTCGTCATTCGTAACTTCGTCCATGCATCGCGTGATTCACTTTTCGTTTTTGGCACTGGCACTCGTGCTCGCGGCTTGTTCTGCATCAGAAAATGCGAAGAAAGCCAAGACAGTCGACGAGATATTCAGCGAGGGCAAGGCCGCTTATGACGAGGGCAACTGGCTTGAGGCGCAGACCAAGTTTGACGTGATCAAGCTTCAGTATCCGGCTTCGCAGTATGCCGATGATGCGCAGTTCTATCTGGCCGAGATCAACTTCGAGCGCAGCGAATACATCATGGCCGCATTCAACTACAATCAGCTGCGTCGCTCGTATCCTTCGAGTGAGTTTGTCAGAGATGCCATGTACAAGTCCGCACTCTGCTACGACAAGATCGCTCTGCCGGCGGACAGAGATCAGGAAAACACGCGCAAGGCCATTCTGGCGTATACGGACTTTCAGTCCATGTTCATGCGGGACTCGCTCGCACTGGAGTCGACCAAGCGCATACGGGATCTGCGCGACCGGCTTGCCGAAAAGTACTGGCTCGCCTCGGAACATTATCAGCGCACGTTTGCGCGTCGGGCGGCCGTCATCCAGCTGGAGGCCATCATTGATGAATACCCTGACAGCAAGTGGTTTGAGCCGGCTCTGGTGACCAAGATTCAGCTGCTGGCGGACATGAAGCGCAGCGACGAAGCACGCACGGCGATCGCCGCTTATCGGCGCAGCGTCAAACAACCGCAGCAGAAAGACGTCGTTGACCGCCTAGAACGAGGACTCCCATGAAAACCCCAACCGAAAGCACCGTTGTGATGACGGAGCTTGTACTACCGAACGACACGAACTATCTCGGCAACCTGTTAGGGGGCCGATTGATGCACTGGATCGATATTGCGGCCGCGTTGAGTGCCATGCGTCACAGCGGCAAGGTATGCGTCACGGCATCGGTTGACGAGATCAACTTCAATGAGCCGATCAAGCTTGGGCACGTCGTGCACATCACGGCCATGCTCACACGGTCGTTCAAGACGTCGATGGAGATCTTCGTGCAGGTTGAACGTGAGGATCCACTGCACAACACGCGTACGCGCACGTCTGAGGCCTATTTGACCTTCGTGGCCATTGATCAGTATGGCAAGCCCCTTCCGGCACCACCCGTCGAGCCGCAGTCTGACGAGGAAAAGCTCCGCTACGAAGAAGCTGCCATGCGCCGCGAGATCCGACTACGTCAGCGCGAAGTGATGAAGGCGCGCCGTGGATGATACGGCTGCTTGCTGCCACGGTCTGCCTGCTGCTGCTTGGCACTGAGGCGCAGGCATCGGACGTAGTCCTTCGAATGATCCGTGCCTACGGCGGAACCAACGAAGGGCTCCCCCCGGTGGTGATTCTCAATGCCGAAAAATCCGGCGACCTTGGATCATCTTCGGTCACCGTCGAATTCGATGTTTCCTCTTCGGCCATCCCGAACGTCTATGCCCGCATTATCCACTGCACCGCAGACTGGACGCCCGATGAGGGGAGCTTTCTGACCGACGTCAACAACCGGACGAGTGTCATCGACTGGAAGCTGGCCCCGGAGCGATCGAGTTATTCGAGATACCGCGGGATGTTCACGCTCCCGAATCAGCAGACGAGCATCCGATTTTCCGGGAACTGGCTTGTTCGCATCCACGACGTTGAGACCGATTCGCTGCTGGGTGAGACGCGCTTCTTCGCCGTCGACACACGCGCGACCATCCGCATGAACTTCATGTCGGATTTCTACGAGCCCCGCTACCGCGTCAGCGGCACAGCCTACACCATCGAGACTCTTGTGCAGGACCTGACGGCGCGCCTGCTGACGAACAATCTTCATACGGTTGTGCTCTACAGGAATCATCGCTGGTTCGACCCTTTCATTGCTTCCGAGCGGCTTCGTTCGGTACGCAATCCCGGTGTTATCGGCGCAGACGTGCTTGGCATGGTGCAAGGTGGCAAGATCTTCCGCCTGTCGAGGATTCCGGCACAGAACGAGTATCGCGTGCTCGACCTGACCAATCCCGGACGGTTCCCTTCTACTGGTCAGCCCATACCGATCGGCCTTTCCGACATCCGCCGCAATGGTATGTTCACAGAACGGGCCGACGATGGAGCGATGATCTCGCGCGCTGTTTCGGGTGCGAATGATGAGTTCATCCCCATCGAATTTCTGCTCGACCCAACTCCGGGTCGCGCGAGCCAGGAAGACATCTTCGTATCGGGCTCGTTCAATAACTGGCGTCCAGACCGAAACTGGATGATGTACTTCGACGAAGAAAATAGACTTTATCGCCTGCGCCAGTGGATACGCCGTGGCAGACACAACTACCTCTACGCCGGAGGCCGCCTCAGCGCTGATTCCGGTGAGGCCCTCGATGTCACCTACGAGGAGTTCGAAGGCAATACCGCCATGGCGAACAACACCTTCATCGCCTTCGCCTACTACCGCGAACTCGACTACGGCGGTTACGATGGCATCGTGGCAGTAGGACTCGGCACGATGTACGGCAATAAATAGGGACGCCGAGCGGGACGTTGCACGGGACGTCCTTTCGTAACTTTGGCCATGTCTCGGCCGAACATTTCTACCGATCCGGCGCGTCGTGAGGACGACGTGGACGCATCGCTGCGTCCGTTGTCCTTTGATGACTTTACGGGTCAGCGAAAGATCGTCGACAACCTGAAGGTGTTTATCGCTGCTGCAAGGGGGCGAGACGAGTCGCTGGATCACGTGCTTCTGACCGGCCCTCCGGGCTTGGGAAAGACGACACTATCGCACATCATCGCGCGTGAGATGCGAGCCCAGATCAAGATCACCTCGGGTCCGGTGCTGGAAAAGCCGGGAGACCTTGCCGGACTGCTGACGAGCCTCGATGAGAACGACATCCTGTTCATCGACGAGATCCACCGCCTTTCTCCGGTGGTTGAAGAGTACCTCTACTCGGCAATGGAAGATTTCCGGCTCGACATCATGATCGACTCAGGACCGGCGGCACGTTCGGTGCAGCTTTCCATTCCCCGCTTTACCCTCGTGGGCGCAACAACCCGCCAGGGGCTTTTGACAGCCCCTCTACGGTCGCGCTTCGGGATCACCAACAGACTCGATTATTACGACGCTGCAGACCTCACGCTTGTGATCGAGCGCAGCGCCGACCTGCTCGGAGCACGCATAGAGGCCGACGGAGCCCGCGAGCTGGCGCGTCGTGCACGTGGCACGCCACGCATCGCAAACCGCCTGCTGCGCCGCACGCGCGACTTTGCCGACGTCAAGGCAGCTGGCATCATCACCCGCGAGGTGGCACGCATGGCCCTTGAAGCACTTGAGGTGGACGAGTTTGGCCTTGACGAGATGGATGCGCGCGTCATCTCGGCACTGATCGAGAAATTCTCAGGTGGCCCCGTTGGGATCTCCACCCTTGCCGTTGCCGTGGGGGAGGACGCCGGCACTCTTGAAGAAGTCTACGAACCGTTTCTCATTCAACAGGGATTTTTGCAGAGAACTCCTCGAGGCCGCATTGCCACGCCCCTTGCCTATCAGCACATGGGCGTCGTGCGGCCGGGTCCTGAACCGACGTTGTTCTCCGGAGACACAGCATGAAATCGATTCACGTACTGACCGCAATTCTTCTCACCATGGTTACGCAGCCATTGGCTGCCCAGACCACAGGCGGAGGCATCGAGCTGGGATCGGCCTCTCGTATCGAACTGGCAAGTCGCGACCTCCTCGAATCTCTGACCTGGTGGGCTCGCCTGGGTTTCTCACCAATCAGACGTCCGGGTGACCGCGTCGATTCCGCGCTGACGCTTTCCGATGGTCAGCTGATCATAACGCTGGTGAAGAAATCACAACCCTCTCCAATGGTCATCTTCCGCGTCGATGACCTGGATGCCACGAAACGGAACCTCCTTGCCATGGGGTATCGCCTCGAGGCCGATGCCGAAGGGGGCTCAACACGCGAACTCCGTCTAAGATCACCCAGCAGCGTCTTCATCACAATCCGTGATCGGCGCATCGAAAATGAAGTACGCTCCACGTCAGAGCTTAACCCCGTCTGCGGAAAGCTCACCGAGCTCAGCACGGCCATAGACACGCTGGCCAAAGAGCAGCCATGGTGGATAAAGCTCGGATTCAAGATCAACCGAGAAAGCACCACGCCCTATCCGTTTGCATACCTGACCAGCGGATTTACCGAGCTGGGTATTCATGAAGGCAAAGACATTCCGTCTCTGGCGCTGACGTACTTCATGCCTGATATGCTCAATCGCATCAATCGATTGCGCGAGCAAGGTCTCGAAGCAGCAGAGATCATCCCGGGTCCGGACTCGCTGCCACGCAATGCCATCTATGTCTCACCCGATGGACAGCTGGTATATCTGTTTGAGGGAAAACGGTAGGACGAATCACGTGTAGGGGCGAGACGCAGTCTCGCCCGTCTGTGACGAGTGACCATGGATACGTACCTCCGTACCTCCGTACCTCCGTAACTCTTAACTTGCTCTTCTTATGAGCAAAGAAATCACCTCCCGGGCAGACGATTATTCTCAGTGGTACATTGACCTTGTACGCAAGGCCGGGCTGGCTGACTATTCAGCCGTCAAAGGCTGTATGGTCATCAAACCGTATGGTTTTGCCATCTGGGAGAACATGCGTGATACGCTTGACAGGATGTTCAAGGATACGGGTCACGTAAACGCCTACTTCCCGCTGTTTATTCCGAAGAGCTTCCTGAGCAAGGAGGCCGCTCATGTTGAGGGTTTCGCAAAGGAATGCGCCGTTGTGACGCATTATCGGTTGAAGAATGCCGAAGATGGTAGCGGCGTCGTTGTCGACCCAGACGCACGCCTGGAGGAAGAGCTGATCGTGCGCCCGACCTCGGAGACGATCATCTGGAACACCTACCGTGACTGGATCCAGTCGTATCGTGATCTGCCCCTTCTCATCAACCAATGGGCGAATGTTGTGCGCTGGGAAATGCGCACGCGCCTATTCCTTCGTACTGCCGAGTTCCTCTGGCAGGAAGGTCATACAGCCCATGCAACTCGTGAAGAGGCCATCGACGAAACACGGAAGATGCTGGACGTGTACGCAACCTTTGCCGAAGAGTGGATGGCCATACCGGTGGTGAAAGGCGTCAAGACGCCGAACGAGCGCTTCGCAGGAGCCGAGGACACCTATTGCATTGAAGCACTGATGCAGGACGGCAAGGCCCTGCAGGCCGGAACGTCGCATTTTCTTGGTCAGAACTTTGCCAAGGCCTTCGATGTGCAGTTCAGCTCCAAGGACAACACACTTGAATACGTGTGGGCAACCTCATGGGGCGTCAGCACGCGCCTGATGGGCGCTCTGGTAATGGTTCATTCGGACGACGAAGGTCTGATGATCCCGCCGAAGCTTGCACCGCACCAGGTGGTGATCGTGCCGATCCCCAAGCCCCTTGCAGAACTCGACCCACACATCACAGCTATTGCCGCCGAATTGCGCGCGCGCGGTGTACGTGTGAAGATCGATACGGATGACCAGAGCCGTCCGGGCTTCAAGTTTGCCGAGTACGAAAAGCTCGGCATTCCCGTGCGTATCGCTGTTGGAGCGCGCGACCTTGCCAATGGCACGGTGGAAGTAGCCCGACGTGATACCCGCACCAAGGAAAACATGCCGCTGGAAGGTATCGCTGACAGCATCGTTAGTCTGCTCGACAACATCCAATCGTCGCTGTTCGACCGCGCCAAGGCCTACCGCGATTCACACATTACCCGCGTCGATACGTGGGAAGAATTCGTCGCCACTCTTGATGGACCAGGGGGCTTTGTGAGCGCACACTGGGACGGCACCAGTGAGACCGAAGACCTCATCAAGGAAGAGACCAAAGCCACAATCCGTTGCATCCCGCTCGATAACCCGCAGGAAGCCGGCACCTGCATCCGCACAGGCAAGCCAAGTACTCAGCGCGTGTTGTTTGCCAGAGCGTATTGACGAGGCAATTACGGAATTACGGAATTACGGAATTACAGAGTTACTGAGAACACTCGTCACTCGTCACTTGTCACTCGTCACTTGTCACTCGTCACTTGTCACTTGTAACTCGTCACTTGTAACTCGTCACTCGTCACTTGTCACTCGTCACTCGTCA
>CANHFG010000062.1 GCA_947459875.1 Ignavibacteria bacterium
CTTTGGTGGTGGATTTTCACCTTCATTCAACGCTGCCGACGGTAGTTGGACACTCATGTATGCCGGGTTTGGAGCGTCTGGATCCAATACATACTTCGCTGGCCGAGATGGTAGCCATCAAACCGGCGCAGGAACGTCTACACCGGCCATCATCGCTCCGGGAACAATTTTTGGTGGATGGCAGACCGCGGCGTCGTACTTCTCGGCATTCAATGTTGCAGAGGTCTTGGTCGTAGACGGCGCGATCACCACCGCCACACGTCAGAATATCGAGGGCTACCTGGCCTGGAAATGGGGTCTGCAGGCAAATCTAGCTGTGGGGCATCCCTATAGAACCGCACCTCCGATAACCACAACACCGCTTTTGAACACCAATCTCACACTCGAGATTCCGGCCAGCACCACGTCGTATTCGCTGAATCTGACAAGTACGCAGCCTACGCTGAACGCCGTGTCGTATCAGGATGGTGCACAGACACCGCCCCTTCTGCGGTGGACGAATGGGTCGGTGAGCAACGGCGATGTCTTCCGCATGAGTGATGATGTTCCACCGGTACCGGGCTGGTATGCTCGCAGTTCGGGGTTGTGGTACACGCAGGGCGGTAATCCGGCGGCAGGGGGCACGTACACATCGTCGGGAGACCTGGGGGCGGCCCCGAGTGGTGGCTCGTCGTGGCTTGGTACGGTTGATGCGAATGATCTCAAGCTCGTGACGGGTAATGTGCAGCGTAGCCTGATCTCCAGCGATGGGACGCTCAGTCATGCTTCGGCCGTCTTTATCAACCCGGTTGGGACCAACCTGGTTAGCCTTACCTCGTCAGGCAGTTTCCCGGCGAGTGTGAGGAATCTCTTTCTGCGTTCGCCGAACCTTGCTACGCTGAACACGTTCCCGCACTCGGTCGGCACGCTTAATCCCGACTCAAACACCGTGATCGGCGCGCAGACCGTCACGTCCACAACCTACCCCCTTCGATCGATCGGTAACACGGTTCTCGGCGCGCGGGCGTTGCAGACAGGACTGTTTGCCGGACGCGGTGGCGCTACCGTGGCCAACATGAGACTTGTTACTGGCATCAACAACACTCTCGTTGGTAATTCCGTTGTGACTGTCATGGCTTCGGGTGGGAATGCCACATTCGTTGGGGCTACGGTAGGAC
Organism: Ignavibacteria bacterium; assembly: GCA_947459875.1. Lineage (GTDB taxonomy): Bacteria > Bacteroidota > Ignavibacteria > Kapaibacteriales > Kapaibacteriaceae > UBA10438. The sequence goes on from CANHFG010000062.1 coordinate 1,158, forward strand.
AGTTCGCCAATTACACGATGGGAGATGTAGCCATCGGCAACCTTGCTGCGGCAAGTTTTACGGTTACCGCCGCCAATATGCAAGACGTGGTGTCGGCAGGCGCGGGGAATCCGAGTCAGATCGCCCCAAGCACGGTGGTGGGGTTCGGTGCACTGCGAGGGTTCACAAACGCCAGTCGTCCGCATCATGTGATCATTGGTTCCGATGCTCTCGGCCGGGCCGCGGCCTGGAGCGGTGCGCGCGAAGTGGTGGCCATTGGTAGTTCGGTGGGTAGCAATCTTAATGCCCCCACAAGTTCAACCTTCTACCTCTCGAACAGGGCTACCGGCAACTTCCTCATGTTAGGGGGCTTGGAGTTCCCCCGTCTGCAGGTGAACGCTCCGGCGGACATCTACAACATTCCAACGGGCGCGCGCAATCCTAATACGGTAGATGCCATCTTGATGGTGAACGCTGTTGCCAATGAGGACAACGATGAAAGTGTAGATCCGACGAACGACCCCCGAGATGAGGTTGCGACACTTTCAACGACCACACCAACGGTGCTCAGTCCGACCAATGCCGACCCTGGCATTCGACTGACGGTGCAGGAGCCCCTTCCGAGCAGGGCCGACATGGCAGATGCCGTGCTCAACGGTATCGCAACGGCGAACTTTGGTGTGAATACCCTCACCGACGTCACCAAGGCGTGGACGCCGGGACAGTGGGTTGGTTACCGCGTCATCGCCACATCCGACGGCGGTGTGAACGTGCAACAGCGAGAAATCTCTGCAAACACAGCCACACAGCTTACCGTCACACCCAACTGGACGACGGCGTATACAACCGCCGGCGCGGGCGTCCGCTATTCGATCCTGCCATCGATCATGGATACCGAGCGCGCCGGTGCAGGATCCACGTCGATGACGCAGACGATGACGCAGATCGATTTCAACGGCAACGTTCATTTCCGACCCTACGGAACGGCCGCTGGAGCAACTGAGGCCTTCGGTGAAGTTGCGGAAATACGGTTCTATGACCGGGCAAGCTTTGCCGGTGGAACCATAACAGCAAATCAGGCCATCGGTACCGCCGCATTCACGGACAATACCAAGGCGTGGTTCCCGGATGCCTATCGTAACGCGATCGTTCGCATTGTGGCTGGTCCGGGTGAGGGGCAGACCCGTCGGATCACGACGCACGGTTCGAGCACCGGAACGGTCAACTCAAACTGGACGACGGCGCTTGTTGCCGGACAGTCGAGATATGAGATTGAGATTGTAGCCGAGACGGGTGTAGCGACAGTTGTCGCACCGGTGAACTCAGTAACGCTCACCGATGGATCCAAGGACTGGGTGGCGGAAAATCTCAACTTTGCAGGCGCAGAGCTTCGTATCGTGGGTGGAACTGGACGTGGTCAGATCCGGACCGTCATCAGCAACACCGCCAATGTTGTCACTGTAAACGCCGGCTGGTCCACCGCCCTCGACGCAACCACCATCTACCAGATATCAAATTACTTCCCGCGCTACATAGGATTCCGAGCGGCCAACGACCTCACACAGTATAACGGTGTTGCCTTCAACCCGTTCATGAAGCTGCCTCCGCCCCCGGGGGCGGGACGTCTTGTTCTGCAGGTGGCCAGCACAGACGGCGAGGGGACGCTTGCATGGTCCACGAACGTCGGCGTAATGGCCTTCGACCAAACATGGGACAACCGCGCTGCCGAGATCGGCACGTCCATCGATGATACACCGCTGTATGGCTGGCCAACGACAGGCTATGCATTCGGGTCGACAGGTGCCGCCGAGCAGTCCATGATCTTTGGAACAAAGCTCAACCTGACGGGGCCACCCAACGAGCCCATTGGAAGTCTTGCGCCGCGGGCGGATTTCATCACGGGTTTTGGCTATGGACTGATGACCGGACTGGATGACGTTGCGGATGCTGGGAATAACTCGGTGGGTCTCGGACATCATTCGATGCAGAGCCTTACTTCCGGTGCCGATAATGTGGCCATCGGAGTAAGTGCCCTGGATCGTGTCAGCACCGGGTCGCAGAACGTCGGCATCGGGTACGGATCGCTAGCGTCCATCACCGGGGGCACGGGCTTTGTGGCGATCGGAGCAAGCGCACTTTCGAATGCCATCGCCACCGTACCGAGCACAGCCATCGGTCATTCGGCGCTGCTGTCACTCACTACAGGTGTGAGAAATGTAGCCGTGGGCGAGGGTGCGCTTCGCATGGCCACCACGATCAATGACGTCGTTGCGATCGGCACAAGTGCCGCCAGCAGTCTGCTGACAGGCGACAGAAACGTGATCGTCGGTTCTAACGCGGCGATCGTTCTCACCAGCGGGTCGGACCTTGTGCTCATGGGTGCCAATATCACGCCAAACCTAACGGCTGGACAGCGGCTCATCGCCATTGGTGCCCGAGCGCTGGATAATGCCGTGAACCTCAACGATCAGATCGCCATCGGAGAGGGGGCTCTGCGTAACCTCACAACCAGTGCGAGCGGGTTTAACATTGCCATCGGTCCGTCAGCGATGGGCAACGTCACCAGCTCATCGTTGAACATCGGCATTGGTCAGGAGGCACTGCTTAACGTGGGCTCTTCAGGCACAGACAATGTTGCCATTGGCGCTCGGGCGCTGGTGAACAACATAGAGGGGAGTCGCAATTATGCTCTTGGATCGTCCGCCGGTACAAACCTTCTGTCCGGTAATGACAACCATCTCTATGGCACCAACGCGGCCAGATCGCTCACTGTCGGATCCCGGAACTTTGCCATCGGACCGAACTCGCTGGCATCGCTGGTGAATCAGGACGACAACATAGCCATTGGCGAGAACGCCCTCTTCTCGCTCACCAATGGAACGAACAACATCGGTATCGGTGCCGATGCGGCCTTCTCTCTTGTCAATGGTCTGAACAATATTGCTATCGGCCGTGAGAGTCTGCGGCAGATGACAACGGGTCAGGACAACATCATGTTGGGCTCATCGTCAGGCCGGGCAATTGTGACCGGTGATGAGAATATCGCCATTGGCTCGGAGGCCATGCGACTATCGACCGCCACCAGCCGAAACATCGGTATCGGATTGCGTGCAATGCTCAGAGCCGGTTCCGGAGAGCACAACATTGCTCTCGGTGTAGACGCTTTGACGTTTAGTACCACTGGAGCAAACAACATTGCGATCGGCACCTCCGCGGGATTTGCAATGACCTCCGGTGATCAGAATACGATCATCGGTCAGCAGGCACTGCCATCCTCCTTCTCAGGCTCTCGGAATATGATCATCGGTTCTCTGGCTGCGCCAGCGCTCCGGTCAGGTGATGAGAACATCGCCATCGGACAGAGTGTGATAACCGTCATGACAAGCGGTAGTTCTCACATTGCCATCGGTGATCGCGCTCTTTCGGCTCTTGCCAATGGAGTGACGAGTACGAATTTGATCATCGTTGGAAATTCGGCGGGTTCCACGCTCACCTCAGGCAGTAACAACATCGGTGTCGGTGTAACATCCCTCGGTTCTGGAGGGTCAGATAACATCGCCGTCGGCCTCGATGCCATGCGTGGCTCTACGAGCCCGCAGATGAGTATCGCTCTTGGCGTGCGGGCGATGCGAACCATCACGACCGGGGCGCGTAACATCGCGGCCGGTATCGATGCAATGAACGGGGGACTGACGACGGGCAATCAGAACATCGCGATCGGGAGCTCTGCGGGCACACTGCTGACATCCGGTGCTGATAATGTGGCTCTGGGAGATCGGGCACTTGGAGGTGCGACATCCGCCTCGTTAAACATCGCAATTGGTCAGCAGGCAGCACCGGCGCTCTCACTGAGCACCAACAATATCGCTGTTGGACAGTTCGCCATGCTCGCGGCAACGTCGGCCGGATCCATGATCGCCATTGGTCAGCGCGCGCTTGGCGCGCTGGTGACGGGTACGGCGACTACAGCGCACATTGCCATTGGTTCTTCTGCAGGGTCGCGCTTTATCGCCGGAACAAGGAACATCGCTATCGGCCATCTGGCGTACTCGGGTACCGGTGGGGGCACCAACGCCATTGCAATCGGATTCGAGGCAATGCTCGGGGCAGTGGGAACTTCACGAAGCATTGCTATCGGACAGAACGCGCTCCGCAACGTCAGCTCGGGCGACAACAACGTGGCCATTGGATCGAATGCGATGCTCGGAGTTTCCGGCACTCCACTCACGGGTACCTTAAATGTGGCCATAGGTTCCTCTGCAGGTACGGCCATTCGAGGTGGGGCGGCAAGTAATACGCTGATCGGGACGAATGCCGGCGGCGCGATCACGACCGGCCAGAACAATACGGCCATAGGGAGCAATGCCCTGCGGGTGCAGACAATGAATGGTAATGTCGCCATCGGGCGCGACGCGATGTCGAATGCCGGACTGACGACAGCTGCGAATAATACCGCGGTCGGACACAGAGCCGCTATCGGGATTACGGGCAGTGAGAACGTGGCAATGGGTCACAGCGCGATGGTGAATGCAACGGCGACCAGTTCGAACGTGGCATTGGGTGCGTGGACGCTGGTGTCGCTTACAGGCGGCAGCTCGAACGTTGCCATCGGTACGTCTTCCGGACGTGCCGTCACGGCGGGTGTAAGTAACATTGCCATCGGTGAGAATGCGATGATGGGTGCCATATCCACGGGTGCGTCGAACATCATGATCGGCCACTCGGCAGGCAGTGCACTTGCCACCACAGCATCAAGGAACATCGGCATGGGTCCCGGCGTCATGCGCAGCCTCACGTCTGCTTCGGACGTGATAGCTGTGGGCTTTGAGGCACTTCGCAGTACAACGACGCTTTCGGTCCCCTCCATTGCGATCGGTAACGAGACGATGGTAGCGGTAGTTGCCTCCACAGGTTCGAGCATCGCCATCGGCAACCAGGCATTGAATGCCGTGACAACCTCTTCGGAGAACCTCGCTGTCGGCGAGGGTGCGCTGTTCTCCCTCAGTACAGGTAATGGCCGGAATATCGCCATCGGACAGAACGCCATGCGAAGCGGCACGGATGCCTCAAACAGCATCGCAATTGGACGTGATGCGCTTGTAAACGCACGGGGGTCGGCCAATATCGCGTTGGGAATGAGTGCGCTGCGAACAACGGATGCTACCACTGCTGTTGATAACATCGCCATCGGGGCAAGCGCCCTTGAACTGGCAACGAATCCTCGTCGGAACATTGCTGTTGGTTATCAAGCCGCTTACAATCTGCTCGACGGCGTCGGCAATGTCGCGGTGGGACAGATGGCATTGATGAACTCGACCACAGCCGCGGACAACAACATTGCCGTTGGTAACTCCGCGTTGTTGGCGAACACGACGGGTACGGAGAATGTAGCGATCGGAAATCTGGCAATGTCATCCGCCACGACGGGTGCGATGTCGACCACCGTAGCCCTGGGAACACGTGCCCTCGAGAGTATGACGGAGGGATCGGCCAACACGGCGATCGGTAGCCAGGCACTGTCGTCGGCAACCGTACTCGGCTCCAGTGGTGGCGGTAACGTTGCGCTTGGTTATCAGGCCGGCAAGCGCGCACTCGGAACGGTTGATGGTCGGCTCTTCATTGCCAACAGCGAAACAAAGGCGATGCTCTACGGAGAGTTCGGCACGGGCCGCGTCGCTACGAATGCTGACATGCCGGCCGACGGATCGCTCCCGACGCTTAATGCAGCAATGCAGGCGAACTCATCGGATCCGGCCGCTCCGGGCGCTATCGTGCGTCTGGCAGCTGATCCGATCGAGTCAGCTATGGTGATCGAAAACGCCTCGGGAACGATGCTCTTTGAGATCAATTCGGGCGGAGCGATCTCCAAAACAGCAAACGCCAACTATACGTGGCCTGATGCTCCGCCTGCAGAGTATGCAGCAGGTGTTGCGGTGGGTAAGGGAGTGTTGACCTCATCCAGTGTGCCGTCGCCGTCGCTTTCATGGACGCAGATGACGCTTCCAACGGTCCTCGTTGAGAATGTCAATTTCCCTGATGTGCCTGCCAACTCGTCACAGGACGTTGTTATCGGCACGGCTATCCCGGGTGCAGCTGTGGGCGACGTCGTTGGACTTGGCGTTCCTGCTGACTGTGGTTTGCTTGATCTTGTGACATTCCACGCCTGGGTGTCGGATGTCGACGAAGTCACGATACGGATCAACAACCTGTCGGATGATGCGTTGAACCCACCCGACGATCAGAACTTCAAGATCGTCGTCATCAAGTAACGACACGCAGCGTTAGCGTCGCGGCGGGCCACCCTGGCCAGCCCCCTGGCCGAAGTTCTTCAGATCATAACTGAACGTCAGTTGCGCATAGCGCCGCAAGGCATTTGTGCGCGAGTCTTCGATCGTAACGTCGTTTACTGACCGGTTGATCGCGTCATTCTGATTGAGAATGTCGTTCACCGTCAGCCGAAGCTCCGCGGCGCGATTCTCCAGGAAACGGTACCCGATGCCGGCATTCCACACCGTGAAGGTGCGGTTGAAGCCCGTACCGAGGCCCGCATTGAGCGTCTGATTCACGTCCGTGCTACAGGCCAGCGCACCAATGTTCCAGATCACGCGAAGCCCGGCAAGATGCGTAAAGAAGTTATCGTCGGCCGCCGTCTGTAGCGTGTTCTTCACCCACGTGTACGAGCCGTTGTAGTTGATCGACACGTCAAGATCTTCCGACGAAGAGCTGCTGAGGAAGAAGCCGAGCGAACCGGTGGTGGAGTTCGCGTAGTTCGTCTGCGAGTTGATCTGGCCGGGTGTACGCGAGTAGAGCAGTGCGGCGTTCGTGTTCAGGTTCATGCCCCAGATAGGAAAACCGTACGTCAGGAAGCTGCGCACATTCCAGTTGCCCTCGAGATTTACTGGACGTGTGATCTGCGTTCCAGGGCCAAGTCTGATTGGTTGTGCGGCATCAAGCACCGTGTCGCGCAGGACGATCTGACTGGCGTTGCCGATAAAGTTGGAGGTGTACGATACGTTCGCTACGGCAAACATCGTCCGTCCCACCAGCCAGTCGGCCTTGACGAATCGTGCGCTGACGTTGTGCGTGTACTCCTGTGCCAGATTCGGGTTGCCCACCGTCAGCTGCAGAGGATTCGAGTTATTCACGACGTTCTGGAGCTGAGAGATGGAGGGGGCGTTGGTACTCGTGCGGTAGAACAGGCGGATGTTGGTGGAGGCCGACCACTTATGCTGCAACAGCACCGAGGGCAAGAAGTTCTGAAAGCTGCGTTCAACGGAGCTGCTGACGGGGAACGTCTGATCGCCGGTGAGCAGGGCGTACTGATAATTGCCGCCGAAGGTAATGATGGTGTTCTCCATGCGCCAGCGGTAAAGCGCTCCCAAGCGGTGTGTCTGGTAGTCGTTGCTGAAGGTGTTGCTCAGCAACGAGTCGATGAGGCTGAACGTACCGGTTGCACTGTCGAGAGCGTTCGTTGTGCGTCGGCTGCCGTTCATGGTGAGTGAAGGTTCGTAGGAAAACTGCACCATGTCGCGCTCACCAATAGGTTCCGTATAGGCAACCTGGCCCCCCAATGTTGTGCCGTCGTTGGTGCCGTCCGAACGCTGATCGAATCGCAGAGCCGAATCAGCGCTGAGGAAGAACCTGTTCGTCGATGCCAGCGCACCGTCATTCCACCGGTCGCTACGATCAACGTTAAGCGAAACAGCCAGTGACCGACCGGTCTTCGAGATCAATCGCCGGTAGGTCGTTGAGACCGATGCCGAATATCCGCCGCTGGTGGTCGCATTATCCGTCAGTGTGGAGTTCAGTTCCTGGTCGCGGAACGAGGTCAGCCCCGATACAAGACTGTTGGCGTTCGAGGCTTGAATCGAAACACGCGGAGAGACAACGATGACGTTGGCGCTGTCAATAAACGACTCAATACGCATGTTGACGCGATGACTTCTATTGATCGATGCCGCCGTGTCCTGCTGCGCGTAGAGCTGTCCGGCGTTCTGTGCCGCCACAAACGTCCGGTCGAGCGTGCTGGTACGATCATTGTCGCCGTAGTTAAAGAAATAGCTCGATGAGACATTGGTCCTCTCGCCCCACATGTCACTGTAGTTCATGCCCAGTGCGTTGGTGGTCGTGATGCCCCCTTGCTGGCCGACCAGGAAATTGGAGAAGCTCGAGAATGGTCCGCCCCCTCCACCACCGCCGCCGCCCATGCGCTGCATCATCTGGGCGCCGCCGCCACTCATGTAGCGCTGCATCATGCGGCCCATGCCGCCACCCATGCCGCCGCCGGACATACCGAGGATGTCCTGAAAGGCGAAGTTCTGCTGATTGATGTTGTTGCTCATGCCCAGCACCGTAATGCGCTGCATACCACGGAAGTCGTTGATGGTTCCACCGGCTGCGTAACGATCCTGATCTCCATAACCGGCATACACTCTGCCGAAGGCACCATTGCGGCGGTCCTTGCGTGTGACGAGGTTCATCTGCTTCGATGTGTTGCCGTCGTCAAAGCCTGAGAACATTGAAAGATCACTTCCGCGATCGAACACCTGCACGCGGTCAACCATATCAGCCGGCAGGTTCTTGAGCGTTGCCTGCGCATCATCGCCAAAGAACTCGCGTCCGTCCACCGTTACCCGCTGTACCTGTTCGCCCTGGGCGCGAACAGTACCGTTCTCAACCGTGATGCCCGGCATCTTCTTGACCAGGTCTTCGGCCGTTGCATTTGGATTCGTCTTGAAGGCCTGTGCGTTGTAGTCCATCGTATCGCCCTTGACCTCCATACGCACGGCTGTTGCCTCCACTTCGACAGCCTTGCCGGATACCGTGTCGCGCTTCAGGCGGAATGTTCCAAGGTCGGAGCGGGATTCCCGCACGAACTGCGTCGACTCCAGCTTCTGGTAGCCCACGTAGCTGATCGAAAGCTTCCATGACCCGACGGGCATGTTCTTGATGCTGAACGTTCCGTCACGCTCGGTATAACTACCGCGTACGATCGAGGTGTCCTTCATCGACGTGAAGCGCACTGTTGCGCTTGGCAGGGGGCTTGTGTCATCCGCGCTCACAACTTTTCCGCGGATTGTAACGTCTTGTGCAATGGCTGTGAGGGCTGCCAGCAGCAGCATGTGCAGAACGAGTGCAGATTTCATCCACGTTATAACGAATGACGGGCGTGAATGGTGCCCGCGTGGGAAACAAAACATGACCGTGAAAATACCGCAAGTAAATCACGCTATCATTTTTTGAACTTGAATCCGTCCTCACAGGTCACAAACCGCAACAATCACATAATTTTGTGTTCTATGCCCAAAAGAATCACCACAACACCAACCGAACCGGCGGTCTCCGGTCATGGCATTCGTCTTTATCTGGCGGCGGCACGCTGGCGTGCGCACGTCGACGCTGTGTACCGCGAAGCAGGACTTTCTCCACTGCAGGTAAATGTGCTGCTTGCCGTGCAGACGCTCCAGCGCACAACAGGCACTGCAAAGCAAGTGCATGTTGCCAACTACGCCGGCGTAGACGTGATGACGCTCTCGAAGAACGTACGCGCTCTTGAAGACGAGAAGCTCATTCGGCGCGTTGCCGATCCGGCCGACTCGCGTGCGCGCCTTGTTGAGCTTACCCGCGAAGGCACTGCCCGCCTGAAGAAGGTCGAGAAGGGGCTTGAGAAGGCCGATCGAGACATCTTCACCGATGGCAAATCGATGGGTGCTTTTGAGCGTACCATCTCGATGGTTATCACCAACACGCGATGAAGCCGGCGCTCATCACCTCGCTCGGCTACGTGCGGGTGGCTACGATTGCCCCCGTCGTTTCCGTAGGTGATGTGAAGCGAAATGTAGCCGGGATCGAACAGGCGGTCACAGATGCTCATAAGCATGGTGCTGAAGTGGCCGTGCTTCCTGAGCTGTGTCTGACGGGCTACACGTGCGGCGACATGTTCCGTGACGCGTCACTTCTTGCCGCGACTGTCAAGGGGCTTGAACAGCTCCGACAATACAGTCAGAACCTGTCGTGCCTGTTCGTTGTCGGTGCGCCGATCGTTCACCTCGGACACCTCTACAACGCTGCCGTTGCCATCAGCAATGGGGCGTTTGTTGCCTGCGTACCAAAGACATTTCTGCCCAATGCAGGAGAGTTTTACGAAGGACGCTGGTTCCGCAGCGGACGTCATGTTCGGCGTGAACACGTGGCGATCGGCACACATCGCGTGCCCTTTGGCACCGACATTGTGCTGGCCGACACGGAGCGTGCGGATGTGCGCATCGGGATTGAGCTGTGCGAGGATCTTTGGAGCATTGAGCCCCCTTCCGGACGTCTTGCGCGGGCCGGTGCAACACTTATTCTGAATCTGTCGGCCAGTAACGAGGTCGTTGGTAAGTCCGACTACCGTCGCAGCCTGGTGCACTCCCAGTCGGCCCGCACCTATACCTGTTATGCCTACGCTTCGGCGGGTCCGGGCGAGTCGACCACCGACACGGTCTATGGCGGACACTGCATGATTGCCGAATGTGGTGAGCCCCTTGTCGAAAGCGAGCGCTTCGACCTCGAGGGCACGATGCGCATTGCCGACGCCGACCTTGCGCGGTGTGTGCGCGAGCGGCTCGGTTCAACGTCGTTTCCGCAGGAGACCGTTCCCGAGGGGATCATGACGGTTGATGTGACGGTGGCGCAGCATACCAAGAACGAGATCCTGCGTCCGATCGTGCCGCGTCCGTTCGTTCCATCGAACGTGATCGACCGCGAGCAGCGCTGTCATGAGATCGCCTTGATCCAGTCCATGGGGCTTGCCATGCGCCTTCAGCGCTCTCACGCTCGGCGGCTGGTGATCGGTGTCTCGGGCGGACTCGATTCAACGCTGGCATTGCTGGTCTGCCGTCAGGCCTGTGAGATCCTCAAGCGTCCACTTGATACGATCCTTGCGGTGGCCATGCCGGGGCCGGGAACGACGCAGCGCACACACTCCAACGCCGAGCTGCTCTGCCGCCAGCTGGAGATCCCTTATGAGGTGGTGAACATCACAACGGCAGTGATGGATCACTTTCGCGATATCGGTCACGACCCATCGGTGCATGACGTGACGTATGAGAACGCCCAGGCGCGCGAGCGCACGCAGGTGCTGATGGACCTTGCCACCAAGCACCGCGGCATCGTTGTCGGCACGGGCGACCTGTCCGAGATCGCTCTTGGATGGAGCACCTACAACGCCGATCACATGTCGATGTACAACCCCAACGCCGGCGTTCCGAAAACGCTCGTGCGGTCAATGATCGAATGGCACTCCGCGCGCATGCCGTCATCAACCGCGGTCATCCTGAGAGATATTCTCGACACGCCGATCTCCCCCGAGCTGCTGCCATCGGACGGAAGCGCAGACAGCACGCAGCGCACAGAAGATGTACTTGGTCCGTACGAGGTTCACGACTTCTTCCTCTACCACTTTGTGCGTCTGCGCGAGCCCCTTTCCAGCATCGCCACTCTGGGTATCCGCACGTTTGAAGGACATTACAGTGCCGAGCAGATCATCCACTGGCTGGAGATCTTCGTTAGCCGCTTCGTTAGCAACCAGTTCAAACGCTCCTGCATGCCCGACGGACCCAAGATCGGCTCCGTTGCCCTCTCCCCCCGCGCCGACTGGCGCATGCCCAGCGATATGGGTAGTGGGTACTGGGGACTAGGTACTGGGGACTAGGTACTGGGTACTGGGTACTGGGGACTGGGGACTGGGGACGGGGTACTGGGGACTGGGTACTGGGGACTAGGTACTGGGTACTGGGTACTGATCGTCATTCCCGCGATAGCAACAACGACGCGATCACCCATGTCTCCGTACATGTGTTACCTATGTCCCTAGTATGAACACTTCGCAGGAATGACGATCAGTCCCCAGTCCCCAGTCCCCAGTACCCAGTACCCAGTCCCAGTCCCCAGTACCCAGTACCCAGTCCCCAGTCCCCAGTCC